>NC_017542.1:2789583-3126666 GCF_000237325.1 Paenibacillus polymyxa M1
ATCAGCATCATCCTTATGATGAGAACTGGGGCCCAATGCATTGGGGCCACGTGAAGAGTAAAGACCTTGTACATTGGGAGCATTGTCCGATTGCATTAGCGCCTGGAGATGCGTGTGACCTTGATGGTTGCTTCTCAGGCAGCGCAGTAGATAATAACGGCGAACTGACATTGATCTATACTGGTCATCACTATATTGATCAACCAAGCAATATCTTTTTCCAAAATCAAAATGTGGCAGTAAGCACAGATGGCATTCATTTTACAAAACTAAGGCAGAATCCCGTAATCGCTGAACCTCCGACTGATAGCTCACAGCATTTCCGTGATCCGAAGGTATGGAAGCATGAGGATACATGGTACATGATCCTAGGTAACAGCACGAAAGAAGATCTGCCACGTGTTATTCTATATACATCTCCTGATCTTAGGACTTGGACCTATCATGGTGTGCTTCTGCAGGGAGATAAGAATATGGGCTTCATGTGGGAGTGCCCTGATTTCTTTGAACTGAACGGTAAGCATATATTTATGTTCTCCCCACAAGGTATTAATGCGCAAGGAGATAAGTACAATAACTTGTTCCAGACGGGATATTATGTTGGCGAATATAATTATGCTAGTAATGAATATAAGCATGGAGAGTTCATCGAGTTGGATACTGGTCATGACTTCTATGCAGTTCAAACTTTTCTAGATGATCAAGGTCGCCGCATTGCGCTTGGTTGGATGGATATGTGGGAATCGGATATGCCGACGAAAGCAGACGGCTGGTGTGGAGCAATGACGATCCCACGTTTAATTACGTTGGGTGACAATAATAGAGTACTGATGACTCCAGTTGAAGAAATGAAGTTACTTCGTCAAAGTAAACATGTTTTGTATCAATATGGCGCTATTTCTGGAAGTTACTTCAAGGAAGTTGAAGAAGACTTGCTTGAAGTGAAGGTCGTGTTCGACCTGACGAAGTCAAGTGCAGACCTGGTAGGCTTGAAGTTTCGTGGAGCAGGTCGAGAAGAAACGGTTATCACGTATTCTATTCTGGAGCAGAAACTAATGCTTAATTGTTCTAAATCAGGTAAAAAGACAGATGGAGTACGTCAAACAGCCTTCAATGCTGAGGGACAGCTGACATTGCATGTATATCTGGATCGTTCATCCATTGAAATGTTTGCGAATGAAGGGCAAGCTACGATGACAAGTCGCATCTATCCGAGTGAGAAATTGCTAGGCATAGAAATCATAACAGAGGGTGGAGAGGCGCTAGTAAATGGGCTGACATATTGGAAATTGAAAGATATCTGGCAAGCTGAATAACTTGATGAAAAGGTTGCTTTCTGAGTCCTTGTAATGACTTAGAAAGCAACCTTTTCGGCAATGGCGACTTTCCCCGGAAATGCTCACCTACATGATAGCCAACTAAACCGAGCCTGGTTTCTGCGTATCCTCAATCATGCCCTTTTGGAAAAACACAAGAGAACGTTTCCATTATTCGGCGTCGGATTCGCTGAAAAGGCCATCCCAGCCGGTTAAGCACTTCCAGTAACCGCGTAGGACCATCAAAGGTTAGGATACTCTATGTTTTGTAATGCTGTCCCGAATTTCTAACTGATGCGATATGGACCAGTGGACAGCTGCTAATTCTTCTCCTCTAATAAGCTTAATGAGATTGCGGGCGGCAACCATGCCCAGTTCGGATGCTGAATATCGGACAGTTGATAATTTAGGCCGGATTATTGTAGCCATATCAATGTCGTCAAATCCCAAGAAGGAGACCTGTTCAGGTACTTTTACACCATTTTCGGCCAGAAAGTTCATAGCACCTATGGCAATTCGGTCCGTTGCGCAGAACACCGCACTAGGCAATGGGCCTGAATGATAAAGTTTTCTCATAGAGGTTATGCCGTCTTCAACTGAAAAGCCGCTTTCCAACACACGTTCGGCACGTACTGGCAGGTGAGCGGTCTTCAATGCCTGTTCATAGCCCAAAAAACGCTGATTGCCCACTGAAATATCCCCCGTTGGTCCCTGCAGCATCGCTATATCTTGATGCCCCTGCTGAATTAGATAAGTTACCGCTTCAAAAGCAGCCGTTATGTTGTCAACATGCACGGAAGGAATGGATTGGTCTCGAAAATCCCGTCCGACAAGGATGCAGGGAATTCCCGCCGCTTCAATGAGCGCAAATAGCGCATCCCGGATTTCGCTTACCGATATAATAATTCCGCTCGCCTGCATTTCACGGAACATATTGTAATAGTGTATTTCAGAATCCTCGTCCCCCCCTGACAAGGCGATTATGACATCGAAGCCGTATAGATGCGCTACTTGATTGATGCCTTCAACCATGTCATCAAAGACGTTGTTTTTAATCGCGGGCAGAAGTACCCCAATCAGAGATGTATCATTCTTTACCAGTGTCCGTGCTATGGCATTTGGACGGAATTGAGTGGCTTCAAGGACATCCTGAACTCGTTTGCGTATTTCACTGTTCACCGTCTGGCTGTTATTGATAACTCTGGAAACCGTTGAAATGGAGACGTTGGCCATTCGAGCCACATCTTTTATAGTCATTTTCATTGTACACACCGACTTTCAAGCAAGTATTTATTTAGAAAAAGTTTCTCAAAGTGGATTGAATTAATTATATCAGTTTATTGAATTGTTTATTGAGTTTAACAAAGATTCCAGAGCAAAGAAAGCGCTTGACCTTGGTTTATAAGGAGAGTATAATCAACCCCGGAAAACGTTTTCTAGTATTTTCTGGACAAAAACAATTGTTTTTACCAATAATCAGCTGGATTCAAGGTATTTCAGCTTGTTTTTTTGATGATTAAGAAAACGTTTTCTTGATGGCATTGAATTGTAGAGAATAACAAGGGAAAAGGAGCATGAGCATGAGAAGTTCGAGCGATATTGTTGTAATGGGAAATGAGACTTCAGTGCAAACCGGTTCAAATATTACGCTGAAAGAAAAAATTGGTTATGGATTCGGTGATTTTGCCAGCCAGTTGCTGTTTGCCGCCGCAATGACTTTTCTGTCCTATTTTTACACAGATGTAATCGGGATCAGCGCTGGGGTCATTGGTACTTTAATGCTAGTTGCACGCGTACTGGATGCGTTTATTGATGTCGCGATTGGGGCTTTGATTGATAAAACGAAGAGCAGACACGGGAAGGCCCGTCCTTGGTTACTGTGGATGTCCGGGCCATTTGCATTGTCTGGAATTCTCTTGTTCACGGTTCCAAGTGGAAATATGACGATCACTATTCTATACATTTACGTTACCTATCTGCTAATGAACTTTATCTATTCCAGCATTAATGTCCCTTATGGTGTGCTTAATTCCATGATAACGCAGGATTCTTACCAGCGTTCTCTGCTTAATATTTTTCGTATGAGTCTAGCGAATATTGGTGCATTGCTAATTAATTATTTCACCCTCCCGTTAGTGAAGTCATTCGGCGGCGGTCAAAAAGGGTGGATTTACACCTTTATTATATTTGGCTTGCTCGGAACCTTTTTATTTCTCGTTACCTTCTTCAGTACCAAGGAAAGGGTTACTCCATCTGTTGTACAAAAGCCAATTCCGTTTGGACGCGCTTTTGGAGCGCTGATGCGTAATAAGTATTGGAAATTGATCCTTGGGTTTGCTGTGGTCTATTTTATAAATAACGCACTGGGCACAGGTATGAATATTTACTACGCACGTTATGTGTTAAAAGACGCCAATCTGATTGGAGTCCTCGGCATATCCTTACTGCTTCCTTCCCTGTTTGGTTATATGCTATTGCCCCCCGTCGTCAAGCGGATCGGTAAACGAAATTCCTCCATTATCGGAAGTATCCTCCTGATTGTCGGATCGCTTGTCATTGCCGTCAGCCCCACAAGTCTGATGGCGGTCTGTCTGGGACTCGTTATTAAAGCGCTTGGGCATGCCGCTATTCTCGGAACCTTCTTTGCTATGTTGGCAGATACCATTGAATATGGCGAATGGAAGACAGGGATGCGCACCGAAGGACTGGTGTACAGTGCGGGCAGTTTCGGCACAAAAGCGGGAGGCGGTTTGGGAGCGGCACTTATCGGTTGGGGACTGGCATTGGGAGGATATGCTGGTGGACAAGCTACAATCAGTACTACTGCGCTAGCGTCTATTCATTTCATGTTTATCTACGTCCCAATTATCTTGGCTATCCTGCAAATTTTATTGCTGGCATTTTACAATCTAGATAAATTATTTCCCGGTATTGTCAAAGAGCTTGAATTCTTAAAAAACGCTGAATAGCTACTTGGTAAATGAGGTAGCCCATGAATGAACTCATCCTATTGTTGAAGTGAATAGCAGTAAGGCAGTTCAAGAGGGGCTGCTTTTTTCATAGAGGGGTATTCGGATTTTATTCATTTATAAAAGGACAGGGCAGCGTGGTATTATCCCCTTCTAGTAGACAAGAGAGAAAAGACCTCTGTTAAGATGGATTTAATCTTGTTGAATACGGAGGGGATTTTTCATGGCTAAAAAGGGACAATCATTCCGGCAATACTCCTTAGATGTAAAGATGGAGGCAGTCCGGTTGGTGAACGAAGAACATATGAGTATTCGTGAAGTGACGAAACAATAATCGCTGCGGTTCGAACTGTGGGTATCCATAAATTTGAAAATGGCTAAAGTAATTCCAAGTCATTTCCTGCAGCTGATCTAATAGTCGATAATCTTATTGTTATATAGGTCTTTGATGGCAGATAGGTTTTAACTCCTCATCTCGTTCATCATATTTTACCTGAACATTCAGCTAACTTAGTGCAGACAAACAGTATATGACCTACGAAGCGTACGAAACGATCCGGCAGTTGGGAATCCAGTGGCCTGCCGCTCAGGCAGATGTTGCTCTCATTCGGCAGAACATTAAACACAATGATTGCTATGTGCTGGAAATTGACGGGGTCATTCAGGCTACTGTCACCCATCTGAGATATAAGACCCTTGATTTTATAACCGACTTGCCGTTTGTGATATGGTTCGCTGTAGACCCGGCTAACTGAAGTAGTTCCGATTACAGGGAACGGACGAAGCTAATTCATTTAACGAAAGGGGCTTAATGATCCCTGCCATGATCTGTTATTACAAACCATGCCTGATTTTTTAGACAAAAAAGGACATGGTTTGTGTGTATAATATACTTAACATTATATTTCCATACTTTAATTTACTTTTACGCTTAATGTAACAAAAACATTCATATCTCATCATTTTCTCTTATTAAAGGAATTGGATGGATATTGACATTTTTCGAGTCCATATTTAATATATAAATAAAATATTCCATATTTAACGCTTACTTATAGAAAAACACCCTGTATGACTCCAGTAATTTCACACCATTCATCTATGATGCTGAATTTTAGCTTTCAAGCCTGAAATTTCAGTATACTCCAAGGTTTTTACACTTCCAAGTCTACTCACACACCTGACTTTTGTTCACAATCACACCACGAACGGAACCCTATTACCAATTCACTTCCATATGTCGATTACTGTTTTTTGGCAATCGACTTCGTTGCTTTTTACTGCAGTTTTCTCTACATCTTAATGTCACCATACATATGTATACATACATGAAATGTAAAGATACCTTTGTTCTTCCATAATTTTTGTGGAAAGGGGTTTGATATGAATCGTATGGCTTTGGTTTTTCCTGGACAAGGATCTCAGTATGTAGGAATGGGGGCTACATGGCATAGCGGCTTTGCAGAAGCGGATCGCTTATTCGAAGAGGCTGCTGATATTTTGGGATATGATCTGAAAGCTTTATGCATAGCAGGTCCGATGACCAAGCTATCCAGAACATTCTATACGCAGCCCGCACTTCTCACGATCAGTGTCATTGCATTCCGGCGTTATATGCATGAAATCGGAATTATCCCTGAATTTTCAGCTGGTCATAGCCTAGGTGAATATTCAGCGCTGGTAAGCAGCGGTGTTCTGTCCTTTGGAGACGCTTTACGATTAGTCCAAGAGCGGGGACGCTTTATGGAAGAAGCCGCAATGACAAAGCTGGGCAGCATGATTGCCATTCGCGGAGCTGAGCTGGGCGAAGTGGAAGAATGCTGTCGTTTGTACTCCACAGTCGATCAGCCTGCAGCCATTGCATGTTACAATTCACCTAGCCAATACGTCGTTTCAGGTCATCATACCTCTGTCGCTTTGGCAGCTGACGAGTTAGAACAGCGAGGAGCCCAAATTACGCGGTTGCAGGTCAGCGGCCCTTTTCATAGTCCGCTTATGCAGCCTGCTGCGGACAGACTGGCCGCAGAGCTGCAAAAGTACACTTTAAATGAAGCGAAATGGCCCGTGATCTCCAATGTGACCGCTCAGCCATACCGCGATCTTGACAGCATACGCCAAGGATTGATTTTGCAAATGACTCACCCGGTTCGATGGGTTCAAACCGTGCAATATATGATGAATCATGGCGTAAAACAAGGCATCGAGTTAGGTCCACGAACAGTGCTGAAAAATTTAGTGAGGGAAATAAGCCCTAATATCGAAGTGTTGTCCTTGGACAGAGACTTGGATCGCTTTGAACTGGGCAGCCGTTTCTCGATCCGTGATTGGATTGCCTGTTCCCTGTCACTAGCAGTGTCTACTCCCAACGCCAATTGGAATGAAGATGAGTATCGAAAGGGTGTTATTTTACCTGTGCGCAGACTGGAAAAATTACTGCGAAACTTGGAATCAGGCAGCAGTTCGCCTCCTGCTTCTGAGCAAAGACAGGAAATACTGGAGTGTATTTGCCTTGTGTTGCAAACCAAACAGGTCTCCGAAGGAGAGCGGAAAGCAATGCTAGAGCAATTGAGGAGGGATCAGGATGGAGCAGTTTAAAACCTTAATTGAAATCATTCAGGACCGTGCAAGCCGGGATGAGAACGGAATCATTTTTATTTCCGGTGATAAACAAGAGGAATACGTATCCTACAGGAAACTTCTGGAGCAAGCATTACAGGTGCTTTATGAATTACAGGAACAAGGAGTAAAACCCGGCGATGAGCTGATCATACAGATCGACGACAACCATAACTTTTTGAATGTATTTTGGGGTTGCCTGATTGGTGGAATCGTTCCTGTACCTGTAAGCATAGGGAATAATGATGAGCATAAAATGAAATTGTTTAAAATCTGGAACACACTCTCCCGCCCATATATGGTTGCAGATGAGAAGGTATTAGAGCAGCTTGAAAAATACGCGCAACAGCACGAGCTGCTGGATTCCTTTGAGCCGGTTAAAAAAGCGACTTTTTCAAGCCATAGATTCGATTATTCCACTCAGAATAAAGGCGTATTTCATATATCCAAACCGGAGGAGCTAGCTTTTATCCAATTCTCCTCGGGTTCTACAGGCGATCCCAAAGGAGTCATGCTGACGCATGAAAATCTAGTTTACAATATCCGGGATATTGCAAATCAAACAGACATGAGCTCCAAGGATGCTTATTTGGGCTGGATGCCGCTTACGCATGACCTGGGATTGATCGCATTTCATTTAACCTGTGTGATTGCTAATGCCAAACAGCTGATTATGCCGACGGCACTTTTTATCAGGCGTCCGTCTTTGTGGCTGAAAAAAGTATCGGAGCATAAGGTTACTCAAATATGCTCTCCCAATTTTGGATATAAATTTTTTCTCGATCAGTATAAACCTGAAACAGCAGCTAACTGGGATTTGACGAGTGTTCGTATGATTTTAAATGGAGCTGAGCCAATATCTGTAGAGCTTTGTCATGTGTTTATGGATGCAATGAGTGTTCATGGTTTGAATAAAAATGCCATGTTACCCGTCTACGGGCTGGCAGAAGCGAGTGTAGGTGTTTCCTCTCCGCCTCTGGACAAAAACACTTTTATTCCCATTCATTTGAACCGGCACCAGTTACACGTTGGTGAGCCTGTCGAAGAAGTGGACAAGTCTGACAAGCGGTGTCTTACTTTTTTGGATTTGGGTTATCCATTGGCTAATACCTCTGTCCGTATTTGTGATGAACAAAATCAGGTGCTTGATGATGGGGTGATTGGATACACGCAAATCCGCGGCAAAAATGTTACATCCGGATATTATAACAATCCAGAAGCTACCGCAAAGGTTATAACGGAGGATGGCTGGCTTATCACTGGAGATTTAGGGTTTATGCGAAACGGACGCCTGACTATTACCGGTAGAGCCAAGGATATCATTTTTGTGAACGGACAGAATGTCTACCCACATGATATTGAGAGAATCGCCGAGGAACTGGATGGTGTGGAACTCGGAAAAGTAGCTGTGTGCGGTGTACATGATACGCAAACAAGGCAGGATCGTATTATAGCCTTTGTAATGCACGCAAAAAAAATAGAGCATTTTGTACCGCTTGCCCAAAAGCTGAAAAGCCATCTGAATTACCGGGGAGGCTGGCATATTCACAAGGTGGTTCCGATCCGGCGTATACCTAAAACAACCAGTGGAAAGGTTCAGCGCTTCAAATTAGCCCAGAGTTATGAGCAGGGCGAATTTGATGAAATATTGACAGCACTGGCCGAGGCTGTTCGGGTCACACAATCAGCTGAGCGTGCGGTCTTGCCTCAAGGAGAAGTAGAGAAGAAGCTGATTGGAATATGCCAGGATATTTTAAATATAAAGTCGATCGGGACAGACGACAGCTACTTTGATATCGGAGTAACTTCCTTGCAGCTTGTTCAAATTGTGGACCAATTGGAGGATCAATTAGGGATTCATATTGAGGTGACGGACTTCTTTTCCTATCCGACCATCGCCAAGCTGGCTGCGTATATCTCCAGTCAAAATCTAAGCGGAGATGCAACTGCAACAGCAGAGTCCAAAGCCAAGGAAGAAGCAAATGTCCGAGATATCGCCATCATCGGCATGTCAGGCAGGTTTCCTCAAGCGAAAACATTGGAGCAGTTTTGGGCGAATGTAGCATCAGGCGCTGATAATATCGGCCCGTACAGCGACGAAAGAAGAAAAGATGCCGAAGCTTTTCTTTCGCGTCTGAATACGGAAGGACGGAATATGCAAATTGCAGAAGGCGGTTATCTGGATGAAGTAGACAAGTTCGATTACTCCTTCTTTAAACTGACTCCAAGAGAGGCTTCGCTCATGGACCCGAACCAACGGTTATTTCTAGAAACAGCCTGGAGCACGATTGAGGATGCAGGGTATGGGGGAAAGCAACTGGCAGGCCAAAAGGTCGGCGTATATGTCGGCTTCTCCAAGACCAGCTTTGAATATGAGCGTTTGTTGTCCGAGGTAGAACCAGGCGCGTTGCCGAACTTTGCCATTGGTAATTTACCGTCCATTATTTCCAGCCGGATTGCATATTTGCTCGATCTGAAAGGTCCGGCAGTAACAATTGATACAGCATGCTCTTCTTCACTCGTTGCAGTGCATTTGGCCTGCAAGTCCATCCTTAATGGAGACTGCGACATGGCCTTGGCAGGTGGAGTGAAAACGATTTTGCTGCCGCTGAAAGCCGGTATTGGCATGGAATCCTCCGATGATCGGGCACGCGCCTTCGACGACCAGTCGGACGGAACAGGCTGGGGTGAAGGAGTTGGTGCTGTTTTCCTGAAACCGCTGCGCAAAGCGGAACAAGACGGCGACCACATTTTAGCCGTGATCAAGGGTAGCGCCATCAATCAGGACGGCAGCACGATTGGTATTTCCGCGCCTAATGCGCTGGCTCAGGCAGAAGTCATTTTGCAGGCGTGGCGCGATGCACGGACTGATCCTGAAACGATCAGCTATATCGAAGCGCATGGAACCGGAACCAAATTGGGCGATCCGGTTGAGATTGACGGCATTACCAAGGCTTTCCGCAAGCATACACAGCGTAAGCAGTTTGCGGCGATCAGCACGGTCAAAACGAATATCGGTCATTTATACGAAGCCGCCGGGATTGCGGGCTTGATCAAATCCGTGCTGTCCATGAGGCACCAGCAAATTGCGCCGCTTGTTCATTTTCGCACACCAAACCAGAAGATTCATTTTGAGGAATCCCCGGTATATGCCAATACGAAGCTGAGGGAATGGAGGACGGACGGATTCCCGAGAAGAAGCGGGGTGAGTTCCTTTGGATTCAGTGGGACGAACTGCCATGTGGTGCTGGAGGAGTATATAGAGAAGACAAAACCAGATCCAAGTCCAACGGGCAGCAACAATAAATCATCACCGCTGCTGTTGACCCTGTCGGCGCGGAGTGAATCCTCTTTGCGCCAGTTGGTCGGACGATACGCAGAACAGTTCGGGCGCGTGGAAGAGATCGTGATGGAGGATGTATGCTATACGGCTAACACAGGCAGAAGCCATCTGAATCACCGGATTGCTGTGACTGCTGCAGGAGCGGATGCGTTAAAAGCGAAGGTGCTTCAGTTGCATGAACAAGGCAGAGTCGTCGAAGGTGTATACACTGGAATAGCGGATAGCATAGGCAGCGCAGAGATGGTCACTGGAAGCTTGGACACGCTCCAATCCCTGGAGCAGCTGTCTGCCAAGTATGTGCAAGGAGCGCAGATCAATTGGAATGCCCTCTATGCAGGTAAGCGTTATAAAAAGGTTTCTCTGCCTACGTATCCATTCGAACGGAAAAGATGCTGGATTAACGTGCCTGAACAGGTTCGAGCGGAACAGAAAACGTCAGTTCATGAAAACTCAACAGTAAAGGAGTCTGGAATGATGGGGAACGAGTATTCAGCGCCAGCATCTGCTGCCGATGATCAGCATAAATCATCTATACTTCTAAAGCTAGCGAAAATGATCGGTAACGTGTCCCAGCTCAGCCTGGAAGAACTGGAGCCGCAGACACATTTTCTCGAGCTTGGGTTGGATTCCATTAATTTGTCCCAGGTTCGCCACAGTATCAAGGATACCTTCGGACTGGACATTCCAATGAACGAATTTTTCGAATCGTTGACCACGCTGGAACGGTTGGCCAGCTACGTAGCCGAACGGGCGAGCATTTCTACTTCTGTTGAACTCCCGGGTCAGTCTATGGAAAATCGTCCAGAAGCAACGCTGAAACAGTTTCATCATGCAGCTTTTCCGTTAAGCCAACCGACTCTTAAATCCGCCGTTCCGGCTGGACCCACACGGGCTCCAAACTTTCCAATCGCTACAGCTCCTACGGCTGTAGAGCGAATTGTGCAGCAACAGCTGCATCTGATGTCACAGCAGCTTGACATTCTCCAGCATCAGCCGGCTACATCCGTAATAGCTTCCGAGTCATTAAGCCCTCAAACAAGCGCCTCTCCATCGGGAATTAGTGAAAGCACGCAGATCATCCATACTGAACCGAAGCAGAAAGTTGCGGCTGGATTAGCACCAGTTCCATCCGTAAAGGCTGCTTCCAAGCAGGCAGGACATGAAGCCAAGCCGTATACGCCCTATAAAAAGCTGGATGTTAAAGCAAGTGAATTGCTTTCACTCCGTCAGGAACAACACCTGCAAGAGCTGATAGAGCGCTACACGGCCCGTACGTGCAGCACCAAAAAATACACTCAGCAATACCGCTCCGTATACGCAAATAACCGGAATGTGGCTGGCTTTCGGCCTGTTTTGAAGGAAATGGTGTACCAAATTGTATCCCAACGTGCAGACGGGGCTAAAATCTGGGATTTGGATGGCAATGAATATATCGATTTGACGATGGGCTTTGGCGTAAATTTGTTCGGGCACAATCCGGCCTTTATTCGTGAAAAAATTGAGGAAGAGCTGAAGCACGGCATGTGTATCGGCCCCATGTCCAACATAGCCGGACAGGTGGCCGAGCGAATATGCAAGATGACCGGGGTGGAACGGGTTGCCATGTATAATTCCGGCACCGAGGCCGTTATGGTCGCGCTCCGTTTGGCGCGTGCTGCCACAGGACGAGCTAAAGTCGTCATTTTTGCTGGCTCGTATCACGGTACATTCGACGGGGTGTTGGCACTGGGGAGTGCGGGTGACAACAAGGAACATTCGACGCCTCTAGCTCCAGGCATCTTGCAGCATATGGTAGACGATGTCGTCGTGCTTCCTTATGGGACGGACGATTCCCTGAATTATATTCGCACTCATGCGCATGAATTGGCCGCGGTCATGGTGGAGCCGGTGCAAAGCCGCCGACCCGATTTTCAGCCCAAAACTTTTTTACAGGAAATTCGCCAGATTACGGAACAGTCGGGCACTGCCTTCATTTTTGATGAAGTCATCACAGGCTTTCGAATTCAGCCTGGAGGGTCTCAAGCGTGGTTTGGAGTACATGCGGATCTCGTGACCTACGGTAAAATCATTGGCGGTGGGCTACCTATTGGGATCGTTGCCGGAAAAGCCGCCTTTATGAACGGGATT
The DNA here is from genome assembly GCF_000237325.1 of Paenibacillus polymyxa M1. NCBI lineage: Bacteria > Bacillati > Bacillota > Bacilli > Caryophanales > Paenibacillaceae > Paenibacillus > Paenibacillus polymyxa. The sequence continues at coordinate 2,801,955 of NC_017542.1, forward strand.
GACGGAGGCACATGGAGATTCGGGGACGATTCCTATCCACAGCATGAGCAGCAGCGAACCTTTGTCGCAGGAACTTTCTGCCATCATCCGCTGGCCATGGCTGCATCTTTAGCGGTGCTGAACCATTTGGAGAAAAATGGCGAGCAGCTGCAAAATCGGTTGAACAGCCTTACCTCGGCGTTAGCGGCGGAGCTAAACAGCTATTTCACTGACGAACACGTACCTATGAAGATCGTTCACTTTGGCTCCCTTTTCCGCTTTGTGCTCAAGGGCGATCTGGAGTTGTTCTTTTATCACATGCTGGACAAAGGCATCTATATTTGGGAAGGACGCAACTGCTTCATGTCCACGGCCCATACCGAGGAAGATATAGCGAGAATCGTACAAGCCGTCAAGGATAGCGTGGACGAGCTGCGCAAAGGTGGCTTTTTACCGGACCCGCCCCCGAATGGGAACAGCCCGGGGCCGGGCAGGCAGCCTATAATGGAACCTGCAGAATCTTCAGCTGCAGACACTGTTATTGCGTTAACGCCAGATCAAAAACAGCTTTGGTTCGCCTCTGTTTCAGAACGCGGCGATTCTCTATCTTTACACGAAACCGCCTTGTTGCGGTTTCGTGGTACGCTTCAGCAGCAGGCGTTCAACGAGGCTGTCCAGACCATTGTAAACCGTCATGAAGCCTTACATATCTATATGAGCGGAGATGGAGAAACTCAGGTGATCGCTCCTGAGATGAAAGTGGAAGTCCCGCTCTATGATTTTACCACTCACCATCCCGATGAACAGGAGCAGCATCTCCGGGCATGGATGATCAAGAACAGCGAAACCCCGTTTAACATGATACCAGGTGAGCCACTATTCCGGATTCACCTACTAAAAATATCAGATGAGGAGCATCTGAGTGTCTTTACGTTCCATCATTTTATCGCGGATGGTTGGTCAATCGGTGTATTTATTGAGGAACTGGAACACATCTATTCTGCGCTTGTCCGGCATGCTGACTACAACCTTCCTGAACCGATACCTTTTCGGAATTATGTGGTTTGGCAGCAGGACCAGTTGAAAGCAGGAAAGGAAGAGGCCCTGGCTTTTTGGTCGGCGATGCTGGAAAAACAGCAGCCTGTCCTCCAGCTGCCATCTCCAGTGAGGGGAGTGCAGATTCTGTCCTCTAGAGGAAGCAGACATGCCCTAATTCTTGAGACGCCGCTTGTTAAACAATTGAGGTCTGCTAGCATAAAGCTTGGCAGCAGTCTTTTTATAACGCTGTTATCCGCCTTTCAGATTTTTCTGCATCGCCTGACAGGGCAGCGGGAAATAACGGTGGGGGTTCCCACCGCAGGACAATCCCATATGGACGCATTCTCTTTGATCGGCAACTGTGTCAACCTGCTTCCGGTCATCAGCGAAGTGCGTCCTGATTCTACTTTTATGGAGCATGCTCACACGGTCAAAAAGCGCATGAATGAACTGGAAAGCTATCAAAAGTACAGCTTTGCCGGACTCGCTCAGCTGGGGCTAAAACATTTACCTATCATAAAGGCTGTATTCAATATGGATCGACCGATTCCGCGTTTTCAATTCCATAAACTGGAGACGGAGCTCGTTGAACATGAGGTATCATTCAGCAAATATGAGTTGTTTTTGAACGTGACAGAGACGCAGAAGCAATTACGTCTTGATTTTGACTATAATGCAGATCTTTTTCAGCCAAACATAATCTTGGCCTGGTCAGGATATTTCCTGAATCTGCTGCATTCCCTTGTAGAGGAAGAAGGGGCTCGCGTTTCCGCGCTGACGTTACTCCGTGCGTCGGAGACCGAAAAACTTCGAGCAGCATGGGCAGCGAATACCGATGCCAATGGAAACTATCTTTGCGCCCTTGATGCGTACAAGCATTTGGCGCCTGTCGGGACAGCAGGGGAGGCGTATCAAGCCTCAGCAGCAGGTCTGTTGGGAACGACCCAGGAATGGGTTTATGTGGAGAACGATGGTAAGCTGCGGCATATCGGAAATTTGAATCGGGTCATCCATATTCGCGGGCATCAGGTTAATCTGGAGCAGTTGGAGAAACACCTGCTGCAGGTTCTCCAATTGGAGTCCTGCGTCATTACACCGCAAACGGACGAAACTGGAATCGTCTCATATATAAGCGCCTATGTGGTCGCAAACGCATCGAAGCCTTGGGAAGCAGACGCATTAAAAAAGGCTGTAATTGAAATGCTTCCAGATTATACGCAGCCCCGTTTTTGGATTCTGATGGATCATATTCCTCTTCTGCCGAATGGCCAGCCTGATCTACAGGCTTTGCCAGCACCGGGACAAGCAGGCGTATTCGCTAAAACAGGCATCGCTTCAGAGAACCGAGGTATGGAAGATCAACTTGTGGACATTTGGAAGGACGTTCTGAATGTAACGGATATCAGCCATGACGATAACTTTTTTCAACTGGGCGGTGATTCGCTAAAAGCGACGGTGATTCTGTCGAGAGTCGGTAAGGAATTGGGGGTACACATTCCGCTTAGCCGCATTTTTGAGCTGCAAACGATTGCTGATCTGACTGCATATATTGCGGGTGGGAGCAAGAGGGCCTACGAACCGATTGTAGCTGTGAACAGACAAGCCTTTTATCCGGTATCTTTTGCCCAAAAGAGAATGTACGTGCTTGAACAGCTAGGAGCCGGAATGGCCTATCATGTCCCTGGCCAGCTTTTCATAGAGGGAGCTCTGGAGGTTCCCCGCTTCATTGAAGCCGTTAAGGAAGTTATTTCTAGTCATGAATCTTTTCGGACATACTTCGATCTGGAAGACGGGGAAGTGGTGCAAAAAGTTCGGGACACCATTCCATTCGATATCCCGCATACCCGTATTTCCAAGGAAGAAGCAAAACAGGCCAGGACCTTGTTTGTTCAGCCTTTTCAGCTGGGAACAGCTCCTTTATTCCGCGCCGAACTGCTCGAATTTATCGAAGGTGGCTTCAATCTGCTCGTGGATATACATCATATCGTGTCTGATGGTTTTTCCATGGCTGTACTGCTTAATGAAATCATTCAACGGTACCAGGGTAGACAACTTGCGAACATTCAGCTTCATTATAAAGACTTTGTTGCTTGGCAGAAGCAGCAAATAACTGATGAGGCATGGAAAGCGCATGAATCATATTGGCTTCAGAACTTGAATGGGGAGCTTCCTATTCTAAATATGCCAACAGACTTTCCACGTCCGCAAGTACAAAGCTTTGAAGGTGACAGCTTGACCGTCACATTGGAATCCAAACTAGCGAGCAGACTCTATAAATTGGCCCAGGATACAAAGTCCACGATCTTTATGGTGCTTTTGGCGGTTTATAATGTCCTGCTGGGCAAATATGCGGGTCAAGAGGACATCATCGTAGGTACACCTGTTGCCGGAAGACGGCATGTAGACACGCAAGCGATGATTGGCATGTTCGTCAATACGCTGGTGCTTCGTAACCAGCCGCAATCTTCTTTAACGTTCCAATCCTTTTTGCAGGAGGTTAAGCAAAACTTGCTGCTGGCACTGGAGCATCAGGAATACCCGTTTGATAAGCTTGTAGACAAGCTGGAACTGGTACGCGATGTAAGTCGAAATCCGATATTCGATACGATGTTCAGTTTGCAAAATGTCGGCACAGATATTGTGGAAGCAGGAGGTATTCGTTTTAAACCGGAGGAATTCAACGCGGGCATATCCAAGGTGGATTTTTCATTGCATGTGACCGAAGAAAAAGAACGATTGTTCTTCACTTTAGAATATGGCACAAAGCTGTTTAAACCGGAGACCGTCCGGCGGCTGGCAGAGCATTTTGTACGAATTTTGGAAAAAGTAACGCAGGATGCAGGGATGCGGTTGGCCGATATTACGATTATTTCAGATGAGGAGAAGCAATTACAGCTAACCGTATTTAATCGTACCGTCGTACCTTTCCCGTTTAATGAGACAGTACACGGGCAGTTTGAAAAGCAGGTTGAACAGACGCCGAGTCATACAGCATTGGTGTTCGGAGATCAGCGTCTGACCTACCGGGAGTTGAATGAACGTGCTAACTCACTGGCACGGGTGCTTCAAGCGAATGGTGTAGGACCCGATAAGCTAGTCGGTTTGATGGCGCCGCGTTCAGCGGAAATGATGATCGGCTTGCTTGCCGTGCTAAAAGCAGGTGGTGCTTATGTGCCTATCGACCCTGAATATCCGTCAGCCCGTATCGAATATATGCTGAGTGACAGTGAGGCTGCCGTACTCCTGACCAGCCACGATCTGGCAGGAGAACACCATTATAACGCCAACATTCTGTTTATTGAAGATGAGGAATTATATCAAGGAGAAAAGACCAATCTGGAAGTTACGACTCAGCCGGAGCATTTAGCCTACGTTATCTACACCTCTGGCTCAACCGGAAATCCGAAAGGAGTGATGCTCCAGCATCGCTCGGTGCTGAATTTTATCACTGGGATGCGTGAAGTGATTGACTTTGCAGCGAATAAAACGATTTTATCGCTAACTACCATATCGTTTGACATTTTCGTTTTGGAAACGATTCTGCCCCTGTTGGGCGGCATGACCGTCGTGCTGGGCGATCGTCATCATCAGGTCGATCCTCAGACACTTGGCGAATTGATTACTACACTCCACGTTGACATGCTGCAAATGACACCATCCCGGCTGCAATTGCTGCTGGGCCATGAGGAAGCTTTCCGTGCGCTGCAAGGTGTGCAGGAGATTATGGTCGGGGGAGAAGCGCTTCCGTCTAGGCTGCTGGAAGCATTGCAGAAATTGAACGGTCCCCGCATTTATAACATGTATGGACCTACGGAAACAACAGTTTGGTCGGCAGTGCAGGAACTTACCCATGCCAAACAGATCGACATTGGGCGTCCTATCGCGAATACGCAAATGTATGTCATAGATGCGCAGGATAGATTACAACCCATCGGCATACCGGGCGAGCTATGCATTGCAGGGGAAGGGCTAGCCCGCGGCTATTGGAACCGCGAGGAGTTGACGGCGGAAAAATTTGTGGTTAATCCATTCTCCACAGGCACACGAATGTACAGAACGGGTGACCTGGCTCGCTGGAAAGCAGATGGGAACCTGGAGTTTATCGGCCGAATCGATCATCAGGTAAAAGTACGCGGATTCCGGATTGAGCTGGGCGAGGTTGAACATGCCTTGATGAGCCATTCTGCAGTTCAGGAGGCTATTGTCACTGTCAATGAAAGCCAAAATCATGAATCCGTACTATGTGCCTACATTGTACTGAATACAGAAGAAGCACCTAGCTTGACGGCCATTCATGAACATGCTGCCAAACTGCTCCCCTATTACTCGGTTCCGTCTCACTTCGTTTTTCTGGATCAGATACCGTTGACACCGAACGGCAAAACTGATCGAAAAGCATTGCCAGAGCCTGAAGAGCTATCCCGGCCGGGTGTGGCCTATGCAGCGCCACGAAATGATGTGGAAGAGGCTTTGGCCGCCGTATGGCAAGATGTTTTGGGACGCGATCAGGTAGGCATTCAGGATAACTTCTTCCTGCTCGGAGGCGACTCTGTTAAAGCCGTTCAAGTCATCGCGCGTATGCGTCTTCACGGGTATTCGCTGGATATCCGGCACGTATTGGAGCATCCGTCCATTGAAATCCTGAGCGGCTATGCAGAAGCACTGGCCCTTCCGATTGAGCAAAGCCCAGTAGATGGGGAGGCGCCACTGACACCGATACAACGACATCTAATCCATTGGTTCGAACGGTGTTCAGCATCCGAGGCACTTCCTGCTACAGCGTCAGTACTACTGTTAGCAAAGTCGGGCTTTGAAGAGCCGCCCTTGCGTGCCGCATTGAAGAAAATTGTAGAGCACCACGATGCTCTGCGCCTTGGCTTATTACAAGAGGCTGACGGATCAGTTGTGCAAACTCACAAAGAGTTGAATGAGGAGCTAATGACTTTGGAGGTGCTGTCGATAACGGGAACGGAAAGCGAAGCACGCAGCCAATTGGCAGCTGAATGTCAACGTCTTCAAAGCAGCCTGCGGCTGTTTGAAGGACCGCGAGTTCGAGCAGGGCTTTTCCGAATGGGTAGCGGTGATCATCTTTTCCTTGCTATAGACCCGCTAGTGGCTGACGCCATTTCATGGAATATTTTGCTGGAAGATCTGGCAACAGGCTACAGGCAAGCGCTGGACAAGGAAACGATTGTCTTACCGTACAAAACGAACGCTTACCAAACGTGGGCAGAGCATCTAGAGCATTATGCGAATAGCAAAGAGCTGCTCAAGGAGCAGGATTATTGGAACAAGATAGAGGTCTCTGAGTGGGGGACGCTTCCCAAAGACCATGGAGTCATTACGGATTCTGGATCGGAGAGACCGACACACCAGCTCCACCTGCAATTATCACCAGACGAAACCCGGCAACTGATGACACAAGTTAATCATGCCTACAACACCGTGCCAGATGAAGTGCTGCTGTCCGTACTAGGTCAGACAGTATCCGAATGGTCAGGACTAGAACGGATTGCGCTCTGCGTGGAAAAGCCGGTCCGAGAGCCGGGGGAACAGAGTTCGCTGGATTTCTCTAGAACGGTGGGGCAGTTTACGTCCGTGTATCCAGTTGTACTGGACATCAAATCTGCAGATGATATTTCGATGCTGCTCAAACGTGTGAAGGAGACCATTCGACAGGTTCCCAACCAGGGGCTGGGCTACGGTGTATTAAAATATCTGACCGAAGTCAGTAATCAAACGAATTCCAGCATTTCTCGTTATCCGGAAATCGGGTTCCGTTATATAGACTCCGTGGACCCGGAAACGGTATATTTTTCAACATCGCCGCTGGAAGCTGAGGTGGCATCAGGTTCCCAAGCTGCAAATAGCGCTTCACTTTATGCTCTCTATATAAGCAGCCGAATGGAAGATGGAAAATTAAACATCCGACTAACCTATGACCGAAATGCATGCGAAGAGTGCACGATCAAGCAGCTTCTCTCTCGCTTTAAAACTCACCTGTTAAATGCCATCCGTCATTGCCTGGATCACTCCGGTCAGGAACTGACACCAACAGACGTAGGCGCGGATGATCTGGACCTGGAAGAGTTTGAAGAGATGAAGCACTTCTATGAAAGCCTATAATATTCGGCCGAGGGGGAAATCCGATGAGTAAAAGCCTTGAAATCGAAAAAGTGGCTAATTTAACGCCTTTGCAGGAGGGGATGCTCTTTCATACAGTGATGGAGCCGGAATCACAGGCTTACTATGAGCAAGTACGAATGACCATCCGGGGTGAACTGAACCTGGAGGCTCTGCAAAAGAGCTTCCAGACTCTGGTGCAGCGTCATGAGGCGCTTCGTTCGAATATTTATCATCAAAGCGCCTCCCGTTCGCGGCTCATCGTGTTTAAGGAGCGAAATGCGGTGCTTCGTTACGAGAATTTGATAAATATTCCCGAGGCAGAGCAAGCTGCAGCCATTCGCAGCTATGCAGACACAGATCGGAACCAGCGTTACGATCTGAGCAAGGATTTACTCATTCGTCTGACGGTGCTTCAAACCAAAACGCACGTATATACGCTACTTTTAAGCTTTCATCATATAATTATGGACGGTTGGTGCCTCGGCATCGTTATGGAAGAGCTGTTCGCGGCTTATGAAGCACTGAAAGCGGGTAAGACTGTACAACTGCCGACACCGCAGCCTTATACGGGCTATGCCCGTTGGCTGGATAAGCAGGATAAGAAGGCGGCGAAGGAGTACTGGCAGTCCATTCTGAACAGCTATGATCAGCCAGCCGTGCTGCCAACCCTGCCTGTAGCACATTCACTCCTGGCAGATACCGGGTACCTGCTGCATGAGCATAAAATAACACTCACGGATGAAACAACCCGTCATTTGCGAACGGTGGCAGAACACAACGGCACAACTCTTAGCAGTCTGTTTCTGGCCGCATGGGGAGTGGTGCTTGGAGGATACAACCAAAGTGAAGACGTCGTTTTCGGCACCGTTGTTTCCGGTCGGCCGCCGGAGCTTGCAGGTGTAGAACAGATGTTGGGACTTTTCATAAACACCATACCGGTACGAATCAAATGGGATGCAGACCAGCCGTTTTCAAGTCTGCTTCGTGAAGTGCAGCGCAACATGGTTCAATCGCGAGCATATGACTATTGTTCACTCGCTGAAATACAGGCCCAGTCTGTGCTCAAGCAGCAACTTATGGATCATTTTGTTGTATTTGAAAATTACCCACTGGAGGATATAGTTGGTCGGCCTGATTTGCAGGAACGGCTTGGATTTGTCGTAGAGGACGCCCAGTTATCTGAAGAAACGCCTTACCACTTCAATATCGAAGTAGAAGACGGAAAAGCACTGGGCTTTATGCTGTCCTACAACAGCTATGTCTACAGCGATGAAGCCATGAAACGGTTAGCCGGACATTTGGAGCACGTACTCGTTCAGATTGCACATGCACCTGAACTCCCGCTGGAGGACATTCGCCTGCTGACTGCTAGCGAGAAGGCTGAGCTCACCAATGTATGGAGCGGACCAGTTGCCGCCTATCCTGCTGGGACGTTCCATGGAATATTTGAGGCGCAGGCAGAACGTGTCCCGGAACAGACTGCTGTTATCTACGAAGATACCGCACTGACCTATCATGAGCTGAATGAGAAAGCCAATCTGCTTGCTCAAGCGCTACAAAGCCGCGGGGTCGAACACGAGCATCTCGTCGCCGTGATGCTTGAGCGTTCAGCAGATATGATTATCGCTGTGCTAGGCATTATGAAAGCGGGAGCTGCCTACGTACCTGTCGATCCGACCTACCCGAAGGAGAGAATTACTTACATGCTGCAGGATAGCAGGGCTACGATTATGCTCACGCAATCTTCTCTGACTGAACTACTGGCAGATGTGGATTTTGCAGGTGAAGTGCTGGATTTGCCAGTATTACTTCAACAAGCTTCGCAAGCGGAGCAGGCCTACCAACAGGGGCCCACTTACACACCTATCCATGATCCTGAGGCTTTGGCTTACGTCATTTACACATCGGGAACGACGGGCAACGCCAAAGGCGTGATGATCGAGCATCGCCATTACGTAAATACGGCGTGGGGCTATAGGGAAGCTCACCAGTTAAAAGAATTTCCAGTCAAGCTCCTTCAGATTGCCAGTATGTCGTTCGATGTCTTTGCAGGTGATCTGGCCAAGACATTTGTGAACGGGGGCACCATGGTCATCTGCCCGCAGGATGTGCGCAACGATCCTCCAGCTTTGGCCCAGGTCCTCGAGCAGCATAAAATTACGACGTTTGAAGCTCCGCCAGCCTTGTTGACGCTGCTTATGGACTATGTTTATGAACACGGTACAGATGTCAGTGCCATGAAGCTGCTTACTACAGGCGCGGACAGCTTTGGCGTTGATAATTATCGGACACTTTTGAATCGCTTCGGTGATACGATGCGCATCATGAATACCTATGGTGTAACCGAAGCGGCAATTGATTCCAGCTTTTATGAAGAAACTGCTGAACGTCTGCCTTCATCCGGTATCGTCCCGATTGGAAAGGCACTGCCCAATCATAAAGTATATATCCTGGATGAGGCTTTGCGTTCGCTCCCGATCGGTGTAACCGGGGAGCTGTGCTTGGGCGGTGCCTCAGTAGCCCGCGGATATTTGCACCGTCCTGACTTGACGGCGGAGAAATTTGTACCGAATCCTTTTGTGAACGGAGAGCGTCTGTACCGCACCGGAGATCTGGCACGCTGGCTGCCGGATGGCAACATTGATTTCATCGGCCGAGTTGACTTTCAGGTGAAAATTCGTGGCTACCGGATCGAACCTGGGGAAATTGAGTCGGCCTTACTCCAATTAGACGAGGTACGCCAAGCGGTAGTTACGGATAGAACGGATAAGACCGGACAAAAGTATTTGTGCGCCTACGTAGCAGGAACAGCCGACAAATCCTTCCTGCGGACAGAGCTGGCCAAGCAGTTGCCGAGCTATATGGTGCCCCAACATATTATCGTGCTGGATCAACTGCCTTTGACCCATAACGGCAAAATTGATCGCCATGCGCTCCCAGAACCCGAAGGTTTTGTGTTGACCAATATCGAATATGAAGCGCCGAGGAGCGAATTGGAGCAGACACTCGCTTCCATCTGGGAGGAAGTTCTTGGCGTTAAACCGATTGGCCTGCGCAACAACTTTTTCGAGCTTGGCGGAGATTCTATCAAAGCACTGCAAATTGCAGCCCGGTTGAATGCAAAGGACCTCAAAATGGACATGAAGGATTTGTTCCGTCATCCGCAGATTGATTTGATCGTTCCTTATATTAAGACAATAACACGGATCATCCCGCAAGGAGCAGTCCAAGGTGCAGTGGAGCTGACGCCAATCCAGTGGGAATTTTTTGAGTATCATCAAACCGAACGTCATCATTACAATCAGGTTGTCATGCTCCAGAACACCGAAAGATGGAATGAAACCTGGCTGAGAAGCGCCATGGATAAGCTGACCACGCACCATGATGCCTTGCGAATTACCTTTGATGAGCGAGAAAAAGAACCTGTCGCCTATAACAGAGGCACAGCCGAAGGTGAATGCTTCACATTGGAAAGCTACAACTTATTACATGCTGATCAACCTGAGGCAGAAATCTTACAATTGGCTGACGCGTTACAACGCGGCTTTGATTTGCGTAACGGCCCGCTTGTGCGTTTGGCTTTATTCCGGCTGCAGGAAGCCGACCATTTATTAATCGTCATTCACCATCTTGTCGTAGACGGTGTATCGTGGAAAATTCTGTTGGAAGACCTGGAAAAAGCCTATCAGCAGGCTGCTAACGGTCAAAAGCTACAACTGCCTGCCAAAACTGATTCCTATAAGGAATGGGCAGCACGTTTATCCAAGTACGCGCATAGCGCGCAGGTGCGTCAGGAAATAAACTATTGGAATGAGGTAGAAGCCCGTGAGATACGTCCTCTGCCAAAAGATCATGAGGTTTCGGTTAGCCTCATCCGTGACGCACACCAATCAGAAGTGACACTCAGCCGGGAAGAAACTGAAAACCTGTTGAAACACGCGCACCATGCCTACAATACAGAAATAAATGATATTTTACTGACGGCGCTAGGATTAGCTTTTTATGAATGGAGCGGACATGCTGAAATTGCAGTCCAGGTGGCTAGTCATAACAGGACGGATTGTATTAAAGACATTGACGTATCCCGTACAGTTGGACGGTTTACGTCCGTATATCCGTTTGTGATACATGTGAGCAAGCCCGAAGATCAGGCCTATCAAATCAAGCTGGTTAAAGACAATTTGCGGCGTGTACCCAACCAGGGTGCTGGCTATGGTATTTTACGCTATTTGACCAACAGGGAGCAGCAGGATAAAACAACCCTTTTTTCTGCCAAGCCACCTGAGATTAGCTTTAGCTTTGACGAAGAAACCAGAGAAGGTACAACATGGCGTACCTCGGCACTATCCATGTTTGCCGGTTCTGCAATCAGCCCTCTGACTGAAAAAGCACCCGGCTTTGGTATTCATGGTGTGGTGGCTAAGGAGAGACTCAGCATTGTATTCGAATATAACGCGCATGAATATGAAGAATCGACGGTGACGCAACTTACAGCCAGCTTTAAGAATCATCTGATCGAACTTATTCGCCATTGCTGTGCTAAGGAAACAGCAGAACAAAGCCCGACGGATTTTACATATGGGCAATTGTCTTTGGACCAGTTTGAAAATATTGCAAACCGTTTGACAGATAAGCTGTTAAACCACCAAGTGAAAATTAAAGACCTCTATCCGCTTTCCCCGATGCAGGAGGGAATGCTATTTCATGCCATAGCTGATGAAAAGTCAGAGGCTTATTTCGAACAAACGATTATTACCATTCATGAAGCTATGGATACCGACCTAATCAGCCGAAGCCTACAAAGGCTGATTGACCGCTATGATATTTTCCGTACGGTATTCGTGTATAAGGAGACGGATCGTCCGCTTCAGGTTGTACTGGAGGAACGATCAGCTACTCCTGTGCATACCGAAGATGTGCGCGGTCTACCAGAGGCGGAAAAGCAGAGACGACTTCAAGCCATTTTACAGGAAGAGCGGCAGAGAGGTTTTGACCTGGAGAAGGAAGTTCTTATCCGGTTAGCGCTTGTGCAGTGGGATGAGGATATCTCGAAGCTTATCTGGATTTCTCATCATATAATTATGGACGGCTGGTGCCTGCGAACGGTAGCCAAAGATTTTTTTGAAATTTACACATCACTTCGGGACGATACGCCTTTAACATTAGAGCCCGTCTATCCATTCAGCAGCTTTATTCAGTGGTTGAAAAGACAAAATAAAGAGGAAGCAGCAGCATACTGGAACCATTTTGTGGATGATTTTGAAAATGAAACCGTCGTGCCCGGCTATACCCGCTCCGTTGATTCTTCGTTTCAGGCAGAGCAGCTCATATGCACATGGGGAGAGCAGCTGACCCAAGGCATGGAACAAATCGCGAAGCAAAACCGTGTCACCGTCAGCACCTTATTTCAAACCGTATGGGGCTTGTTACTACAAGCGTACAACAATAGTAATGATGTCATTTTCGGGTCCGTTGTGTCGGGCAGACCTGATGAAATCCCTGGGATTGAAAATATGATCGGATTATTCATTAATACCATACCTGTACGTATTAAAAGCTCCGCAGAACTTCGGTTTTCCGACTTGCTTACGTCTATACAGGATTCCTTGATGGAGTCCAATCGGTATTCCTATTTTTCCTTGGCTGATATTCAAGCCCATAGTGTACTAAAACAAAACCTGATCCAGCATATTGTTGCCTTTGAGAATTTCCCCGTTTCGGAAGAACTTGTGGACACGGAAGTAAAATCCAAATCTCTCCGTGTTGGTAAAGTTGAGGATATTGAACAGACCAACTATGATTTAAATGTAATTGTCATGCCTGGGCGCGAGCTGGAAATCAAATTTAGTTATAATGCATTGACGTATAACAAAAATGCGATCAAACAATTGGCTGCCCACCTCATCCAAATCATGGAGCAAGTGATTCAGAACCCAAATATCCGGGTTTCGGAGATTGATCTTTTGACGGCAGAGGAAAAACAACAGATTTTGTTTGAATTTAACGATACACGAAGACCGTACCCATCGGATCACACTATACATCGCGCCTTTAAAGAACAAGCAGAGAAAACACCGGAAGCAGTGGCGGTTTTATTTGAAGATTGTGAGCTAACCTACCGCGAATTAAATATAAAAGCTAATCAACTGGCCTCGAAACTGCGGAAACTGGGCGTTGTGTCAGAAACCATCGTAGGCATCTTGACTGAACGTTCACCGGAAATGATTATCGGTATTCTTGGTATTTTGAAGGCGGGTGGAGCCTACTTGCCGCTGGAACCTTCTTATCCGCAGGAACGGATTATGTTCATGCTTCAGGATAGCGGCAGCGAAATTTTGCTAACCCTGTCCGGCAAGGGAAAACAGATGAACACTTTCAATTTCTCGGGTATGGTTCTGGATCTGGCAGACATCAACTCCTACGATTCAGACGACTTCATTCTTTCTGAATCGATGACGGCAGACGACCTGGCGTATGTCATGTATACATCCGGTTCAACCGGGCGTCCCAAGGGTGTCATGATTGAACACCGGAATGTCATACGGCTAGTGAAGAACACCAATTACATGCCGTTTGCCGAGAACGAACGCATTTTGCTAACAGGGGCGCTCGTGTTCGATGCCTGTACTTTTGAAATTTGGGGAGCTTTGCTGAACGGATTGCGCTTGTACATTGTACCGGAATCCGTAATCTTGGATGCTGTTCAGCTTGGTGAAGCGCTGGATCGATATCATATTACAACGATGTGGATGACATCGCCTTTGTTTAATCAGCTCACCCAGCATAAACCAAATCTCTTTGCTTCGCTAAATCACCTGCTGGTGGGCGGGGATGTGCTTTTATCCGGGATCATTAATACAGTGAGATCACATTCTCCGGGACTGAACGTTATCAACGTTTATGGCCCTACGGAAAACACCACCTTTTCTACTTATTTCCCGATTGATAAGGAATATAACAGCATTCCTATTGGTCGTCCAATTGGCAATTCAACCGTTTATATTTTGGACTCTTCAAGCAGGCTGCTTCCTATTGGTGCTCAAGGAGAAATATGTGTTGGCGGGGATGGTCTCGCGCGTGGCTACCTGAACCGGGATGATCTGACCCAGCTAAATTTTGTCCCTAATCCATTCATTCCGGGCGAAAAAATGTATCGGACAGGTGATTTGGGCAGATGGCTACCCGATGGCAATCTGGAGTATCTCGGACGGATAGACCAGCAGGTTAAAATCCGCGGATTTCGTATTGAACCTGGGGAAATTGAAACCCAGCTCATGAGGCATGATGCAGTTCAGGAGGCGCACGTAACGGTAAAAAGCACAAACGATGGTCAAAAAACGCTCTGTGCTTATATCTCAACCGACGTACCGCTATCTAAGAGTGATATGAAGACCCATTTGACTGGCCAGTTGCCGGATTATATGATTCCTGCCCAGTATGTGTTCCTGCGGGCTTTTCCTCTGACAACGAACGGTAAAATCGACCGCCAAGCATTGCCTGAACCAGAAATGGCCAGCGGTACCGATATGGAATATGTTGCTCCGACTAATGAAGTGGAACAACAGTTGGCGGACCTGTGGCAAGCAGTGCTTGGCGTTGAAAAGGTCGGCATTGACGACGGCTTTTTCGAGCTTGGAGGTCATTCATTGAAGGCCATTCAACTGGTATCCAAAATGCAGGAATCGAACATTCCACTGGATATACATCAATTGCTGCGATATCAAACGATCAGAAACCTGGCCAAGCTATTACAACGTGGTGAAGAGGGCGGAGAGAACACGGATACGCTTATTGCGAAAACTCAGGAGGTTGAGCAGGCAATTGCCGATGCGTTTGGTGTACAGGCATGGCTTCATTTCGTATCCGCCGATAAGCAAGACTATTTGTTCCTGCAAGTTAAGCCTTTTCACACAGAACAAGTTCAGGCAATCACAGCATTTATCCAATCTCGTATCCATCCAGACCTTCATCCCCATTATATCGTTCGCTGGGGAACCGACGAACCAGATAGAATTTTTGGGACTCTACCAACTAACGAAGAACAAGAAACCTTACTTAAACTACAAGCCGATGAATGGCTTGCTAGCATTGCCGAGTCAAATATAAGCTGGAATACCAATATATTAAGTCTAAATGCTATTGGGTGCTATCCGCTTGCACCAGCTCAGCAGTATCATTTGCAGCATTTTACAGGCTCGGGCATGGCAATACAGTTAGATAGCTACTTGGACACCGAGCGTTTGACCGCAACAGTTCAGCGGCTTCTTCACCGCCATGAATTGCTAAGAAGTGTGCTTGTTCAATCGTCCAGAGCATGGGAATGGGAGCTGCATCCAGCTCCAGAGCATCTTTCTATACCGATTGTTGATCTCTCGGATCAGCCGGTACAAGCACAACGTAGGCTACTTTTATCTATCGCTTCCAGCCTGTTTTTAGAACCTTATGAACTTACACAATCGTTGCAGTACCGGATTGTCCTGGTTCGCTTAAATTTGCGTGAACATCTGTTGTTATTTCCTTGCTCGCACATCATCTTTGATGCTACGAGCAGCGACATCTTACGCAGACAGCTTCTTGATGAATATCATCACCCGCAACAGGAATATACGATAGAAGAGGTGCAGTACCGGGATTATGTGAACCATATCCGTCAAGGCCCTCAAGGAATCAGAGATCAGGAAATCAGCGAGCAATTCGAACTTCAGAGATTTGGTGAGAATAATGAACGTATCCACGCGCTGACCGAAGAACGCAACTATGCTGACACTACTAGATATCGCTGGACGCTGAATTTAGACGGAATTTCAGAGCAGCACGGCCCTGCGATGATGTGGGAGATTTCGCTTCAAATGGCTGTACGTTTTTTCAGCAGCTATTTCGAAGGCTCTGATGTTCCGCTTTGGCTTACTAATTATGGAAGACAATATGGCGACCGGAATTATTTTGGAATCGTAGGCGAGTGTATTGATCATATCCCCGTTGTACTGCAGGAAGATGACATGGAACCCTATGAAAAGAGCATCCATACCCATCTGGACTTTGCTTCACGCTATCATTTGAACTTTTTCAACCTGATCTTCAATGCGGAAATGGAGGAAGCTTACCCGGTATCCAGTAGCTTTTTGAAAAAGGGACTTGGGCAGCTGCCCATCGTATTCAACTATTTAGGTGAGGGACGCGATGATGCAGAATTGCTCGACAATCTATATACTGAAAGCACACAGACTAATGTCAACAAGGTTATTTTCTTCGAGTCAGAGCATGTAGGGGATATTCTGAAAATTTCACTTACTATTCCATATAAAGAAAACCGGCAGTATATCCATCAAATCTTCCAGACTGCTAGTGACAGGCTTTTGAATGCTTTGACTATTTTGCAGTAAGAAGATGAAGATGTGAATCTATTGTTTAAGGATAGCCGTTTTATCCGTTTCTTCGCATCTCGTACTTCTGCCAATATCGCGGACAGCATTTATTCTATCGTCCTGCTGTATTTTGTTCAGCAATCGACACAATCGGTGGTGATGCCCAGCTTCACGTATACGGCCGTATCTGCGGCGTCGATTTTCAGCTTTCTCGGGGGTCCTTTGGTGGACCGTTATTCACCGCCTTTGTTAGCCAGCATCGCTTTATTTACGCAGGCTGTGTTAATTTTGGCCGTCCCGTTTCTCATTCAGGGCGGGATGGCCAATCTGATCGCTATTCTTGTTATTGTATTCATTGCATCATGCTGCCGCAACTGGTAGACTCGCAAAAGTATATTAAAGCAGCTCGGAGGTGCAAAAGTGCAAAAAAAGATATTAGTAGTAGATGATGATAAAGATATAGTAAAACTCATAACAAAGAGTTTAAGTTATGAGGGATTTGAAACGATTCCAGCATATTCTGGGAAAGAAGCCTTATGTGCATTGAAAGAAAATCACATTGATTTCATCATTCTTGATATAATGATGCCTGGTATGAATGGTCTTGATGTCTGCCGAAGCATCAGAAATTCTTATAATGCTCCAATTCTGTTTTTAAGCGCTCGGGATAAGGATATTGATAAAATCGTTGGGCTCGAAATAGGGGCAGATGATTATATGACAAAGCCCTTTAGCATTCAGGAGCTTACTTCCAGGATAAGGGCCAACTTCAGAAAAGTTGACAGACTGCTTAAAGAGTGGAATGAACTTAGTCCCAATAGAGAAAGGACTGATTCTCCTCTCATCTTGAATGATAAGACCTTTGAAGCATTTCTAAATAACAGAAAGCTTAACTTATCAACAAAGGAATTCCAAATATTGTCCATGCTCATGCATAACCCCAATAATGTATTGACTCGTGAGCGGATATATGAATATGTCTGGGGAGACGAATACGGAGAATTAAATACCGTAACGGTTCATATAAAAAATATCCGTAAGAAACTTGGTCCTGAATATGACTTTATTAAAACAATTTGGGGCATCGGATATAAGTACAAGGAAAGAGAGTAATGGTATGAAACTGAAAATAAAGCTGCCTTTACTGTTCCTAGTGATGTTTATAGTTTTTATGGTTTCAATTGGAATCTATTTAAAGTTTATCTTTGCAGCATATTCACCTATATCCAGTTCATTACTGAATCCCTCATATATAGGATTACTCTTTCCTATATTTGCTATTGCCTGTTTCATCTTTATTATTTTGATTATGTATATTTATTTTTTTATAGAAAAACCAATCGGACTGCTTAATACCAGATTGGAAAGAATAAATATTGTGCATCCATTGCCTCCACTTGCATTAAGGAGTAATGATGAAATTGGAGACCTTTATAATCACTTTAATAAGATGGAAAAGAGGCTCCAACTAGCACACAAAGAGCAAACGGATATCATTGCTGCCATTGCTCACGATCTAAAAGCACCATTAACATCTATTAATGGTTTTGCTGAACTGTTAGCTATGCAAAAGGGTCTATCAGAAAATGAAAAGCAGGAATATTATGAGTTGATACAAAAAAAGTCAAAATATATGGCTGAACTCATCAATGACTTTGTAAGCTTCACCAAAGAGAAACAGGATTTAGAATCCATGACTGTGAAACCCGTTGATGCATCAAAATTATTTGAAAACATTGCCCTAGAATATGAATATGAGCTATCAGGACTTGACTGTGAGCTTGTTTACAAACATTTATTCACGGGAAATGTAATGCTTATGGTCAATGAAATTATGATAGGTCGGGTCTTTGGTAATCTCTTCAGTAATGTTGTAAGATATGGAAGGAAAAATGAGTTAAAAGTGTATATGACTGGATACTCACAAGGTTCTTATGCCTATATTGAAATTGAGGATAATGGGACTGGAGTGCCGGATAAGGATATCTCTTCACTATTTCTTAAATTTTTCACTGTGGATAAATCCCGGCAAATTGAAAATGGCGGGATAGGGCTTGGACTTGCAAGCTGTAAATCAATTATTGAACATCATGGTGGAGAAATCTATGCATATTCTTCTGAGTATGGCGGTCTGGGCATAAAGTTCAGCCTTCCACTTGCAAAACACTAATTTTATTTTTTTACAATAATTTAGAGGCCGCTGCTGGTTGAAAGTACAGAACATAGGCAGTGGCCTTTTTGCTTTTTAGTACTTTATGATTTTTTATATTCTCTTTATAAAGTTTTATTTTCCTTTTAGAGAAGCTTTATTTTTATATCTTAAAATTTACTTGTAGCTTAAACACTACAAGTAAATTGATAGGAGGAAATGATATGGTAGAAAATCAAGTTTGCGGCACCGACATAGATAGGTGCTACCATTTCGAAACATACACCCTTGCTTAATCAGAGAAGGACGGTAGTAATCAATAGAACTAGAAAAGGGGGATACTGCAATGTCAATTGAATTCAGTCGTTGGCCAAACAACTATATGATGTCATATCAAGTAACTAAAGCTCTAGGCATGGCAAGTCTTGGTGCTACTGATGTCACCGAAATTTATGAAGCATGCAAAAAAATAGATCCCAATGATAAGGAAACATGGCATAGGGAATGGCTCATAACAGCAGAGGCCTTGGAAAGACATGGCAAGGAGGCAGAAGCTTTTGGAAACTGGTATACAGCACGTAACTGCTACATTCGTGCTTGCAATTACCACCGAATCGCTGAATATGCTGTGATGGATAATGACACCGAGAAAATCCGTATATTTAGGAAGGTAAATGAACTCTTCGAAGCTGCCGGAAAGTACTTCGATGTCAAACCCGAGAAAATCCAAGTAGATTATGAGGATGTCAAGTTGGATGGGTACTTTTTCTCACCTTCTTGGATAAAAGGTCCGAAGCCCACAATTTTGGCTCTCAATGGTGGTGATGAGTGGTCAATTGAGAACTATTTCTGGTTAGGGCCTGCCTTTATTTCGTGTGGATATAACTTTATGGTCTATGACCAGCCTGGGACCGGTCTCTCAATGTACGAAAAGGGAAAGGGCAGACGAGCTGACAGCGAGGCTTTTCATTCAAGAGCAATCGACTTTCTTCTGACTAGACCGGAAGTGGATCCTAGCAAGATTATTGTCCATGGTGAGAGCTTTGCGGCATACGACTCCCTTAGATTTGCTTCCTTCGACCACAGGATTGCTGCCGTCATCTCTGACGGAGGCACCCACGCATTCGACTGGGAAGCAATGCTAAAATGGATGCCGCCGAGTTTGGCTGCTCACGGCATGAGAATCCTGGGTGCAAAAAGCTTGGATGACTTTGCGGAAAATCCTCGTTTTGCCTACAATCTCGAGGGCGTGCTTCACCAGATAGAAT
Organism: Paenibacillus polymyxa M1; assembly: GCF_000237325.1. Classification (NCBI taxonomy): domain Bacteria; kingdom Bacillati; phylum Bacillota; class Bacilli; order Caryophanales; family Paenibacillaceae; genus Paenibacillus; species Paenibacillus polymyxa. The sequence goes on from NC_017542.1 coordinate 2,821,880, forward strand.
GCCCGCTTCTTGTGATGCACGGTGCGGAAGAGATATTAGTTCAGCCCAATCCACTAACGCAAGCTCTTAAAAATTACGAGCAGGCTGGTTCGAAAAACAAGACGTTCTTCGCCATAGAGGATAGAAGACTTGGCGGATTAGAACACTGCCAGGTAGACAACATCAACGTGCTGCATGAGGTAGTACTGAATTGGCTTTGTTCCGTTGGTCTTGGCCCTTCTGCACCTAGACCAAGTGATTGCTAGGACATTTTTAAGTTAATTAGAAGGTGGATCTTATGAAACTTACATTAGTTACAGGTGGAAATGTGTTTGTTAGAAAGCATGTAGCGAGATATTTATAATTTAAGAATCATGAAGTTTAATATAAGGGGGCTCGCTAACATTTTAACCGTTCTATACGCTTATATTAGCGGACATGCATTTTTGGCTGCAAATTATTTCTTTTAATTCATTAATGTGTGTCTCCATGATTTGATTCAATAAATCATATTTGTCCTGATAATGAAGATAAATCGTACCACGGTTTACGTTTGCTTGGTCTGCAATGTCTTGAATGGTAATGTTATCGAAGTTTTTTACAGCCGTTAGCTCTATAACAACAAGAAAGCAGCCGACCAATGTGATCAGCTGCTTTCTTTGTTTTGTTGCCCATGACGCCAGTCCGCTAGAAGGCTGCGGTTTCTATAAGTTAATTACACAGTATGGTTTGTTCTCGTTAATATGGTGCTCTAAAATGTAGGATTTTGTCGATAACTTTCGATGGCAGATTACGTAAGAATGAACCTCTGTTTTGAAATCCGGATAAATTCGGACATAGCTGCAGTTTCATAAGTATCTTTACGACGTATGAATAGAGTCGGGGTTTTATAGAATTCTTCCGAGATTTCTTGAGATCGCAAGTTATATTGAACCGTGGCTCTTTCAACCACCGAGCGAGGTAAAAGGGATACTCCGAGACCAGCATGAATACATCCAAGGATTCCTTCCAATGTTCCGAACTCCATGATCTTAGCAGGAATAATTCCTTGCAAATGTAACCAATCCTCGAGTTTTCGTCGGTATGAACACCCAACACGAAATACTAGTAAAGTCAGATTTTGCAATTGTTCAGGCTGATCTATTGAGGGGAATTGTCCTCCCGATATAAACGCAAGTTCCTCAACCCCTACCTCAGTAATATCGAGCTCAGCATGATCAACTGGCGCAGCTACGAAAGCTCCGTCCAACTCGTATTTCAACACTAAATGGATAAGTTCTTCCGTCGTTCCAGTTTTTAATGCCAAATCCACCTCTGGATAGGATTTATGGTAATCAGTGAGAATAGATGGTAGCCGAATCGCAGCTGTGGTTTCAGGCGATCCGATCCGAAGCGGGCCTCTTGGGATTGAGTTATCTGCCACGACTCGTTCTGCCTCTTGAGTAAGAAAGACAATTTTCTCAGCATAGGACTTGAGTGTCTCTCCGGATGTTGTGAGCCGAACCCCTTGCCGGCCACGACGAAATAACGCTGTTTTCAGTTTCTTTTCAAGCTGCTGGATACGGATGCTTATACTCGACTGAACATATTCCATTTTTTCGGCTGCTCTGGTAATGCTTCCTTCGTTCGCAACCGCCAGAAAAATCTGCAAGTCCCGGATGTCCACCGTCATTCCTCCATTTTATTATTGATAATTTTGATATTACAAATCGTATAAATTCATTTTACACGATATTTTTGAGGAGTTACAATTAGTTTAGTAAGCGGCAGGTCTTATGAAGAAAACAGGAGGTTATAGTATGAGGGCTTATCATTCATTAGAGATAGAAGGATTAAACGTATTTTATCGTGAGGCTGGTAATCCCAATAAGCCAGTCATTTTATTGCTTCATGGCTTTCCATCCGCAAGTCATATGTTTAGAGAGCTAATACCTATTTTAGAAAAAGACTACTATTTAATTGCTCCTGATTATCCGGGGTTCGGGAATACCTCATCACCTGACAGAGAAGATTTCCAGTATACATTTGACCATATTACTGAAATTATCGAAACTTTCATCGATAAACTAGGGCTTACTAAATATGCGTTATATGTCTTTGACTACGGAGCCCCTATTGGCTTTCGCATTGCCAAGCACCATCCAGAACGTGTAACAGCAATAATAAGCCAAAATGGCAACATTTATCGTGAAGGACTAGGAGGAAAATGGGCGGCACGAGAAGATTATTGGCGTTATCCTACACAAGAAAAAAGGGAAAGTTATAGGACAGCATTTGCGCCTAACACAATCAAGGGCCAATATGTTGATGGAACAAAGGAAAGTCAAGTTTCCCCAGATGGCTATACTCTTGATATAGCTTATATGTCCCGGCCGGGAAATGATGAGAAACAATTGGATTTAATTTTTGATTACCAAAATAATGTAAAAATGTACCCGGAGTTTCAACAGTATCTCCGTGAATATCAGCCGCCCTTGCTAGCAGTCTGGGGTGAAAATGATGTTTCCTTTATTCCGGCTGGTGCTGAGGCTTTTAAGAAAGATTTACCTAAAGCCGAGATTCATTTATTAGATACTGGGCACTTTGCATTGGAAACACATGCATATGAAATTGGAGAACTAATGTTGGATTTTTTAGGAAAACAATAGAATTTGAAGATTCAAAAGTTGGTAAATCCCGGATGGTTTCTACCGTCATTTCTTGTTATAGGAATTGATTTTTTTAATGTTAACCAGGATTTATGTTCATATTAATTGATGTATTGAGAGGTAAATTGAATTTAGAAGGGTGACAGGTCAGTCTCATGGAGAATTCAGGAGCTAAAAATGCGAAATTGTTTAATTCCACAAAGACCATGATCGGTGGTTTAGTTATGCTCATTATTGCAATGGGAATCGGACGTTTTTCATATACTTCCATACTTCCATTGATGCAATCACAAGCTCATCTATCCGCTACGGAATCCGGATATTTGGCAGGGAGTAATAACTTGGGTTACCTTATCGCTGCCTTTGGTGCAGGTTTCATAACCTGGGGATCCCGAAGAGCCTATCATCTTCGGATGCAATTGGTACTCTGCATCATTTTAACGGGACTTATGGGAATCACTTCATCATTTTTATGGTGGATGATTTTGCGCTTTCTTGCTGGAATTAGCAGCGGCCTTATTTTCGTTCTATCATCAAGTTTAGTGTTGGATGCGTTGTTTTCAGATAAGCGTGAAAAATGGGTAGGTATATTTTACGGAGGAGTTGGCGTTGGTATTGTTTTAGTTGGTTTACTTACGCCTTTTCTTAGCATTTTCACTTGGAGGGGGCCTTGGATCGGCCTTTTGATCATTAGTATCATCCTTATCGTACCCGTTTGGTCATTTATCCACGATAAAGAGCCGAAACCTATAACTCAAAATGCTGAATCCCTGAGTTCATCAGCGGAAAATCCATCTATTTTCGGCTGGCTACTTATTGCTTATGGACTTGAGGGGTTAGGTTATATAGTAAGCGCGACGTTTCTTGTAGCAATGGTTAAGCAAATGCCTCATATGTCAAGTTTTGCTGACTTTAGCTGGATTATCGTTGGGATAGCGGCGGTACCATCAACAGTGATCTGGTCCTGGTGGGCGAGTAAAGTCGGTTATATCAAACCATTGATTATTGCGCTTATCCTGCAGGCTGTTGGGGTCATACTGCCTGTATGTCTTCCCAATATATTCGGCGTAACGTTAGGATCTGTCCTTTTTGGAGGCACTTTTATGGGCATCTCCATGCTTGCTCTCGCCGAGGCTCGTATGTCTAGACCATCCAGTGGTAGTAGAGCAATTGCTTTGATGACAGGATTTTATGGCATAGGTCAAATACTCGGTCCAATCGGAGCCGGAATCGTGTTGGAAATGGCGCATAGCTACAACCTATCACTACTTCTTGCCGCTTTGGTGCTTGTTGTTGCTGCTATAATATTGCTATCCGGTGCAGTCATTTCAAGTCAAAAAGGAGCGGTAGGAAATTTAAACCATGCTCACATTCATCCTGGTCAAGAGCTTAGTTAGATCCTGGGCAGTTTGCTTTGGAATCAGATACAAATGGAATTGTGAATTGATTCCTTATTGGAGGAATAAAAAATGCAAATAGGTTTTTTTGATTCTGGTATTGGAGGCATTACTGTATTGCATGATACATTAAAAGTTTTACCTAATGAAGATTATATGTATTACGCAGATACATTAAATGTTCCATATGGGCACAAAACGAAAGATGAAGTTAAAAAGTATGTTTTAAATGCTATAGAATTTATTAGCCAGCAAAAAGTAAAAGCGATAGTGATTGCTTGTAATACTGCCACAAGCGCAGCAATCGAAGAAATAAGGGGAAAATACAGTATTCCAATCATTGGTATGGAGCCTGCCGTAAAACCAGCTGTTAAATCAAAAAAAAATATAGATAAACGAGTTTTAGTAACTGCTACTGCTTTGACTCTAAGGGAAGAAAGACTTCAAAATCTTATTACTAAATTAGATAACGAGCATGTTGTTGATTTATTACCTCTTCCGAAATTAGTTCAGTTTGCAGAAAGTTTTGAGTTTAACGAGCAAATAGTGCTGCCTTATCTTCAAGAACAATTATCTATATATGATTTAAGTAAGTATGAAACTATTGTTTTAGGATGTACTCACTTTTCTTACTATAAAGATATATTTAGAAAATTATTTTCATCGGATGTTAATATAATTGATGGAAATAATGGTACTGCAAAAAATCTAAAAAAAGTACTGGAAGAAATGAATTCTTTAGATGAAGGCAATGGCAATATTTCATTCTATTGTTCAGGGGTCAAAGTCGAGGATAAGGCTAAATTAAAAGAGTTTAATAAACTGTTCAAAAGATTGGATGCTATTAACGAATATAATTGAAAAGTCTGCCAGCCTTTCGGAGTAAACTTCTATCTGCCTGAGCAATCAGAAGATTCGGAAGAAGCAGTTTACCGGATCACAGATTATCTGAATAAATACCGCATCAAACTTAGAACTGCTCAAAATCCATCTCATATAAAGTTTTCAGAATCATTTGAAGAGCAGCTACTGGTACTGTTGGAGGAGCGTGTACCCTTAGTCCGATAATTTTCTTTTATTAGAATGGTTGATAATAAATAGGGAAAAATAATTTTTATTAAAGGGAGGAAGTTAAAATGCCATTACTTCGTTTTGATCTTATTAAAGGACGAGATAAAGCAAGCCTAAAAAAACTTTTGGATGTTGCCCACCAAGTTGTTGTGGAAGCTTTTGACGTTCCTGAGCGAGATCGTTACCAAATCGTTCACGAACACCCGGCGGACCATATGATTATTGAGGATACTGGGCTAGGATTTAACCGTACCGATAGTCTAGTTATTCTCTCCATAATAAGCAAAGCCCGGCCAAAAGAGAAGAAACAAAAGCTCTACTCCTTGCTGGCTGAAAGGTTAGAAGCTGAATGCGGCATCGCACCAACCGATTTAATGGTATCTATTGTTGAAAATAATGATGATGATTGGAGTTTTGGACTGGGGGAGGCACAATTTTTGACCGGTAAGTTAAGCTGATTCAATGCTAGTCGTTTCGATCTTAATCGGTAATATCTCTAATTCTAATCGCCCTTAAATTGGCCTGGTAGGCTAGTTGAAGGGCGATTTCCATGAGGTTTGGTATTGAGATGGTAAAATAGGCTTATGGATGGTCCAAAATTACAATTACATCCAATCATTCTGATGTGAAACAACCCAATTCATAGTAAGTATTATTGTTGAAATCAAAGCTTTTAATCACGTCAAGACCAAGCTTTTTGGTATGGGCAGCGTAAGATCTATGATTGATGTGGTTTATAAAAGTTATCAATATCGGATATTTTTTACTCATTTGCATTCTGGAAAAATCAAAAACCTTTCGGAGTACTACCGTCCCCCTGTAATCCGTATCAATGCAAATTGGCCCATACTGATAAGTGTTTTCAGTAGAAAGCGTAATCCCCTTATATTCTGTATCTTTCAAATCGTCAATCATAAATTGAAAAAGAGGCCACTTAGCCCAATACTTCCATGAGGCAGCCATCACATAAGCAATAATCTTCTGGCCATGACATGCAATTGTAATTCCATTTTCTTTTTCAATTAATTCCTTAAATTGTTCTTCTGTAAATAAGGTTGTTACGAAGCCATCGGGTTTGTCTTTTTCACTAATGGTTGTAATGTGATATTTTTTTTGTAATTCCACTATAGCAGATATATCATCAACAGTAGCGTTTCTATAAATCATTGTTATCCTCCTATATGAAATGAGCTTAAAAAAACTTTACTTCAGCATTCGACATATTGCAACCTATAGGTTTTTGCGAGAGGAAGGCTACACTATGATCAGGAGAGCGTTAACAGGGGGAGAGCGACTGGAATTTCTATTATCCTACCTGTCTTACAAGGGAACATTGGAAAAGTTTTTTAAGAATTTTCCCAAGAGGGAGAGGATTTTCAGATCGACCCACTGCAGATTAGTGTAGCCCCTGACGAATAAGCAAATGGAGTTAGAATTGATACAGGGCTTGGGATTGATAGTATCAAAAGAATAACAGAGCAGTTGACATCTTTACCTCTAAAAGTTATTACGACACATGTCCACAATGACCACATAGGTAACCATGGCGAATTTGAACGGATCTTTGTCCATAAAGGAGATGAAGACTGGCTAATTAACGGGATTCAAGGCTTAACAATAGAGCAAATCAGGAAGAATATTAGAAGAGATATAACCTTGCCTACTCCAGAAAGGTTTAATCCGGATACATACCAACCCTTTAAAGGAAAGCCGACAGGTTTGTTGAAGGATGGTGATATATTCGATCTAGGGGACAGAAGATTAATTATATATCACACTCCAGGACATTCTCCTGGTCATATTTCAGTTTTCGATGAAACAAAAGGGTATTTATTTACTGGCGATCTGCTCTATGATGAAGCGCCAATATATGCCTTTTATCCTTCAACGAACCCTGTTGATTTAGTGAATTCATTAGAAAAGATTGCAAGAATACCCAACGTCAAAATGGTATACGGTTCTCACAATACATTAGGACTTAATCCAATAATTTTAGTTGAAGTAAAAATTGCAGTTAAATTTCTGAGGGAACATGATCTCGTCAAATTTGGAACTGGGATTCATAAATTCAACGGATTTAGTGTTCAGTTCTAATAATCTTGTCAAACTAACGGGAAACGTTAGCTCAATAAAATAGCGACAGTCTAGGACTTTATTTCGTGTTATTAGATCAATCAGAGATTTCTGGTTGGCCTTTTTTCTTAGGCATCATATGATGGCGGTAGCCGAGAGAACGTTGACTTTATTGGGGCGGGCCCGTCGTGAAAACAGTTCTCTCACTGCCCTCAATGACCATGTTTGAGCTGGTTGAGACAGGGATCTCGTATCACAAGCGAAGCTATGGGGGAACCATCGTGGGAGTGGCCGCAACTTTAATATTAGGGAGTGTGTTATGGAGCCGGTTGTAGGATTAGATGTGGATTAGTTTCCTATTTTAATACGCGAGGAGTGCAAGCATTTTATAATCAATCCACTTCAAACTAAACGTGCGAGAAACATGCAACTGCGAAAAGTAAAAACCGACACTGCAGATGTCAAAAGATTGAATTTATCAATAAATAGGCAAAATGAATAAAGTCCCTGGACTCTTAATGCGATGTGCATGCGGATCGGGGACTTATCATGTGAAATACTCAATATAAGCGGTTTGCTTAATTTCTGAAAAAACACTTAAAAACACTTAACAAAAAGCGTTAAATTGCTTATGATGAATATAGGGAAAGGGGGAGGGATTATATTCACCAAGAGGAACGACTTTTGAAAATTTTGGAGTATCTCCAAAGCCGTAACCAATTATCAAATTCGGAAATTTGCGATTTATTGAACATCTCGAGAGATACGGCAAGAAGGGATATTGTTAAGCTTGTTCATGAAGGGGGGGTTATCAGAACCCATGGAGGTATTGCCTTACCCTTATTAAAAGAAGAAATAAGAGCCTACAAGGAACGTGTAACCTCAGCAACAAAGCAAAAGATGCTTATTGCAAAAGCAGCTTCTGAGCATATCGCTGACGGAGATGTATGCTTCATGGATGTATCGACTACCATTCAACTGCTCTGTGGGCAATTGGACAAGAATCTGACGGTTTACACACACTCGTTGGATAATGCAGAAGCTTTATCAGCAAAAAGTGAAATTAACATAAATTTGCTCGGGGGCAAATTTAATCATGAAAACCGTTTTTTTTATGACTACGACACGGCTATGCAGTTGAACGATGTTTTTTTTGACAAAGCTTTTTTAGGAGCTGCCGCCATTATGGAAGACGGAGTGTATTTTGCGAACCGTGATGATGCTTTAGTTAAAAAGCTGGTATCGAGGCGTGCCAGAGAAGTATTTTTACTTGCCGATTTCAAAAAATTTAATTTAACAAGCCCGTTTAAAGGTCTGAATTTTTCCGAAATTGATATTCTAATTACAAATCAGGATGCCCCGAAGCATTCATTGCTGATGTTGCAGGATAGCGGAGTAGAAGTTATCAAGGTGCTTGAGGAAGAAAAGTGATAAAAAATCGCAAGGGAGCATGGGCCATGATACAAGCAATCTTTAGCGATATTGACGGGACGTTGTTAAATTCAAAACATCAAATTACATTCGACACCAAAAATACAATCCAAAAGGTTGTGGGAGGAAATATCCCTTTTGTACTCGTTTCAGCGAGAATGCCAAGCGGCATTTTTCCTCTTCAGCAAGAGCTCAATATTAACGCTCCCGTCATTTGTTATAGCGGTGGTCTAATATTGGGCTGTAATAGGGAAATCCTCCATAGCATCTGTTTATCGAAAAAGAGCATTAAACAAATATACGATATTGTATCGGATCATTATCCTTCTATTAGTTTTAACTTATATGGCTATGACCAGTGGATCGTTGATAACACTCAAAATCCTTGGGTAATTCAGGAAGCGGGAATTATTAATGGCTCTCCCATACAGAGGGTGCTTTCCTCATATATAGAAGAAGATCATGATACTCACAAAATTTTATGCATGGGACCTCCCGAAGACGTTGAGCGGCTTGTACAACAAATCAAAAATGAAGTTACTGGTATCAGTGTCTATAAATCCAAGGGAACCTATCTGGAAATTATGGATGAGATGGTGTCCAAATCGTATGCCATTCAGGAACTCGAGGGGATATTTAATATTACTCATCGTGAATCGATGGCCATTGGAGACAACTATAATGACATGGATATGATTTTGTACGCAGGCCTAGGAATTGCAATGGGGAATGCGCCAGAGGAAGTTAAGAAAATTGCCGACTGGGTCACATCGAGTAATGATGAAGACGGTTTGAAAATAGGCTTGGAGAAATACATTTTGTCCGTTTGGAATGATCCAGTGACATTGGATATACAAACACCAAAAAACTGTAGGCATTAGAAATAGAACAGAGGGGGACACATAACCCTGAGGATACTGAGTTTGTATCTTCTCGGTCTGCGAGTGACGAGAACGGTAGAAAAAGAAAAGCAGAGTGAGACGACAAAAAGAGATCAACGTGTTTCGACCGTTGATCTCTTTTTGTTGTGCTCACTCAGCACGACAGATTACAAAAGAGATGAGGAAAGTTAGGTTGGGAGTTTGGTCGTCTGGATTTGTAGTGAAGAGCTTATTTACCTGTAATGCAGAAGAGCAGAAGGGATTAGCGATGCACGTGGCATCAAAAGTCAAGTTTATTAAACTAAAGGGCAGGATAGTCAATTTTTTCACAAATACTTTACATTTGAAAGAAATTTGCGAAATTCGTAGATAAGAGGTCATGAGAAAGTGATGTAAGCTTTTGGATGCTAGGTGAACAAGGAGAGCCTGCTTACCTTATGACGGATTTTCTTATAATGGACTGGTTAAAACCCATGAAAACGTGGATTCTTTCATAGGACTTTAGCAGTTAGATACCATTCATAGATATAGTGAATAAGTGGATAGTGTATAATGAAGAAAATAGGAACGGAGGACAAATCGGTGAAGATACAACTATTGGTACTAATCATTTCTATTGGTGGAGTAGTATTAGCGACATTCATTTCTGTGTTTGCTGTGCTTCGATTGAAAAAGAGTCATCAAACGGCGAGTGACGAACAGAAGAATAGTAGAAAAGTAAACTTAGCCATACCGTCTAAAACATTTGAAGTTGAACTCCATCAATCACTCTTTCAGGACTGGGGAAGTGGTGTGAAGGAATCATCGTTTCAAGACGATAAATCTAGTGTTTATCTAGAAGTTTATAATCATGGAAATATCCCAGCAGAAAATGTCATGGTTGAGATTGCGGTTGATTTTGATGAATTAAATGATTTTATGAAAGATCATACAGCTTTCAATGATGAAGATAATCATTCATTTTATCTTTCTGAGGAAGAAGAAAAAGTCGTTATTTCATTTAACAAAGTAGAAAATATCAAACATGAAATCAGTTTTCATCTTGAGGAATTGGGAACGATTCATCCTGTTGGCGCAGAAAAACACGGTATAAAAATACATCTTCCTAGATGGTACATATACTTATTGAACATAAAGGCATTTAATGAAAACTTGGATTTATTCAGTTTGAATATCATATTGGTGTACAAAGATCCGAATAATGAAAGTAAATTATGTACAGAAGAGTTTTTGATTGAACCTGAGATACATATGGCGAAGAGGGAAGAAGAGCATTCTAATAATAAGGTGAAGTATAGAATTAAGGGTGAGTTAATAATAGAATAACTGTTTGGCACGGTTTATACGGCTTCCAGTAGGTAGTCGTTCTTTTTTTTGTTTCAAAAGATACTTAACAATATGGCCAGCTACAAGGCAATTAAAATGAACAAATGGACTTCAAGGATCAATGTGAAATCGGTGAACCTATTTAGGTAACTTTGCGTCATTAATGTAGGAACATTTTTGTCATTGGATAAAAATGGGGAGAATATGGACTAAGTAATTGTAGTGACACAAATCTCCCCTAAGTCTAGCCTCAGGGATAAATACAGTGAGATTGATGAATTTTACCTGATTTATATCATGAAGAATCCACGTTGCTATGCGGGTTTTCTAAGACATCTTCACAAAACCCGTATTTCTTTTAGTTTGATTAAATTATTATTTAGTCTTTATTTAATAAGGGTTTTATATATTGTGTCACAATATATATATATTTGATTGTAAGTATAGGTTTAAGCCATAGACACATCGGCAGAGGAATAGCCACAGAAGCAACAGCGAAAGCGATAGCTCCTATCCATTATGAAAAGAAACATGAATTCATTCATGCTTTTTGCAATCCTGCTTCTAATGTCATTTGTCGCAAGCTTGGCTTCTTCTTATTGGTGAATGTGATTTTGAATACCCTGTTGGTACTACCATACGATGTAATGACTGGAGGCTGAGGGTCGGGGACGGCTTATCTTAGTTGTGTAAAATAGATATTAATTGTAATTTGCAAGAAATATGTCGTACCGTTCGGCACAATAGCATGCAGCGCTTCCATGAGCTTGAGTGAGGAAACTAAATCATTTCCAGGGAGCTTAATGATTAAGTGGATCAATTCGAAAGATCCCAGGAAATAAAGAAATGATCTCGCCAAATTTGGAACTGGGATTCATAAATTCAACGGATTAGCATTCAGTTCTAATAATCTTGTCCAACTCACGGGAAACGTTAGTTCAATAAAATAGCGACAGTCGGTAAGAAGTTCTCTTGTTTTCAACTATCCATTCCCCTTTATATATTAATACCAATTACAAAAAAGTCTCAAAAACAAATGTTTTTGAGACTGGGTTAAAAACCAAGTATTCTTGTTTACTGACTGGTATCCTATGCTACATATTCATTTTTTCCTGCGCCTATACCCGTGATAAAGATAATAACAGAAGTTAAAACTAACATCAGTAAGGAAGTATTCCAATTATGTGTCACATCATGCAACCATCCAAATAAGACAGGGCCGATAGCAGACAAAAGATAACCTAATGATTGAGCCATACCGGATAATTCTGCTGCCTCATTCGTATCTTGAGTACGTAAACTAAAAAACATCATAGCTAAACTAAAGGCAAATCCCACTCCAATTCCAACCATAATTATCCATATTGGAATAAGGATCGTGCTTCCGTGTAAGATACCGAATACCCCTCCAATAAGCAAGACGACTGAAACCAGTACTAATGAATGCTGCTTCTTTAAACGTCCAGCTAAAATAGAGACAATAAACGTAGTAGGAAGCATAGCAAATTGCATTAAAGACAACATCCAGCCAGCTTCATGAGTGTTCAGCCCTTTTTGTTCAAGAATTTCAGGAAGCCACGTTATCATGGTATAAAAGATTAAGGATTGAAAACCCATAAATAACGTGACATTCCATGCTAGTTTAGAATGCCATAAGTTTATAGATTTAACTTTCTTTTTAGTTTGTACAAATCTAATAGATTTATGTTGATTTTGTATTAGTGGTAACCAAAAGAAAAGTGTAAGAAGAGATAAGATTCCCCAGCATCCGAGACCTCCTGACCATCCTAACCCTGATAATGAGGAGATGGAGATACTTATACCGGATCCAATAGCTCCACATAAATTCATAGAGACTATATAAATCCCTGTTATCATTCCTACATTTTGTGCAAAGTTATGTTTAATGAGACTGGGGAGTAATACATTACCAATGGCAATACATGAACCAATTAAGATTGTTCCTATAAATAAGGTTATTACACCACCAAAAGAACGTATTCCAAATCCAATGGTTAATAAGATTAAAGAAATAAATAGGATAAACTCCGTACTAAAACGTTGAGCTAACTTAGGGGCAAAAGGGGATAAGAATGCAAAAGTAAGTAAAGGTACTGTAGTTATTGTCCCTGCTAGTATATTAGATATGCCTAAACTGTCACGTATAGAATTTATTAGTGGACCCACTGATGTTAGTGGGGCTCTGAGATTGGCTCCCATTAGGATGATACCTATAATAAGTAATCCTATTCTAGGCTTTAGATCCGGTTTCGGTTGTCCTAGTTGATTGGTTTTTTGTGAAATACCCATGATCGCTATAGATCCTCCGTATTTAATACTAAAGGCTTTTCTAAATTAGGTAATCAATTCATTTATTGTTTGGATTGCCACACTTCCATATTGTTCCACAATAGTAACCGTAAAGCAGAGAACATAATAAAATGTTGTTTTCTACTTGACGGTTACTTTTAAACATTTTAATTAAATTAAGCGAATTTTTGGACTTCTCCCGTTAGTTAATAGGAGAACGACATGCCCCTACTTTTATACCTAAAGAATTATAGTGATTTTTTATGTTTATGATGGCTTGACCACTTGTAACTTTATTAATTAATTGTTTTATCTTCCAAAGGTCTACTGGTTTATTCATTAATAAGTCATTAAAAATTTGTTTGATTTCTTGTGGGTAAACATTTCCTACCATACTAGAAAGTCCATTACATCCATTCATTATCTTTTCTATAAGATTTACATCTCCACCAGCAAACATGATGAAATCATCTGGTAAGTCAGTATTATGGTGACGTTTGGCATCACTCTCTTCTTTAAGTCCTACAAGGTTAGAGTACTTCTGGTTAATAACAGTCTTTAATGATTCAGCACTTAGCTCAAATCCTGTTCGGAAAGGATTATTATAAAGGACAACGTTTTTGGTGGTATGTTGTAGCAGCTCATTGATATAAGAAATAGCTTGTTGTTGTGTCGGCTGAATGTAAGGTGGAAACTGAATTAGAATAGAATCAAAAACAGATTCCTCAAGCTTTTTAACCAGTTTTATTGCATTTCTTGTTGTTGTAGCTGATACGCCAAACATCAGTTCAACATTTACAAATTTTTGTTGATTAAAATAATCAATAATATGGATACGCTCTTCAATGCTCATTGAATTTTGTTCGCCTGTCGTAGCAGACACAAGTAGTGAATCTATCCCGTTATCTGTTAAATGTTTAACAATAGGATTGAATCCTTCTAAATATAAGCTCTCATCATCACGAAAGGGAGTTGGAATAGCAACATTAAAATTTTTCATCAGTTATATCCTCCAGTGTATATACATTACAAGAACTAATTTGTACATAAGGCCAAATACTAAATCCTTTCAGATAATTTTTAAAAGGTATATTTGAATGACTAAATTGTTCTATGTTCATGTTGTTTAAAGTTTGGTTACATTCTTACAGGCCAAAAGTATTAACTAATCTTTTCTAGTTATTCTTTGTTTGTGTATCTGGTTTGACTATGTGACGAGGTGTACTACCCACCGGTTTCTCTAAAAACCAAGTGCCCATTGAAGTAAGAACCGGTACATTTTGAAACGTGTAAATAATAGCATCCTGTTTGTTAAGTGTTGCAATGCTCATGAGCAGAGCAAGGAGGAGCTAAGAATAGGTCACCTTTTTTCAATTCAATCTTTTCTCCATCCACGATACTATAACCCTCGCCCTGAAATACTAGATTGAGAGCTACATTAGTATGACAATGAGCTTTATTATGCCCACCAGGTTTAAAAATTTGGACGACTACTTTCATAGTTGATGAAGTTCCATGCGTATCCCCTGTATGATTATGAATGAGTGACAATGTTCCACGGCCACTTTAAAGAAAGCCTTCCGATACAGATTAATTGAGTAATGGATAAATGTCTTTCCATTTCCATGAACATGCTCGAACGGCAGGCTTCCTACTCTTTATTAAAAACTCACTGTAGTAGATAATCTCTGTTTTTTGACTACCCATCTTATCACCCCCACAAAATTTTTACACAGTTTAAAGAATTTATACTTTTAGGATTAAAGACTTTACTTTGATCTCTGTGCAACTAATAGTCTAAGACAGTTCAATCAATAGTACAATTCAATTATTTATATAATAACCATAGGTTTAACCTATGGTATAATGTGTAATATCTAAGATTGTTTATAGTATTCCTATTGAATTCATGTTAATGAACTTGCAAAATGCAAAGGTAGGAACTATTACCGTTTAAATCAGGAGGCTTAAGAATGGAGTTAAGACAACTTGAATATTTTTACGCTGTGTGCCAAGAGCTACATTTTACAAGAGCAGCAGAAAAGGTAGGGATTTCTCAACCTTCTTTAAGTCAACAAATTCGTTTGTTAGAACATGAAATTGGCACACTTTTATTTGATCGCATGGGTAAAAAGACGGCTCTTACGGAATCAGGGGAATTACTCTTAAAGTATACACGTAACATTTTTCATGAACTGGAACAGGCAAAAACCTCAATAGATGAACTAAATGGCCTTCAAAGAGGAACCATTTCTATAGGCACCTTGTTAACCGTTGAAAATTACCTCATTCCGCCCACATTACGTAGTTTTCATCATCTATATCCTGGTGTTAAGATATCTGTGTTTGGATTACGTACTGGGGATATAAAAAAACAACTGTTAGAAAATAAGCTGGATATAGGCATTGTTTTTTTACCTATGAAAGGGGATGAATTAGAAACCATTTCTTTATATAGAGAGGAAATGGCGTTTGCAGTGCCTGTTGGACACCCGTTAGAGAATCAGGATAAATTAGGTATAGAAGTCTTGCAAACAACACCTTCCATCTTACTTCCTGAACAATACTTTATAAGACAGCTTATAAATAAAGCTTGTAAAGATGTGGGGTTTATTCCAGAACCGGTCTTTGAAATTACAACCATGCAATCTTTAATTAATATGGTTATAGATAGGATAGGGGTAACTATATTACCGCGACCTTACTTAGAGTACCTTAACCATCCTCGTATCAGAATTATTCCCATTTTAAATGTTAATCTTGCTCGATATATAGGAATTATCTACAGGAAAGATAAATACCTGAGTGCTGCGACACGTATTTTTATTAATACTCTAAAAGAGGCCTCACTCCATTTGACTCAGAATTTTATGAAAGGCACTGATTAAAAAGTCCACTCATTTTTATTAATCTTTATTTATATACTACTGGACATATAAAAGAAAGAAGCTACGACGGTCAGTTCTTTTTTGGATTGGAAAAGTCAGAGGGAATAGCTTCAGGTGCTATTAATATGTAAAGAGAACGGAAAAGTCACCATTTCAATAATAATAAGGTCATCTTGAATCACTGATTGAATCGTATCAAAGGGCAATCGCGTAGGTAAAGATGCGTACGAAAAACCGTATTGTGATGGTGGGCAGACTTGAATTATCTCGATTCAGATATGAATTTGACTTTTGAGAAAATAATGAGGTTTTTAGACTTTCAGACGAACTACTTGCCAAAGACAACGGAGAGTCACCGTCAAAAGGCTTCGGCTTGCGCCGAAGCCTTTTGTTTTTTGAGATGTCTTGGACATTTTCAAAAAACTTAATTAAATTCGTTATTATTAAGCAGTGAATCCCCATTTATACAATATGCCGGCTTTGATCTCTTCCTGAAGTTAGCCTATCTTCATTTTAGAAATATCGACAAAAATTAGCTCATCTCCGTATTTGAGCACCGCACACTCATTCAAAAGACTAGTATTACAGGCAGCAAAGTGAAATCCACATCGCCAATGTGTCGCATGATGCTACTTACCTGCACGGATGTTGATGACTAACCAGCTACAAACTGGTCGGCATCATAAAATTGAGGTGCAACAACCAGCAGAGATTTACTCTACTCTGCGTCTATGTTTTGGTTAGAAAAAGAATCATTAAGAGCTAGGCATTAGAAAAAGTTTTAAACATATTATAGGTAATATCCGTTCAAATATGGTGGGGAGGATATTAAAAAAAACTATGTTACCTATGGAAGAATATTTCGGTAAGTTAGAACTCGTTTATTCATTTTATGGGGCTATGCCTACAGGCGTTAGTGTGTCAGAAACCGGGCGTATCTTCATTTGCTTTCCGAAATGGGGAGATGACGTTAGATTTACGGTAGCGGAAATTGTTGAGGGTCAGTTGCAGCCTTATCCTAATTTAGAAACGAATTTGATCAACCCATTGAATATCGCTATGTCCTTCATCAGTGTCCAAAGTGTTGTTGCAGATGGAAGGGGAACCCTGTGGGTACTGGATACGGCTGCACCAAATTTTTCTGAGCCAATTAAAGGAGGGGCAAAATTAGTCGCGGTAGATTTAGAAACAAATACAATAAGAAAAGTATATACATTTGCAGATGATGTAGTCTTGCCGACAACGTATTTGAATGATGTCCGATTTGACTTTCGTGTAGGTAAAGCAGGTTACGCATATATAACGGATTCTTCTTCCAATGGTCCAGGCGCTATTATCGTCGTAAATTTAGAAAACGGAAATGCGTATAGACGGTTGCATGGAGCCAGCTCAACCTCGCCCGATCCGTATTTTGTACCGAAAGTGGAAGGCAAAATTTTGATGAATCGAAACGCGGATGGTTCGACATCTCCCTTTCGGTTGGCCTCTGATGGTATAGCCATTTCCCCTGATGGAAAAATGTTATTCTATTGTCCATTAACCAGTCGCCAGCTATACTCAATCTCAACAGAATCGTTAAGAGACAGAACGATACCGGATTTCAAGTTAAGTGATCTTGTGCAGTATTGGGGAGAGAAGGGGGCATCTGATGGGATGATCACGGACGCAAAAGGAAACGTTTATGCTGGAGATTATGAAAACGATAGTATTCGAAAGATATTGCCGAATGGAATCATGGAAACCATCGCCCATGATCCCAGAATTTTATGGCCAGATACTTTTTCTATTGGTCCGGATCAATACTTATATGTAATTGTGAACCAATTACATAGACAGGCAAGATTTCATTATGGAAAAGACCTGCGAAAAAAACCGTATAGTTTAGTACGTTTGAAAATTGATGAATTACCTGCACCTACCTTTTGATAAATAGAACCCATTGTTCAAATTGACTCTATTGCGTAGATCATGCATTTTATTATTTTGAGGAATTTAAAGGTTTCCGAACGGCTGTCTACTGAATTAAGGGGAACGATAGCTCAATAAAACTAAAAGAGGCAGTGTTTCACGATGTTGTGATCTCAAACGGGATGACATGGTCACACGAGTACAACCCTCGTCATGGACATACCAGCCAGTGCTTAAGTAACCCAGCCCAGCCAAACAGCGCATAGTTCAGCTGTTCGTTGAAAATAAAGTATTAGACAGGAGTGATTGATTTAACGCGGTCTTTGAAAAGAAGAATCGTCAACTTTTGAAATATAAGTTTTAAACTGCTCCATTAATGAGAACAATGGCGTTCTAGGACTTGTTAAATAAAGTCTTAGACTGCCGTTGCCATTAAACTAACGTCTCCCGTTAGCTGAATCGTTTTCTCTTTATAGAAGATTACATGTTAGTACTATTTCCACTTTACAAACAAATTCCGAATAAGCATCTTATCTCGCAACTCTAACGCAAATTTTTCCAAACTTCCCGCCACTAGATAGCCGACTGAAAGCGTCTCGGATATTATCTATGTCATATATAGAATCAATAGCTGGCTTGAGATTACTTTGCTCGACAGCTGCAACCATTTGTTCCATGTGTTCTGTACTGCCAACACGAAAACCTTTTAGTGTCAGGCAACGTTGAGTTATTTGGGTAATATTGAATTGGCCTATACCGCCAGTTACATAACCGACCATGACTACAGTTCCGTTTTGCTTTGTACATAATAGTGTCTTGTCGAACGTGGCATTCCCAATGGTCTCAATCGAACGTCAACACCTTTGCCCCCAGTTAGTACCAAGACCTTCTCGTGCCATTCCGGATTTTCAGTGAAATTAATGCATTCATCGGCACCCAGTTCTTTAGCTTTTGCAAGAATTTCATCATTAATTTCCGTAATGATGACCCGTGCACCGGCTGCTTTGGCAAATAATAGACTGGCGACACTTACTCCGCCTGTTCCTAATATCAAAATGGTTTGCCCAGGTCGGATTTCACCCTTATTAATTACTGCATTCCAAGCTGTAACCCAAGTACAATAGATGACACCAGCCTCGTCCCAATTCAAGTTCTTTGGCATCCTTACAAGTGCATTTTCGTTAATTGTAAATAATTCTCTCAAACATCCGTCAGTTCCAAGGCTAAGATCAAGTCCTGTAGCTTCTTTTTCTGGGGTCAACAGTCCATCATGCCACATTGCGTAATCACTTGTTATGACTTTGTCTCCGACCTTAAACTTCGTGACTTTATCACCGACAGCGACAACCTCTCCTGAGGCATCACAGCCGAGAATCGGGTTATCCCTACCTCTGGAGACCCTACCGTTTATCAAATACAAATTTTAATTTCCCCTTAAATTTCCCATACATACCTAAAGAGGGGATTTTGACACACAGCAAGTACTAACGATGATATTGATAAGAAGGAATTGCCGGGAGCGGGTTGAGTGTAAGGTGAACTTTCACCTGATAATTTAGACTTCTTTTTGTTTTCTGCCACTCTTCTCCAGAAATAGGCTTTGAGAATGGATGAAGTGCTACATATCCCATAGATAACGGGTCTACATCCCACTTCTGCATTTTCTGAAGAAGTTCCGTTGTACGCTCCTTCAGAAAGTTTTCAATTTCACTTTGCAATTCCATCAGGTTGTTTGTATCGCCTAAATAACGATCTCCCTGATATTCCACCAGTCTGGCGTACAAATTGACATTCACCGCGTAAATGCTGTCGCCGCGGTTCCAATGAAGGTCTACTTTTGAGCGAACCTGGCCGAGAAGAATGGAAAACTCAGGGAGGGGCAAAAGTTTAATATAATTTACATTATCCAGCAGCTGAAAGATGTGGTCTTGCCGGAGGGAAAGTTTTCCCGCCATTTTATCCTTCTGGAAGAGGCCGGTGCCTTCATACTTAAAATCATCCGGAGTTGCTTCAAAAACGGGTAGGACCGGATCGGATAAAGGATTATGATATTTTTGCAAAAAGCGGTGCAGATTGATGACCGTCATCGTACCCTGCTGTTTGTTTTCATAATGTTTAAACATACGATACAAAAAATACTCCAAATCCTTCTGTTTCTCAGTATTAGTCATGATATATTCATCGAAATTTCCGTCGACAACAACAAGATATAATCGCTGTGTTGTTTCCGGGTCCAATAAAAGAGAGGTAACTATTGACGCAATTCCCTTGCGGGCAAGAGATTCGCTGATAAAGAGCATCCGCAGCTGCCCGAGCTTGTATTCGCGGAAATAATTAAGGCTGAGATACTTTCTGCCTTCTTCGAGCATATGCACCTCTTTAGTAACCAGCTTTTTGGAATCATGGGTAAGCGGAGGTGCCAGTGTGCTGATTTTGATTTTACCTTCGCTGCCTTCGCTGAGAGAAAGAAAGGTCACAGGGGCAATTTCTTCGATGGTATTGTTCTCGGTAAGCGATGCACAAGACGTCATTAGCGGCAAGCTTAATAACAATGTCAGGATGATAAGCGATGCTTTCCGTAGTTTCATATATATGTATTTCCTTTCCGCCGCATTGCGATCAGCAAAAGTATAGGAACCAAAAGAAAGGTAGCCGCTTCTGAGTACATAAAAAATCCGGGCCAAAGGTTCTGGAGTGTATCGGCTTTCCAGAGCTTTTCGTTTGCAATGACAAGGAGGGTGCCCATAAGGAAGCAGCTTGCTAAATATCCGAACCGGCTGTTTTTTTCGAGAGTTTTGCCTGCCGTGATCTGCAGGGCACCATAGAACATCAACAGAAACAGCGAGACGGCAAAGACGACGTTAAACATAAAAAAAGAAATTAGAAGGATTTCAATCCGTTCGAATATAGGTGATTGCAGGTAACTGATCATATTGATTACCGGATACCCGGCCGTTTTCAAATACTCGTGTCCATAATAGAGGACTGTGGCAACAAAAAGAAGCAAATACTCAAGTATAGTGAATAGATTAGCGATGGTCAGGTGTTTAATCGTTTTTCGATCCGGCTTCAGCCATGGCACTAAAAAGATAAGATACTCCGGACCCGACAATGCCGACCAGCAGATGACAATACCTCTCCAGGAGTCCAGCGGCGGGTGGAGCGGTATCAAGGGATACAGTTGTTTATAATCTGCGACCGGCGGGAAATAAAAAGGAAGATAGCAGAGGGTGAGCCATATGGTACCGAAAAAAGCAATCACAATGAAACGGAGAGCCCTTTCCATTCCATTAGAGGCTAAGTAACAGCTCATCAATAGAATGGCGATCAACGGAACAGTCCTATTCATCACGGGGAAAATATACTCATGTACAATCCCGCTATATCCCAGTACGATCACAGAAGTTTTGAGGAACAGCGGAATCAGCCCGACCGCAGCCAGCAGACGAACGGTTTTGGGACCAAACAGTTCCTTAAAGCCTTCAAGTCCCCGTGTCGCCCAGGGAGAGGTCAGCCACTTGCACAACATCCACAGCATCAGCTGAGAGAGAAGTCCCAGTCCCAGGATCACCCAAAGCATATAGAAATGGGCCAGGTACATAGGCATGATGAAAAAATAATAAAGCATTTGAAGTCTGTTTATGAGCAGCCCGGCATACAAGTTGCCAAGCGTTTCCTTTTTACCGAACAGCGTGAATGCGGACATGTCATCGTCTCCTGCGGCTGTATCGCCATTTTTTCAAAGGTTTCAAATAGGAAGGTCGCGTTTCCATCCAATGAAGGCTTACCCTGATTATAAAATCTTTCCAGTCCTTAAAATAAAGGGGAGTCAGAGGAGCCAAATACGGCTCTCTCAGTGAAGTTAATCCGTTCAAATGCGCCAGCAGAGCGATTAAACCTAATATGATTCCGAAGATGCCAAAATAAGCGGCTAAACAGAGAAGAGTCAACTGGATGACCGTGTTTGCTTTGGATATCTGGTAATTAGGCGACAGAAAAGAGGCGATCCCCGATACACCTAGAAGAACGATCAGCACTTTGCTGGCAAAACCGGCTTCAACCGCTGCCTGTCCAATAACGATGCCGCCTACGACACCTAAAGTTTCACTCGTTTTGTTCGGCATCCTTAAACTTGCCTCTTTAATAATTTCCAATATTACGAGCATGATCAAACCCTCCCAAAATGGGGTGAATGGAAGCTTGCTTCGGGATTCAATCAGGACAAAGAGGAGAGGCAGGGGGATCATCTGGTAGTGGTGGGCCGTTAAGGCAACATATACCGGAATTAGTATCAGCGACAAAAAAAAGCTGAAGAACCGGAGTAAACGCAAAAAACTAGCGACTATCCAGCGGTGGATATAGTCTTCGGGCGATTGGAAAAGATGAAAAAATGTTATAGGTCCGATCAGAGCAAATGGAGAATTGTCTACCAGGATCACGACCTTGCCCATGGCCAGCGAATAAGCGCATTGATCAGGTCGATCCGTTTGCTGCAGCTGCGGAAAGAGGCTGTTGCTGTGATCTTCGATAAAAACTCCGATTTGGCCAGAATCAAGGAATATATCATAGTTCAAGGCAACTAACTTCTCTTTAGTGTTAGAGATAAGGTTAGTATTGGTTAAACCCTCAATGTATAGCAGAGAGACTGAAGTAGAACTAAGCGAACCGGCTGTGAACTGTTCCGACTTCAATGTACTTAAAGGAAGCCGCCGGCGAATCAAAGTTATATTCTGATCAATCTGCTCCGTAAAACTATCCTGCGGCCCGTAAATAATGGTTTCCGTTTCTGATTTTCCTACAGGACGACCCAGTGTAATCGGAAGAAGAGTAGTCCACCATTGATTTAACGCAGGCTCATGTACGATCACCGCTGCCCGCATCAGTTGCTGTTCTGCATCTTTAAGTGTATGAATTTCTGTGAATTTACAGTTTAGAATACGCTCCGGAACCGGTCTGTCATTTATAGTAAGCAATGGCTTCAGGATGGATTCATTGATGCGTGCCTCATCGACCAGCGTATCCAGATATATAATCCAAATTGGATTTCCGGAAGGTGGGCAACGTTCAATGATACTGGCTTCTGATATGCCGGCAAGCATCGTTTTTAAAACATCAAGGGTTAACCGATAGGTATTTATTTCGGAAGATTTCCACATGTAATCACCATTATCTTTATGGATTTTTCATTAAGCTTTATTATGGGCATTTGATTGGAAAATCATCCGTTCTTAGTTGAATTTAAGTGCCTTAAATGAGAAGGGACTCGCATGAATTGAGCCGCGTCTGTGCAAACGTTGGAAGAAATAATCGGGCTTAACGAGAGGAGTGACGTTAGATGAAAGATAAATTAGATAATGCAATCTATTCAAAGGCGTGTAACACCTTTCGGAAGTGTCTTGGAGGAAGTCCCCGTTCAACAAGCGGATGACGAAACTTATGCCAGAATAATGAGCAGCGTAGTTATACCTGAACCGATCGTTCCGACTGGTTGGAATTCAGAGTGCAATCCGCGATGGCGCATTGGAAATTGAGAGCAATGATCTTCAGAAGCTGCTTGGACGGAGGTCCGACCACGTCACTCGAAGAGGGTCTGCGTCAAATCGCAAACGAAATTCAGGCTTAATCGAGCGTGCTAAACAGAGGTTGTTCTCAAAGGTCTATTGCGAACGGAGGGAATGCGTCCTTTTTATGCGGGAATGGAAAGTCTCGAGAATGTTTGGGGAATAGTAATTCATTATGACAGTAATGGAGCGTAGAGGAATGAAAGTATTATCCATGATTCAACCATGGGCGACTCTGCTTGTCCAAGGCGAGACTCTATATGAAACCAGATCCTGGAAGACCCGGTACCGCGGACCGTTGGCTATTCATGCAAGCCAGAAAGTCGATAAGCAGGCCTGCAAATATGAACTCATACGTTCTTTACTCGCCAAGAATGGCTATACGGAACAAAGCCTTCCTACGGGGGTTATCCTTGCTACTTGCGAGCTTACAAATTGTTATCAAGTTATCGACGCTAATCATACGTCAGCCATTCTGGATTGCGGGAAGGTTGTGACGGGTGAGGACTTCCTGTTAGGCGATTACAGTCCAGGTTATTTTGCGTGGCAAATAGCGGGTTTCCGTCTGCTGAAGCCCTATATTCCAGCGAAGGGTAAACTGGGACTATGGGAACATCCGATAGACGAAGAGTTGATGATATGACCTATGTAAACAATTAATTAATGGAGGTTCTGACTTCAGTCCGTCCTGCAATTTACTGACCAGCCACACGACGATTGTGTTTTCCCTATACATACTGCTGGCGTGGCATCATCGGAAAAGCACGGATGCGCGTTCCTTTGACAGAATGTTTTATTTGTTGTGCAACGAAGTCGGTACGCTCGATTGGGTCGTTGCCCTGCAACAGCTGCGGATTTGATCAACCAAGTAGCCCTAAAAGCCGATAAGAAGATTTCAGTTCTTATTCGGCGTCAACTCCAGCAATGGATTGCCACTTTGACCAGTTACATCAAGCCTTGTTTCATGCTGCGAAAGTTGAGTTAGAATGTATGGGAGACCACTGCAAAAACACCCCCCAATATATTCGTTATGGAGAATAGGACGGGGCTCTGCGGGAAAAATCAAATTAAAAAAATAAGGGGGTGGGCGCGTGGTAAACCTTTCTGATGGGATGTCTTTGCCCCGGATCGGTCAAGGTACGTGGTATATGGGGGATAAACCGTCCAAGAAAAATGAAGAGCTTCGCACGTTTTAAATATTAATGGTAGCATGGCCAATGAACAGAATCCCATTGTTATAGACAATGTAACATTGGTTCCAATACGAACAGTTTCTCTTATTCCAAATCTAAAAGTGGACTGGGATAACAAAAGCAAGACGGTTATGGTGACCGATTCAGATACGAAAAATAAACTGAATCTAACCGTAGGTAGTAATAGTGCGTATGTCAACGATAAGAAGGTTTCTGTGAGCGTAAATCCTACTGTTAAAGAAGGCGCTGTATATGTACCTTTTCGTTTTATAGGGGAGGCACTAAATGCAAAAGTATTGTGGCATCCTGATTCTAAAACAGTTGTTACTTATAAGCCTAGTCAAACTCTACTCCAACGCTATGCCAGCAATAAACTAGATTATACCTTTAAAGAAGGATGATACTAGAAATATGGAGCTCAAAAATATTTTTTGGCTTGTTCCAACAAAAGTCATATAGGAAAAGGGGTAAACTTGTTGTCATAATCTCTAATACGGCAAACTTGTTGTCACTGGACAAGAACGATTAATTTAAATGAATTACGAGTTTTCCC
The DNA here is from genome assembly GCF_000237325.1 of Paenibacillus polymyxa M1. Lineage (NCBI taxonomy): Bacteria > Bacillati > Bacillota > Bacilli > Caryophanales > Paenibacillaceae > Paenibacillus > Paenibacillus polymyxa. The sequence goes on from NC_017542.1 coordinate 2,847,099, forward strand.
TTATACATATTCACAAAACCCGTATTTTGTACATATGTATTACATGAGCTGCTGAGATAAAACTTCTTCTCAACGATTGTACATCTGTCCAGTGACACAAAGCTTACCTCTTTTTTGACACAAAGTTTGCCCCTTTTGAATTAATGACACAAAGTTTATCCTCTTTTATTGCAAGTTGTTAGCTAGAACTAGGTCGATATAGAGAAACTTGCGCTATTACATCTTGTAAGGGTACTGCCGGTATACCCTTGAAAGGCGACATTTGTTTGGAAATTGTCAGCGAAGAGTGTCAACCATTATTCGACGAAGTTCAGGCCTACCTCAGCCAATCCAAGGATGTTATTCCTTTGGAGCAACTTTATCAAGTCATCGTGAGCTATGTTTCCTTTTTGGAGTCGAAAGTCCCCTGGCTTTGCGCCGTCAGCCGCGCATCTACCGGACATCGCCCGCTTCATTCGCCGCTATGTCAATGGATGCGTACAACATGTAGATATTTATATAACGAGGCTTCAGCAAAAGGAGATATTTCGGACGTTGACATTGTATACACCGTAGAAGCTTTACTGGCAACTCTCCATAACATTGATTTTCATTTAAAAGATGAAGGACTTTCGACGAAACAAATTTTGAAAGGAATTCGCAGACTTTACATTGATGGCTTGAAAGCGTCAAAAAGTGGATGACCCTACGATCAAATCGAAATGACACTTAAGATCGGAAACGACAAATAAGCGCTGCATAGTTCGGCGCTTATTTGCATGCGTTGTCATTTAGGTGGCAATTCGCTTAAGAAGTTCTATAAACATTCCAACGACTAACAAATGGGTGCAGTTTTTTGCCTAAATTCAGTTTAGATGAGAAATTCGAGGTCATTCGTAGGTATCAGCGTTGAAATTATTAACATCATTCTGATTGTGCGTCAGTCGGTGTAGTAGTGTATGTATCTGTAAGCACATCAGTCGGTGCAGCCGCAGGCACATTCTCCGTTGCTGATTCACTGTTCTGGATTAGTGCTCTCGGATAGGTCCGTGCACGTTCATTGTACCAGTCAAACAAGAAACGGGCCATCGCCTGACGTCGCGTATCCCCATCCCACTTTAACCCGGCCGTTGGGTCTGCAAATGAACTCCTTGCTCCTGCTTCCAGCAGAAATCCATTCATGTGTGCGGTCATGCTGACATTACCAGCTGCTGTAAAAATCGACTTCGTGTTTTTCCCAAATCCATCATTAGAGCCGTTAAACAAGTTCCAATACTCTGAGTCGCCGGGCTGAGTTTTGAACCAGGTAAACTCTGTAATATTTATTGGATAGGCTTGAGCTGCCGCTTTAATGTTGGAATTCCATTGCGATTGTAGCTTGTCCTTGTCATCATGTGCTCCGTAGCCCGGATACCAGTGGACAGCATAGCCGTAGTTGTTCAATGGGTCCATCAGCGGGTGTTTTGCTGCCGGACTGTAAAATTGGTCGTATCCAAGCCCTGCAGCCCATATAACATTATCCGCTCCTTTACTTCTAATCGTGGAAATGATAGAGTTTTGGAATCTTCTGAGATCATTCCAATGGTCAACAAAATCATTTTCGCCGGCATAGCCCCCCCAATGCCCATTCGCATACGACTTAATGGGCTCGTTGATTAGTTCAAACATGACGTTATCCGCGCTCTTAATAGCTGGCTGCGAGGCAAGATACCCCCATATTTGATTGAATTTGTCTAAATTGGATTGTGTGGTAGCTTGGTCGTTAGCCAAAGTGAAATCGAGACCAAGAGTCACATAAATACCCTTTGTTTTCGCATAATTGATATATGGTATAATCACATTTTGTGTAGCTGCTTGTAAACCTGAAAAGTTGTATGAACCTGCGGCCACATCTCCCATATCCTGGCGATCAATAAACAATCGAACCTGATTCATATACCAGCCGTGGTTGCTTCCATACTTTGGTCTGGTGTCTGTAAAGGTGTCGGTGATATCCTTCAAATAGGCCAAAATTGCTGCATGACGATTGTTACCATTCAAATTGAGATAATAATTACTGTTTTGATAGGTCCAGTATGCACCAGACGGCTGATGCCAGCCATTCAAAACAATAGGTTTTCCGCTGCTGTTCACCAATTGATTGCCCCTGACATGAAGCTTTCCCATAGGCATACCTGACCATGCATCTACATGTTGACCAAAGGTCGGTGTTAAAGGCGTTAAGAATACAAGTATCAGAACTATTTTACATACCATCCCTAATTTTTTCAAAGAAAGACCTCCTCTTTAAAAATTAATTGTCCATTATGCCAAAACAATAAAATGGTATAAACATGTAGTAGCCTGCTTCCTGAAGCTACCCCAATTCAAAATCATCATTCCCCCCTTTAAAGAATATTTTAATTCTAATTTGCATTTCTTGTATCTAATTGTAGTACTTACATTTACAAACCACAACTTGATAAATTTTTTTTTTTTTGAAATTATTAGGTTTACTATAGTGTTCGCCCTGATTACAAGCCACGACAACGATACCAAATGTGTAATAACTAAAGACTGTCCTCTTTTGTACGATCGTTATTATCTCAAAAAAATTATTACGTAGTTCGTTAGTTTTCTAAGCAAACGGGACATGATAGTTTAAAAGTAAAAAAACAGGAACCTGCGGTCCGAGTAACGTAGGCGCTGTTGAGGGCTTAACCGTCGGGAGGGGCTGCTCACCAATCGGATCGATCTTGGCATTGTTTATCTACCGCTGGATCACAAGCAGCTAGAGAGCAATTTTGTTGAACCCTTCCATTTAGCATAATGCCACTATTAGTCTATAACTTTATTTTCACAGTCTCATGTAGTGCTTCCTCTGTTAAGTTCTTTGTTTTTCTATGCAAAAAAACCTGTCATTTCGACAGGTTGAATAATCATAAAATATGCAGCGTAAAAAACATGGAGCGCATCATTTCTGTTAAAGAAGTCCAGAGGGATGTCCTGCCGGCTCCAAACCTATGTTTCTTATTGGCTATTCAATAACTCTTTAAAAGCTTTTAGATTTGTATCAAAATTAGGCACAGTTTGAGATTCTTCTGCAGATTTGACTTGGGCTACAACTAAATCATTAAATGGTGTTGAAATACCAGTCCCTTCTGCCATTTTGGGAACCACACCATTAATGTAATCAATTTCAGTTTTACGTTTCTTCTCAAGATCCTGAAGCATACTTGCTCTTAGCAGCCTGGACGGTTCCATGACTACCCTAGAGGTTTGGATACGTTCAGGAATATCATTTTCGCTTCTTAATTCCAAAGATTCTATATCAAATCCACCCATTTTAGCAAATTTGACACCCTTTGCGTGTCCAATCTTGATCGTCTCATCTGCGATATGAACTGCACAAATAATGCTAATTTCATTGTCAAGAATGTCTCCATATTCTCCGTTTAATGCTGCAGATAAACCACTGAATGCATTATTGATCAGTAATTTTGACCACTTCGTTCCAACTAAGTTATCGGAAATGTGTGTTCCGCCGACAAGGTCTAAAGCCGATTTAATACGTTGTATTCTTTCTGTGACTTCGCCGTTTAATTCTCCAATTTGAAAAGCGTACTTTTTAAATTGCGTATACTCGGTTGTAAGGCTAGATACGCCTGGTTCAATAAACGTAGCACCAAATTCAACAGAACCTGCAATAACACGTTCTTCACCAACAATTGAAGCAACGTTCTTTTCGGGTATACCGTTTTGTAGAGAACATACAACACTATCGTCCCTTAGAAAAGGAAGTAACTCTTTAAGAACAGAGTCGTTATATAATTGTTTTGTTAGCAGTAAAACTAAATCATACTTGCCTGACTTGTTTTCAGGGATGATGGCTTTTACCTTTGCTTGAAATTCCGTCGTACCCACTACTTTAGCACCTATTTGATTTAAAGTATCTACATGTGCTTTGTATGCATCAATCAACTCAACATCCATTCCGCCAGCAGCAAGATATGCTCCAACTATGGTTCCTAAAGACCCTGCTCCTAAAATTGCAATTCTCATCTCAAAGTCCTCCTTATTTTTCCTCTAAGTAGTTGTATACAGGTTGTGCAGCGTTTAAGGTTAAATCCGTAAGGATATGAGATGCTGAAACGACTTCTAATACAGGCAAATCTGCAAGAGGTGCCAGTGCATGCTCAAATAATTGAAGTCGAGCAGGACCTGTCCAAGCCCCTTTAACCTCTATATTCGTTATTTGTGTTCGTACTAAGTCGCAGATTCTTAAATCTCCATTGTAATCAGTAGCAATCTTAACCATAAAGTTAGGTCGACAAATTTCATTTTTAGCTAGTTCCTTATCCATCTCAAAATGCTTGTACCCCATGGTGGCTGTGGCTACGCGAAGTGTACCGTAATCAAGTGTGCCAACAAGAGTATCTGAATCTACATAAAGCTTGGGAGCACCTAACTTCTTCGGATATGCAGTTAGCTCCCGACCACTTGCAATCGCTGGAAAGTTGTCAACGTACATCGAATGCACGTAATCTCCGTCCTCTCCATTAAATCGGACAGGAATTACTTGTCCAGCCTCAGTATAAGCACCTAGTCCGGAAACATCGGGCATCCACATCACTTCGAATTTAACCAAGGGATCACCGATTTCTAGGGGTTCCGGCACTGCTGTCCGTAAAGCTTTTTCATCCGTTCGGTAAATAATGTTAAGATATTCACGATTAACAAATTTATAGGTTGGCACCGAATATGCCGGTGCTGTTAATGGTGTATTGAAATTTTTGAATGTGTTATTTACATCAATTCTCATAGAAAGTACCTTCCTTTCTTGCTCAAATTTTGCACTTTTCATTATATGTCGCTTGAGTTTGATCTTGTTCACTTCACTTGATGACATTATCTTATATCTATATTTACATTTAATCTAATACATAATAAGGTATGTATATATTTATCATAATAAATAAGGAGACAAGCTAAATGGAGTTGCTTCAACTCAAATACTTTCAGACAGTTGCTTATACCGAGCACTTTACTAATGCAGCCAGACAATTGAATATTGCTCAGCCCTCTTTAAGCCTGACTATTAAAAGACTTGAAGAAGAATTGGGAACAACCTTATTTGAAAGGAAAGGGAGAAATATTCAACTGAGTTCGTCAGGAAAGATTCTTTTGAAACACGTAAACAGGATTTTTACGGAGATTGAAAATGCGCAAATGGAAATTAGATCGGAGGAACATCAAATTGCCAACACCATAAGAATATCAATTTCCAATTCAAGATTCCTTACAGGACTCATCAGTGAATGTATTACCCGCTTTCCTGAATCAAAAATACTTCAAACCATCGGAGTCAAAAGCGAAATATTGACAAGTTTAAAAAAAGGAGAAATGGATTTAGGAATAACAGGTCATCCTATTCAAGATGAAGAGCTAGAGAGTTGTTTACTGGTAAATGAAGATATTGTTCTGGTTTTACCTTCGAACCACAAACTTACGGGTAAAAACGAGATCTCATTAAGTCATGTAGCCAATGAACCATTTATTACTCTTGCTAATAATGTAGAATATAGTGACTTTACAACCATGCTTTGTGAAAAAGCTGGATTCATCCCAAATATTTCCTTTGAAGTCGATTCTTATTTATTGGTTGAAATTTTAAAGGTTAATCAGGGAGTGGCTTTACTCCCTATTTCAATTTGTAGAACACTAGGGTTGAATTATATTAAAATTACGGATAAAGCTTCAAAATATCCTGTCAGCTTATCTTGGAAAAAAAATAAATTGTTATCTTCTTCAGTGAGAAATTTTCGTGACTTTATTATTTTGTTCTATAAAGATAATTATGTAATTTTCAAGATTTAAAAAATATAGTTACATAATTATCTTAGATTATCCTACATTTCCCGGATTGTTCCCGAAAACTTCTTTTAAAAATGAGGCACAAAAACCTTATAGTTGATAATCCTCTTCAATTACGGTTAACCATACATGTTCTTGTTTTTTCGGCTAACGATATCTGTTCTTGGCTTTTGGTTTGGACAAAAACAGATATTGTTAAAACAAAAAGCCGCTGCAACGCGACTATTAAGCTTGTATATACTTGATTTGTTCTTTAGTAGACCATCTATTATGTAGACAGCTTCCCATACTCCGCAGGGAATGAAGTGACTAAATAAAGCAATGTAGGTATCTGAAATATGATGATAAGCAATTCCGCCATACCCACCATAACGAATATGATATTCAGATAACAAATTTTCTTCGTACAAATCGAACATCGTTCCGTCTGCAGCAGCTGTCTTCCCGTCTCCCCATAGTTTAGGCAGGCTTAGTGTATTGTATTGATTCAGAATGTCACGTATGGCTGCATCGATCTTCTGGGCAGTTACATGTCGGCGGTTTACAAATGAGAGCATATGGGGTGTAACTAAACTTCGCATATGTTTGGATGTTTGGGCTGGCCCAAGATTGCACCCGTATCCATCGGTAATCCGATCAGGAAAATGTCCCATGCGTTCGCGCAGGTGTGAGTTATAACGTAAATTGAGACTGTTTATCTCGGACATTCCGTCGCGGGCAGAGGAAACGGTCGGGCCGAGATGGCAGCAAGCTGGCACCGGAATAGGAAATTTCCGGTGCCAGCTTGCTGGTGTTCTTAATGTGATGAAGAGCCAATGAGTTGCTCGGCAATGCTTTTGGAAAGAGGCAACGTATTAATTTCAGAAGGCATCGCATTGATATTAAGGGTTTGTACATAATCCCCGCCGCGAGTTCCACCTGCGAACGTTGCGAATCCTGGAAAGTTGCCGCCATGCCCCCAAATCATAATACCATTCGTCAGCTTTGTTCCAAGGATCCCCAAGCCGTATTCACCTGCTGGAGTTTCAACCCCAGTTAACATCTGATCTAAAGTAGCTGGTTTTAATAGCTTGCCACTAAGTATAGCTTTGAAGAATGTATTCATATCATCCGCTGTGGAGATCATAGATCCCGCAGCATCTGCCCAAGAGGGATTCATTTCAGTTCTGTCTATGAATTGACCGTCGAGTACGAAGTATCCTCGTGCATGTTCACCTGGAATAAACGAGTAGTCGTCGGGTACATAAGTGTTCGTCAGATTAAGGGGAGCTATAAAACGTTTCCTAATATGTTCCCCGTATGTTTCTCCAGTAGCCTTCTTAATAATCATCCCTGCTAGTACCGTATTCGTATTGGAATAAACCCATTTCTCTCCAGGCTTGGAGGTTGCCTTCATGCTCAGTCCGGTACGAACTAATTCGTCTGCAGTAAAGGAATGTAACGGGTTTGGGAGTAATTTATCGAGAATATCCTTGTGTTCTGAATAGTCAGGAATACCGCTTGTTTGGTTTAATAGTTGCCGAATCGTGATATGTTCCCCTTCATATTCTGTACCCTTAACAACATCAGGCAGCCATTTTTCTATCGTGTCATCCAGGCTCAGTTTTTGTTCATCAACAAGCTGAAGAACGACCATTGCAGTAAACGTCTTTGTTAGACTACCGATCCGGAAAGTAAAGTTCGTCTTAACCGGGTCGGTACCGTAAATGCTTGCTTCACCGGAAGCATATGCCCATTTTGATCCTTTGTTTGAGGAAGCTACAATTATGCCCGGTATATTTTGATGGTTAGCAGCTTCATCGATAAGTTGCTTGGCTTTGGTCTGTGAATTTTGACTGTAAGTAGTAACGAGGGGATCCGCCTGCTTTGCAAAACCAGTTCCTTGTAATGGCAGTAATAGAGCCGCGGTAATCATTGCCGATACAGTGAGCATAGAAATTTTGTTCATTTCGTTTCTCCTTTTGATTAAGGATTCGTATTATTCATTCATTTGTGATGGAGTGACCTTTTTGATATAGAAAAGGATGTCAAATGTCTTGCCGAATGCAGCGTCTACAAACAAAGGTACTTCAGGTCCCAATTTTGTTATTCCGGCAAATGTAGGACGGGTTTCATCTAACCAAGTTTTCACCGAACCGCTTGCTTTGCGCAAGTCTACAAAAAATTGATCATGTTTGACTTGTCCGACGGTATAGTTAATGCTATTAGGGTCATCGATTCTAACCGTTCCGTAAGGACCGAATTTGCCGCTTTCATTAACAACGTTATATGAACCTGAATGGATTGAAGTCCCGATGGATACGTATTTGTCGCCGTAATGTTTAGCCAAATGTTGTCCTGACATCTCCGGATATACGAATGGAAGAGTATTGGTTTTGGATATATGTCCGTTATGACCCCATACAATGGTTTTCCCCCATTGTTCTTGTGTCCACTTCGCATTTTCATACATTGCAATATCATGTCTTAAGAAGAACTCCGGCTGTTGTTCAGCTGAAAGCATATGAATAAATTGCTCGATAATACGGGAGCTATGCAATGCCCATGCGTAAGCTTCTTTTTGCTTGCCGGCATTAGCTTTATTTTTTTCTAGCAGCTCAATAATAGACCGGGCATTGGAAAGATGCTTTTCTTTCTCATCTTTCGGCAGTTTCTCAAAACTTTCTTCATCTTTTGCTGCGGAAATAAGCTCTTTCATTTTGTCATTTAATTGAGAAACCAAATCCGGATGATATTGTTGGATATAGTCCGAAATTTTGTTAAACACAGGTTCATCTAATTTTTTTTGATCCATCCCGATTACACGTATTTTGTTGGGATGTTTGGGATTGGCATTGTAGTCACGAATCCATTCCAACATTTGCGTCATTTCTTTATTGTTAAACACGGGGCTAAGAATTTTGTCTGGATGCCCTTTACCTGTAAGAACATATTGATCAAGCATCAATCCTTTCCCCCAGTCCTCCTCTAAGACGAGGTTTGTAAACCCCAATTCCGTAACCATATACTGTACGATACGGTGTTTCATCGTGAATACTTCATGCATGCCATGAGAAGCTTCGCCTAAACCAACAATCGAAGCAGACCCTATCATCTCTTTAAGTGGTTGTAAATCTTCCAAAGAAGCACGAGGCTCTGTTGTTGTTAATTTGCTTGCATTCTTCTCCAGCCACTGTAATGGAGTCTGGTTGTCCTTCATGGCAGTTTCAAGTTTAGATGCAGGCGTATTGCCCGAACTGGATGGTGTTGATGGGATTTCTTCTGTGGAACAACCGGCCAAACTTATACTACATATTGTAGTAAGTGCCAGCCTCGTTAATAATTTCTTGTTCATTTTTTTCCTCCCCAGGGTTATTGTTTGACATTCGTTGCGAAGCGATTTGTCTCCCCGAGTATTGCAAAGTAATTGTCATACTGCCAAGATGCCATTATGTCACCATGATGCGTTTTTACTGTCATATGACGGCTTATCGCCCGATTAGGACGGGATTATGATGGTCCTGACCAGCATTTTGTCCAACAAGTCCTCCAGCTCGGTTGACGGTCGTTGTGACTGAACCCGTTGAATAAGAATTGCTCACGATTCCGATAGGATTGTATCCGACTAAACCACCAACGCGGGATAGTCCATCCACTTGGCCAGTTGCCATAACTTTGGCTGACGGTGCCACGCACATTATAGCCTGCAATTCCTCCAACGTATCCAGCAGATTTGGTTCCCCTCACGTTGACAGCCGATATAGACTGAGTAATCGATGCGTTGTTAACACCGACCAGACCACCCGCATAATCATAGGCGCCCTCTCCGAGCGCTTCTACACTGCCGGATGCAAATACATTACTGATTTGATCGAAACTTGTACCGGTAACACTTCCTACGTTCCTATTTCCGATTATGTTAACATCCATTAACCGGACGTTACGAACAACACCTGTAGCCGTTAAATTGCCAAAAAAACCGACATCCATTGACAAGGGCTGATTAATCGTCAAGCCAGAAATCGTGTATCCGTTCCCATCGAACGCACCCGCGAAATTGGCAATCGGGTTCCAAGTATAATCCGTTAGTTGGATATTAGCACCCAATTTGTAATAAGCGCTCGGATTAGTCCTGATGTCATCCAGCATCGCTGCCGTCGTGATGATATAAGGGTCCTGTTCCGTACCGTTTCCCGTTCCGGAAAACGCATGTGCCCGTGAAGGGGCGACGGAAACAATAGCTACGGCAAGAATAATGACCACTAGGATTAATTTTAAATAAGAAGTAAGATTTTGGTTTAAGCGAAATTTCTTAATTAATGGTAACAATAAAAGTTCCTCCTTCTTGTGCGACAAATAAAATCATCTGAATGGTTTAGGCTAATTCCACCTCATCTCATATAGTACTAAGTACAGCGACTCTATTTTCTCTCACGTGAAAATTTAAATTTAAGCATGAAAAATAACCGTTCATTGAAAGAACGGGTACCCGCTTTTCAGACTCTCTTTATTTTATCGCCGCTGCCCTATAATCAAATAACATTTATCTGTTATACCAAAATTAGGATGTTATTATATGCCTTGCAGTATCGACATACATTTAATAAATATTTATATGAAACAATGCTGCTTCCCTGTTCACAATCACTCTCTCTCCTTATGTAGGTTTTGGCTGTTATTTTGATACGAAGATTTTAGCATGGTATGACTGAACAAATTCTGAACATTCACACTCCTGTTTCTTCGAAGAATGCACTAATCCAAAATCTGGCTTAGATTATAGAATATTTGAGAAGAACAATAAAACTCTTTCTAAGAAGCCAAAGACTGGTGAGGATTTATATAAGTTTTTAGTTGATATTTACTATCAGCGATACAGCAGTATATCCCCTGTAAAGGATAACCTTCCCTACATCAATGATGATCAGAAGAATGCACTGGCCACGTATTATGGTTCAGGACAGCAACAACATCAACAGAGAAAATGCACGCACGAGGCATTTGGTTGTACAAGGGAACTGTTTAGAACAATTCCAGGAGAGCCTGAGAGTTAAGATTAATCAATTTGGAGGGGCATTAGAGGAGTTGGTGATACAACCTGACGTGGAGTTCAGTGAACCTAATGTGGAGATTGATGGAGTCATTCCGTGGCCAATTAATGAAATCACCGAGCTAGTTCTTAACGGGTTGGCAGTCGCGCTTTAGACAAAATGAAGGGTAACATCAATAGCAACATGACGATTAGCCTATTGTTCCCGCGGCTTAATGGGGTAGGATACTTTAATTTTGGATTTGATCATGTGGATTTTTTGAGAATAGTTTAGTAATCGTCACAGGTATTGCAAGTGATGATTAACATCCTTGGAATATGATATTTCTTTAGAATTAGTGGAAGCTTTGAATGGAAAAAATTCAGAGTACCGCCTTTTTTTTGTTTTTGAACTGTTGATCAAACTCACATGTATGTCAGTTATCCGTTGAAGGCGGGCAAAGGGAAAGAAAGTAAAGAACTGCCTGCGGTTAAGCCGGCATGACCAGGCTGAGACTCCCCTTGGTATATTACCGGTTCAAACCGAACGATGTTTGTTGAACAAATGTCTCTGCGGTGATGAATTTTTAAAGTTCATATCATTTAGACGTTTCAGGCTTTGAGCCAGCAACTCCCCATGTTTCCCCGTCAACTTTATAATCACCGCCTCTCCAATGAAGTATGTAGTCTCCAGAACGCAAACCATCGCTGAAACCTTGGTCGTTAGAATTCCAAGTCACTGTATCGTGAGGAGCGATTACTAAACTTTCGATATATAATTTGTTTGAATCAATGTGAGTTAAACTTACCTTTACTGGATGATCAGAATGATTCTTCAAACAAAGTTTAACATGACCCCCGCCTTTAGGGACACTAAACACTTCTCTTACTGTTGCGCTTCCGCCCGATCTTTGAGAAATAATATTGTCTCCGCTATTTTTACTTGGTGAGGCTGCAGCTTTTTCCTTCATGGTTTTCCACACCTATCTCTTGATATGGTTTACCAATTAGGGACTAGTGAATACAATCTGGTAGTCGCTTTTCTTATCTTCTCTATATTCAAATGCACAACTCTATAGACAAAAACGCCAAGGATAATGAATGCGATTTTTGTTGCCCAGAATACCACTTTTCCACTTTTTGAAAACACAAATAGGTCACTCTGAGCCCAAGTGACCTATTTGTTAAACAGTTTTATACCAGACGATCTAATACAATCATTGGCTCAGTCTCTTCCCACATCGGGTGCACGATTTATCCACGAACGCTCTACTTTGCGAAATATTTTGAACATCGGAAACCGGTGGAATGTCTTCTTCTTTCAGATGGGCAAGAGCAGGGTTTTTGGCCCACTCCCGGTATGATGCTAAATCCTTCCATCCCATCTGCCAGGAATCAACAGCATTAACAAAGCCCTAATTAATGATTACGCTTGAAGATTTGCGGAGTAGTCCTGTGTAAAAAACCGGCAATATTGCACCGGGCTTAACGCTTAATTTTATTTCCCGAAAATATCGTTTAGTTTTGTACCGACCACTTCCTTTATGGTAGAAGCCATTTTGCATTTTTAAGCGTGCAGCGGAATTTACAATGCTTATCCGGTACGACAGCGACATCCGATAAAAAGGAAAGTTTGAAAGTTAGCGTGATTAAATTTTTATTGCCCTGCAACCGCCGGTGTAGTATTCTACATCCTGAGTATTTTAACCACTTCATTACCGAACCTCAGGGGGAAGACATCATGATGCTTCGAACACGCACGAGACGATTCGCCGCGCTTATCGCGGCGGCAGTAACCTTCACTACACTAGTCCCAGGACTCCCGGCAAGCGCGGACGCAAGCCCGAACCCGATGGAGGGGATCGTGCTCACGAAGCATGAACGACTCGGTCCCGAAGGGTTTGGGACCATCAGCTATGAGGATGGGATCTTCTACCTCACTGGAAAGAACAACCGTGCGTACTCCGACGACGGTGGGTCGAGCTGGAAGAAGCTGTACGGCAATAACGCCCAGATGGACACGGCCGGCGACGGCAACGGGAATTTCCTCACCGTCGTCGGTTCTGGCGGATATATTCGCTGGGATACGACCACACGGGCATTGGAATCGTTCGAAAAAACCATCTACTACCCGGGATTTAAGCCGTCCATGCCAAGCGTGGCCTACTTCAAGGGGTCTTTTTATGCGGCAGGCTACGAGACGGCCACGATGCCGCAGCTCGGCAGAATCTTCAAGCTGAACGACGACGGCGAATCCTGGGAACACATCGCGGTGCAAGGTCCTGCGCTGGAGAACAAGCGGTTCAATAAAATCAGAACGAACGGAACCACGATGGTCGCCGTCGGGGAGTACGGTCTGATCGCGACCTCGACGGACGGCGTCACGTGGACCCAAAGAGAATCCGGGTCGAGTCAGCACTTGGTGGACGTCACGGTCCCGGCCGACGGAAGCCCTATCATGGCCGTGGGCATGTACAATACGATCACGATCTCCGAAGACGGCGGGGAAACTTGGCAAGCGTATGGCTTCAAATATGATGACCCGGATATTTACAGCGTTACTTATGCACGCGGGTATTACGTCATCTCCAATGAATACGGAAAAATCCTTTACTCAACCGATGCTCGGAATTGGTCGGAATTCAATCACGGCTTCGGAAGAATAGGGATTAACGCCATTAATATCGACCTGCCGGGGCAGATGGTGCTTGTCAGCGGAGGTGGCTTGGTATATTCCGTAAGTAAGGCTACTACCTCTACAGCGTTAGCAAGCAGCGCGAATCCGGCTTCGGTCGAACAAGAAGTCGTCTTTACGGCAACCGTGTCGAAGCCGTCGAATTCCCCGGTGACGGCCGCGCCGACGGGGACGGTTACGTTCAAGAACGGCGAATCGGTACTGGGCAGCGCTCCGCTCACGGTAGGACAGGCGACTTATTCCGTGTCGGATTTAAGCATCGGGACGCATCAAATTACTGCGGTATACAGCGGCGATGGAGCGTTTGGGACAAGCGCCTCCGCTCCGCTTGGTCAAGTCGTGACCGACGCAGTGCCGAAGAAGTCCACGACCACGACCGTGACGAGTACGCGAAATCCGTCTACGGTGGGTCAGTCCGTCACGATTCACGCGACGGTAACGGGACCCTCCGGTACGCCGACAGGTACCTTGACCTTCAAGGATGGCGACACGGTGTTGGATGCCGTACCGATGACGGTAGGCGCGGCAACCTACTCGACGACGCAGTTCATGGTAGGCGTGCATCCCATTACTGTGACGTACAGCGGAGACGTTCAGTTCGAAGGCAGCACCTCCGCCACGCTCCATCAGACGGTAAACGCCGACGATTCCGGCAACTCCGATAACGGGTCCGGCGGAAGCGGCGGCGGAAGTGGCGGTGGAAGCGACCCGACGACGGGAACGACCCCGACGGCGCAGCCAACGACGCCGGAACAGCCGGATGCGCAGAAGCCGGAAGGAAACGGGGAAATCCCCCAAGACCCGAACGATATTTTCAGAAGCCAAGTCGTTCGTGCGGACAGCAACGTCATTGCCGGCGTTCAAGCGAGAACGGCAGAAATCTTAGAAAACGGCGGACAATTCGCGTCGATTCAATACAACGATCTCGGGGATCACTGGTCTATCCCGAACGTCGAGAAGCTGACTAAGCTCGGCGTCATCCACGGGTACCCTACCGGTGGCTTCGAGCCCGATGCGGTCATTACGCGGGCCGAATTCGCGGCGATGATCGACAGGGGCTTCGTGGATATGGCTAGTAGAAAAGTTGAGATCAATGAGGAAGATTTCGCGGCCTTCAGCGATATCGAGGGGCATTGGTCTTCCGATAACTTAAAGCAGCTTGTAGCGGTCGGCGTTATGACGGGATACGAGGACGGCACGATCCGTCCGGAGAAGTTGATAACGCGCCAAGAGATGGCCCTCATGATCACTCGAGTACTGAATGCATATATTTTGAACCGCGATACATCTGATGTAGCGTTTAGCGATTTGGACGGCGCGTACGGCGCGGAGGCGATTAAGAAGGCTGCGGCACTGGGCATCTTCACTGGGAAGACGAAACAGCGCTTCGACCCGTTTGCGGGTGCGACGCGCGCCGAGTCCCTCCAGACGATCATCAACACTTATACGTTAAGCCCAGCCATCAAGGAAGCATTGGACAGCTTGAGTTGATGTCGGGCGTCTATAACATAAACCGATAGGACGACCCAAATATATAAAACCAGCGGCAGTCAAGGACCTGAAAATAAAGTCTTAGACTGCCGCTGGTTTATTGAACTAACGTTCTCTGTTAATTCGACCATATCTGGCGCACGGGTCAGCACTTTCCGATGCGACTTGCCGAGAATCCTCTGATATTCCTCGAATCTTCGTTCGATGAAATGTTGAAAAACCGCTCTGTAAACGGGCGGTTTTCTTATCTTGCATGAATGCTTCTAACGGCTCCAGAGTCGAGAACGTCTTCTTTGCATCCTTCTTCCGTTGCTCATCATAGAGTTTGGTTAACTCTACGAATGATTCAGCTTTAATCTTCGTATAACTCGATTTGGTGTATCTGATTATGTACGTCTTTTGCCCTTCCTCTTCAACCCATTCGTAAACGACGTCATATTTGTCCCTCAAATTCTTCAAATGAAGTGCCCGGCGCAACACTGCATAGTGTTCTTCAATGGCTTCATCGCATTCCTCCATAATCTTCTCGTATGCGCAGCCAACTCGCATCATAATCTCTAATGCCCGTTCATCGCCGTATCTCGCGAGAAATTCCTTCAACGAAACCAGCGCATATAGCGTTATTTGTTCCTTGTCATTCGGATTTCTGTATTCATAACAGCCTACAACCAAATTGCGGTCGGTCATTTCCTCCTTACTGAATTGCATCTTAAACAAATACTCGAGTGTCTTCTGCTTCATAACGGTTTCCAACATCTGTTCTTTATCAATCCTGATGCCCGTTGTCACCCACGGAAACGGTAGTTGGCCGTTACTTTCACGCGGTATGCTACCCCTAATATTCAAAATCGGCAAACCCGTAGCAATTGCGTACGACCTGTTATATCCTTCGTCCGCGAATATTTCCTGTTCTTCTCGCATGTGTCCTGCCCCTCCTTTTAGTACCAAGTTCCATTCGGCGCGAAGTGCCACCAGTTGTCTGCGAAGTGAATCTCCGCTCGATTGTATCATATGAGAACCATAAGTTCATCTAATGGTTGCATTATCCTGCCCGTTGGCTAATGCCGGCTGCCAGTCTACAACTTTATTTTTCAGTCTAACACTTTATTTTCACAGAACAGCGGTAACACGGCTCTCTGGCAGTCGCCTTAATTAAAGGCGGCTTACAAGGTGGGCTTTAAGAGGAAATACTTCTGCATAAATGCTTGTATTAATGTCGGTGTACATATTTTTCATAGATTAAGGTAATGATAGAAAAAAAATTATGGGAGTGAGCATGAGATGTTTAAAGACTGGGTGTACAATATACCTTCTTTGAGACACTGGCTAAGTAAGTTGCCTTCCTTACCTTATCCATTAAAAGCATTGTTGATTGTAGTGGTTGGAATTATGCTGTTTCGTCTTGCTGGAAAAAGATCGCTCGCAGAAATGACAGTGGCGAAGCCGTCATAAGAATAGCCATAGGTACGGTACTTATCCAACCCCTTGGTATGAAAAATGAGTGGGAGGCAATTTATGGAGGCACTCTGCTCATTATTGTAGTTATAATCATAACGAAAATGATGCAATACATACCGAAATTTAGGGATCTTATGATCGGCGTCCCTTCCGTAGTTATTAAAGACGGTGAAATGATGCTGAAGGAGATTAAAAAGGCCAAGTTAACCACTGGTGAGGTGGAAGTTAGCCTACGACAAAACAAAGTCGGTAATATAAAAGATGTAGATTTGGCTATTTTCGAATCAAACGGTAAATTATCGACTATTCTAAATAATGAGCAAGCTGCGGCAACAAAGAAGGACATCCAGATGACCCTGGATGTCCTAGCCAACAATGGTTTTCGCATTCCTGAAGAAAAAATTACCGAAGGGAAAACAGCACCATTATTTGAAAGAAGCTTATAAGGAGGCTGAAAAAGTTGATAACATACCAAATCAGTATTGAGTTTGACTCATATTTTTTTCTGCTGACTGGTTATGTAAACAGCTTACTATAAGGTATCCGAGAAATCCAGGCAGGTACGTGTAAAAAAGTTTCCAGATCGATACTAGCATACTTCGTCAGAATTATCTTAACGCAAGAATTTATTATAATAGTGCTGATCGCCAGCTTTCTGTATCCCATGAAAAATCTGATTGGCCTTTTAACACGTTTAGCCTTGTTCGGAATGATGGCCTACACTCTGTTTTCAGGCTCTATTCCGAATTGGGGGGATAAATTATTGCAATGGTCATATTGTCCTTGCCTATCCTCATAAATTTGTTGGTTAGATTCCTGAAAATGAAAATAATAAAGGCTTAAACCGTCCTTTCAACAGGACATTTTTTTTTCAACACATAACAAACTAAATGTCTGCTTTAAATACTCTCTTATATCAAATTTCAACTTACAAAAATCACTTATATTATTATTCAACTGTATATCAATCTTCTCATTTATTCTAAGTCCAGCTGATCGACTCAACAGCTGCCGTTAGATCTACAATGCCAGGGGTCGTGTAGATCATTGTCATCTAAATCCCATCTTCCTTGTAGTGTCCCATTAATATGGTCACTTGCTGTAAATCATTCCCGCACTAATTAAATAATGGCCAAACGTGTGTCTTAGCGCATGCAAAGTTAGATGTTCAATCCGCGTTCTATTCCGGTAATTCTCCACAATATGCTGTGCACCGCGATCGGACAATTTCTTCGATCGCTGAGAAACAAAGAAATAAGGACAAATTCATATTCTATGACCATTTCGAAGCGCAGTTCAGAAATTTTAGAAAACAGGCAACTAGGTGCTTGATGCTATAGAAATTTTTAAATTTTGCATATTGTCAGCAGAAAATAATGTTTTAGACTGTCGGTGCTTCATTAAATTAACGCACAGAATACCACGGAAATTAAACGTGAAAATTGAGAAGGTATAGAAAAATAAATTGAGACAGTAAATGATTAATAAACGAATCCATCAGGGGACTAACGTAAGATGAGTGTGCGGGCGTTCAGCGAATAACCGCTAGAGGGATGACGGCGCAGCATCGACTTCAAACTTACGATCATGGCCAGTAGGACAACGGACGCTGCTCGGCTAGTCGACTTTCGGACGCTCATGTTCAGTATCCGGCATGTTGAACCTTCGCCGCCATTATATGATGAAGACTTTGACAACGAATAACGGACTATATAATGGAATGCGTGGTTACTGGGTATATTAAGCCTGTATGACATTAGGAGGTCGATATCATAAAAGAACAGAAGAGGCAACAAGCGATAGTAGAAGGCGGACGTAACGAAGGGATGCATGGTCGTGGAATCAAATAAATATCAAAATATCCGAGATCAAATTAAAAATGGAGATTTTCTAATTTGTAGTGGTAACGGACCAATGAGTGAATTAATAAAAAAAGTAACCAATTCTCCTTATAGTCACGTTGCTTTTATTATGTGGTTCCACGATCGCCTTATGGTTCTAGAGAGTGTTGAAACAATCGGCGTGCGCATGGTGCCGTTATCATCCTATGTACAAAATTATAACAATACAAATAAACCTTATGATGGGGATGTATTTATCGGTAGACATAATACTCTTTCTCATCTATTGCTTAGTCAAAATACAGAAAAAACTACTACGTTACGTATAATGCAACGCGCCCTAGATTTACTGGGAAAAAAATATGGAACAAAAGATTTAGCGAAGATTGCATTAAGACTTACTGTTGGTTTAGGTAGACGAGAAGATGACGATGAATACATCTGTTCTGAATATGTCGCAGAGTGCCTTAGCCCTGGAGGAATATCTTTTACAAACATTGGAGGGTTTATTGTTCCGAAGCATATAGCGGAGGATCCAATGGTAAATGTGTGGAGTAGAATCAGCGTACGTTAAATATTCCTCCTTAATTTAGGCTTTGTCCAGGAATAATAACATCTTCAATGGGTACCATATGGAAAAACCGAACTTATGAATTGGAGTCGTGACCATGATGGTAATCATTGGCGTATTGTTGAGCAGACCCTAGATATTGGGCTGTGTTATTTTTTGTTTTTTTAAGTTCCCTTTCTTGCTGTCGCTGGCTACTTTTGATTTCGCTCCGTCAGTCAGCAGCATTTCATAACACAATTTTGCCAGCGCCAGTGCTGCATTCGTACCTACAGCAGACGGAGTATATCCTTCGCTTGATCCCATTGGCTCTGCCAAAATGTACGCAAAGATCCCGAACTGCTTCCCTACTGCCAAAAATGCGATTCACGCGGCGGGCTGGAAGCGGTTCGGTTGAATGAACCTTATGTATACCTGTGTCATTTCAATATTATTGATATCGCCATTCCCATCACCATTGATGGGAAATACATTGGAGCCGTGATGGCAGGGCAAGTTAAACTTGCAGATCCGGACAAAGGCACCCATCTGGAACAGATCGTCTCTTCCAAAAATGTGCCCATGCATGAAGCGAAGCTGCAGGAACTGCAGGACGATTATGAACAGCTGCCTGTCATGACCTATGAAGAGATTGTAAAAATCTCCAACATGCTGTCCCCGCTGTGCAACTATATTGTAGAGGAAGCTCTCAATAAAAACTTGCTGGTGGAGATGTTCGAGAAGGCTTCCGGCTCCCAGGAATCCGTTAATCTATCCACGATTTTGCCTGGGTACTCCATTCGCAATATTGAATCCATCAAAAAGGAAATGACCAATGCGATTGCGGATGCCTATCTCAAAAACTGCCCAAGCGATAATGCATGTACCAGCCCTGCGTTACAGCCTGCTTTTGAATATATTCACAGTCACAAGAGTGAGCAGGTGACATTGAAACACATGGCAGATCTATGCCACCTTAGTCCAAGCTATTTCAGCAGACTATCTGCCAAGGAAACCGGGGAGAATTTCACAACCTATCTGGCCAAGCTCAAAATCAAGTGGGCCAAGCAATTGCTGGAGGTTACCGACATGCCGATCTCACAGATCAGTGATGAGCTGGGTTTTAACGAATCAGGGTACTTTATCAAAATTTTCAAAAAATTCGAAGAGATCACGCCTGCCCTATATCGCAAATACATTCAAGAGCAATCTGTCACCTAGTCTGACTATTTCATCTGTTCCTGAACCCAGATCGCAGAACCGGCCAGCATCTCCATCAATCCGTTAAAGTGAGGCGCTACCTCCTGAAATGGATAATCTCCTGCATAGTCGTGGATAAGCATCAGAACTTTACCCGAATTCCGTTCCAGAACAGCAATGCTTCCTTCTCCAAAACCGCCAATCGGGAACGGATTCAGGTCTTCAGGCAGGTCGTACTCTTTCTTATACTCATGATACGCTTCCAAAAATGCAGGGTATGCCCAGTCCAATTCCTGTACGGAATAGAGCGCAGGATCACCGAAGTGGCAGGCACCGTAGTACAGCAAAAGGTCCCGGTACGACTCGGGAAGAATAACGTTGTGCTTTTTCTCAAAATCAACGATCGCCTGCTCCGATTCCCGCGTACAGCTCTTCCCCATTACGGTCTGATATGCCTGATTCAAAAGAGCCCGAATTGGTTCTAATGCCGCTGATTCCATGAAACATCCTCCTTTTATAGGTGAGATAAAGCCTGCCATCATTGTACCGATGTAAAATATTATTGATTAGGCCCTCGATCTAACGAATTCGAGTTCGTCCCTCACTGTTAATAACAATACAACCCCGATAGAGTTTTATGAAATAGAATTTTTTAGCCCCTGGTTGTCATTATCTCCAGCAAGCGACGTAATGCGGCCGATAGATGTTCACTTTGGGCATGTACAAGTCCCACTTCCAACCTGCAGTATGGCTCTGGCAAAGATATCACTAAAACCTCTCCTCTTAATTCGGCTTGAACAGCCGAAGATCGCGGGAGTAAAGATACCCCTATTCCGGCAGATACACCACTTAGGATCGTGTTCAGTGTACCAAATTCCATTACATTGAGCGTATGGACACCACGGCTATGTAGAAAAGCTTCAGTTTGAATTCTGTGTGTACACCCGATCTCAAAGAACAACATCGGTTTACCTAATACTTCGGGCATCTGATGCAAGCCGGGTTCCGCAATCAGAACCAGTTCTTCATCAAACACCTTGATTCAAGGATTCCATTGAAGTAATCGGAACATTCATTAGCAAAAACCGGTTCATTCTCTATTAACATACCAAATTCATGGTTCTTATAGAAACCATTAAACGTAAAGTTAGCAGATCTGGTAATAACCGAAGTCCCATCGAATATATATAGCTTTGAGTGTAGGTCCTGCAGCGCATATATGTTGGCACCAGCACTTAACAATCTATCTAAGCCATCAATGTTGCTTGCGCCTTGTATAAAATCCTCCCGATAGAAGCGGGTTATGATGTTGCACTCAAGCTCCTCATCGCTTTCTAAAACCGCAGAGAGACTTATGGCCGTGTTTCTCCCTATGAAAGGAGAAATAATGTTGATTTGCGTTGTACAGTTGTCTAGAAGCCTTAAATCTTCCCTGTTAGGCTTTGTCCTCTTTTAAGTTCATTGTTGGGAATCAAATTCAAACGCAAATCTGATGATATCACCCTTGGTATCAATTTCCTTGCATTCTTCGGTACTCGATCGGAGAGAGACCATTGCGCTTTTTGAACGTTTTACTGAACTGGTATACGTCAGAATAGCCACAGGCTCTCGCGATATCTGTGACGGAATCACTTGTGAACAGGAGCCGGCAAACCGGCAAACGGCATGCTCATTGCGAAGATGATTCAGGTACTCCTTGGGACTGCACCCGTACCGGGATCCAAAGGTTCTGCGTAAATAAACAGGTGAGAAACCCGTCTGCTCCGCCAATTCGGTAATCCGCAACTCGGTAGCAAATGCCGTATCTAACTTCTCCTTGAATTTACGAAGAGCCTCTACTATTCCGTCCCCATCGTTGTGCCTCCCTCCTGCTTCCGCTGCCTCGTGTACCTCTTGTACCAAACGATACCAGACTGACTTTACTCTGGTCTCTCGCACAAGATCTCCAGGTACCCATTCCCTTTCCGCTTCCCGGAATTGTTCCCCAATCCGGCCCGCACGCTCACTCTGTAGAGGCATAAGAAATGGAAGCCGCAGCCGCTCAATCGACTTTGGCGTATCCCATTCGTTCTCATTTTTTATGAGCGAAGCGCAATCAAACAGTATCATCGTCATTCGGAGTGGATGTGCATCAGACGATTTCATGTAAAGAGGCAGTCCAGGCCATAGGTATACCAATGTTCCCCCGCTAACCTCTAGATCACTCTCCTCACAACGAAAGGTTCCCTTCCCACTGTAAATGTAATAAAAGGTATGTCCTGATACCGTCTGTCGTATATCTTCCCAGCCTGGCAAGGGCGGCTTAGCGATTACCCAATGGATATGCACTACCATATTTCCCAAGGCGTAGTCCATATAAATTCCTCCTTTCCTTAATAGTATCATTTATGACAAATGATGAAGATTGTTTTTGCCATTGTCGCTGGCTTGGTACCAATGCTACACTCCCAACATACAGGCCATCCATGATGTTCTATTGCAAAAATATACTGGAGATGATGAATATGATTCGAACGTTTCAGCAGCATCGACTTAGGGAATCCCAACAGCTTGATGGATTATGGGATTTCGTTTTTGACAAGAATAATGTTGGATTATCTGAAGAGTGGAATACGAATTTCCCTTCCAATTATGATCGTGTGCCTGTGCCAGGTTGTTGGAATAACGAGCTCGGCAAATACGAATACGAAGGTGTTGCGTGGTACCGGACATGGGTAACCCTTGACAATCCCAGCCATCTACGTCTACTGTTCCACGCTGTCATGGGACATGCCGATGTATATTGGAATGGACAGCATTTAGGGTACCATTATGGTGGATTCACTCCTTTTGACTTTACTATTCAGGATGTTACCTCTGGTGTACACGAACTCATTGTCCGCACAGACAGCACTCTGGGGACCAATACGTTACCCTATCATATTGTAGACTGGTTTCATTACGGTGGAATCATCCGGCCCGTTGAGGTTCAACTTTTGCCTGATGTCTGGATTGAGGGGATGCGCATCACCTATGAAATGACTGGAGATTCCAGTGCAGATGTCCGAATCCTACTTAAGCTCTGCTCGATGTCGGATAAACCCGTCGAAGTACCTGTCTCTCTCTATCGAAACAATGAGATGTTTCAAAGTGATAGCGCTTACCTTTCTGCTAAGGGTAGCACGGAACTTGTGCTCGAACAAGCTTGGTCAGACCTCCAACGATGGGACACGGACGATCCTGCCCTATACATGATCAGAGCAGTCGTGGGTCAAGACGACCGGACAGATCGCATCGGGTTCCGTACCGTGGAGACGCGGGACAAGAAGATTTTACTGAACGGCAAGGAGCTTTATCTGCAAGGAGTTAATCGTCACGAAGAGCACCCGGAATGGGGCTTCGCTTTTCCCAACAAATTGATGACCAAGGAGCTTGGTATTATCCGCCAGATGGGATGCAACACGATACGCGGGTCACATTATCCTCAGAGTGAGTACTGGATCGACCTGCTTGATGAGCAAGGTATCCTCTTCTGGAGTGAAATTCCGATTTGGGGCGCTGCTTTTCCCGCTGAGGAGACAGATGATCCCCTCTTCGTGGAACGAGCATTGACCATGATGGATGAGATGATCGAGCGAGATTTTCACCATCCTTCAATCCTGTTCTGGTCTGTACACAACGAGATTGATACACGCTCTCAGCAGGCTTATGATCTATCTGTCAAAATGACCGAGCTCGTTCGAAGCAAGGATCAATCCAGACTGGTCGCTTTTGCCACGATGCACCCTATGACAGACATCTGTCTTGGACTATTCGATGTCATCGGGATTAACTATTATGGCGGATGGTACTTCGGACATGTCGAGTTTGAGGAGATGCTAGAAGCCTTTCATGAGCGTTGCAATGAGTATGGAGCCGAGTATACCCCGGTGCTCATGACCGAATTTGGTGGAGCTGGTGTATATGGAGATTCTGGCTGGGAACCGCGCTTATTCAGCGAGGATTATCA
Organism: Paenibacillus polymyxa M1; assembly: GCF_000237325.1. Taxonomy (NCBI): domain Bacteria; kingdom Bacillati; phylum Bacillota; class Bacilli; order Caryophanales; family Paenibacillaceae; genus Paenibacillus; species Paenibacillus polymyxa. Next base: position 2,871,159 of record NC_017542.1, read on the forward strand.
AGCTGATTTGCTCGGCAAGTCGCTGAAGCTCTTCCGAAGCGACCCGAAGATTAGTGGCACTTACGTTTGGCAATTTGCAGATACACGGGGCCAACTTCTGAGCCATCAACCGCACTTCAGAGACCGGGCACGCTCCTTCAATAACAAGGGGCTGGTTAACGAATATCGCAAACCCAAGCTTGCCTATCGTGTGGTGAAGGGTATTTACACCGACCACAGTGATCCGTATGACTGGGGTTCTACACTGAAATGAGTTTGTAGAGATTCTATAAGCTTTTTTTGAACTCGCACTAATTAGGGGGTACTTTTGGAACACGTACTTATATGGTCATAGGCTATCCTTTTGAGGATAGCCTCAAAATATAAAGCCGTTTTATAAACCGTCATCCCAATGGTAATGGCAAAGCCGGCGAAATTCCAATCTTCATGTCGGCAGGCGAGTTAGCTTTTGCGGGTGCCTTCGGAACCCCTGTCGGTTTCTACCAGGAGAATGACACCGTCAAATACGGCCCGATTATAGTTTAAGCCCGTTAGCTTAATAGCTTGTATCTTTACCATTATGAAAGCTTATTCATCATGCTTCATGGAGATTAAGCTCATAAGTCTGTTCAATGTGACGTTTACCCCAAGATTCGTTTTCTTGTTCGGAAATCTTCTGAAAACCTGCTTTCACATACATGCCAATAGCCGTTTTCTGGTCCTCTGTCGTTTCCAGAAAAATGAACTGGTAACCTCTTTCTTTGCAGTAACTGATCGCCTCATGTAAAAGCTTTTTCCCGAGTCCCATTCCTCTGGCATCCGGATGCAGCATAAACCACCTTAACTGCGCTTTTTCATTAGAATGGCTGATGATAGCTATGCTGCCAATTATTTCGCCATTGGCTTCCGCTAGCCAGAAACGGTCCTTGTCCGAGCTGTAGGTTTGAAGCAAGTCGTAAAACGTCTTGCAGACATATCCTTCAAAAAAAAGATTATAACCGCACTCCTTTGCATAGATCCATCCGTGCATATGAATGAGCATTCCTACGTCTCCTGGTTTCAATTCAGTCCGGATGCTTACGCTCCGCTCTGTAGGATTGTCCGATAGCTCTCTTTCAATGTTAGTCATGCTTCTGGCAATGCTTACTTGGCTTTGATACGGCAATCCGATGATCATATTGCGAATCTGATTATCGGACAAGGTATTCATTTTTGACAACGTCTCCTCACCGAGACTCGACAAGTACAGAAAAAAAGATCTGCCATCCTTCTCGGATTGGACCCGGTAGATTACGCCCAGCTTTTCGAACCGTTTGAGAATCCGGCTTAAATAGCCCGCGTCGATACTTAGAAGGTCGATGAGCATTCTGGCCGTGCAATGCTCCGTGTTGCCGATTTCGTAAAGAACTCGGGCTTCCGAAAGTGAAAAATTGCTATCCAGAAGGTGCTTATCAAGCAACCCGAGCACCTTCGTGTAGAATCGGTTAAATTTGCGAATAGTCGGGATTAAGGACATTTCCGAACCCATTTGTAAGCCTCCTAAATTAACTGAACTACATTAATCCTTATACTTTAATTGACTAATATCAACTAAGTAAAAAATATAATGATTTTAATTGACTTTGTCAACTATATTAGCAACAACAGTTGGAATTATCCTGTCCGTTAGCTTAATGAGGCTACGATAGTCCAACACTTTATTTTCTTTGGACAACAACCAGCCGCCGGAGCTTACCGACAGCTGGTTGCTTATATACAAAGTTTCTAATTATTAATGAAAAAATTCCCGAAAGATTTTTAAGTATATCAGCAAACAGACATGCCTGTATTAACAGCAGCACAGAAGTTTATCGATATAATAAAGGTTTAGTTTATATAAGTAGTACGAAAAAACTCAAAGGTTTGATCTTATGCTTTACCCATAACGAACTTCATTTGATTAGCAAAAAAGGCGTTCCCTTCAGCTGAATATTAAACTATAACACGAAACCTTTCTCTAACTAAGGTTAGAATTTATTATTTTTCATTAATGTGCGCTCACAAGCCATAATCCTATGGCTTGTGAGCATTAAATTAAATACACTCTTATCTCCCATCCAAATAAAAATTGATTCAGTTTCGTTTTACAAGTACCTGCCCTTCTCCTTTGCCATTTCGAATGACAAGCTATCTGACTATTCGGTTTGCTCGGAGGACTACAGGACTCACGGGTATTCTGTATTAACAAGAGTCAGTTGTTGGTTTTCTTCTTTACCTGAACAGGCACATTAAAATCATCGACATTAATATGTCCAAACCCGCCTTTGGATTGGTCGACCACCTTTATATAAAGCTCCTCGCCGATATAATCCGACGCATCCCAAATCTTCCGTTGATATTCCTCATAATTGGTTGCTGTCTCTTTAAATAACTCTTTGCCGTCCGACGCCCGAACCAGCGCAACATACAGACGATCTATATCCCGGCCGCCGCTGATAAGGAAGTTGATCTTACCGTTCCCACCAAGGACGAAATTTTGAGATCTTAGCGATCCGGTTAAGCTATCGCCGCCGGCTTGCTCGTTGAAGCCCCACAAATGGTAGCCGCCCGGAATTTTATGCGACGGGTTGAAGTAAATGTTGTCCCAGAAGAACTGGGTATTGGTCACATGGACATTCTGGAAGGCGTCTCCTTCCGTTATCCACCCCGTTAAGTCGCCCGTAGCAAAATCATGGTTAGGCAGCTCTGTAATATCCTTATACACAGAATTATCCCACTTATCGGGTACATAGACCGGAGCAGCCGGTTTACCCGTTAAAGCATTCATATCCCATACTTGCATGGATTTGATATTGATATCGCCATCGGCCCAGACCTGTAAGCCTAAGGAGTCGTATCTGCCTATATAGACACGAGTTGTCAGCTTCTTCTTGTAATTTGCAAAGGCTTCAATGACCGAGCGATCGAGAAAGATATGGAGTTTCAAGTTCTCTCCTTTAAGATCTACATATCCTCCTTGAATGCCGTCCACACGCACATCCGGATCAATGCTGCTCTTGGTTCGATCCACGTTAAATGTCCCGTTCTTCTTGTCGTAGTAAATGAGCGTCTCTTCTTGGCCTTTTTCCGAGCGTCTCACCTTGAGACCAAATTTCTGGGCTTCACGCGGATCAATCTCCATCACAATCTCTAGCATGTCGCCTTTGACATTCTTAATCAATTGATTGGCACTCTCCAAATTTTTGTCCGAAAAATCAACCCACTTTTTCCCTCGAAGACTCTGCAGTTCTTTAATCGGTTCGATATGCAATTTATCATGCTTATCGAGGCTTAGGGAAACCGGCAAAGATAAATTATGAGCCCATCCGGATTGATATTCAGCTTGCGGTGTTCTAACATTTTGCACCATGGAGAATACGACCGTTCTTCCGTCGGGTGTGACCAGACCGCTCTCTGCGGTTAAATAGCCGTCACCTACATCCATTTTGGAGGGTGCCTCCTGATCAGGAATAAATTTAAAGTTATCCCGGTCCCAGGTCCCGATCCAGTAAAAGACCTCAACATCTCTTTGCACATCGTTCGCTGGAGGAACATGCTCCGGCTTTTCATGGGGATTAATCATGAAAATATATTTTTGCTTGCCCGTACTATCCGTGCCTAACGGCAATAACACTGGTAACTCCCATACCGTACCCAACTCCGGATAACGGCTTCTGTCACTAACGTATAAAGGCCCCTTATATTCCCAATTGTACATATCATCGGATACATACACCAAAGCTGTGCCGCTGCTGAAGTCTGGAAGACCAGATGTCACTAACTGATACCACTTGTCCACCTCTTTGTCGTACCATACAAACGGATCGCGGAACTCGTTGTGGATGCCTTTTCCGTTCTGCTCCGTTACCGGTTTAGGATATTTCACCCATTTTTCCAAATAGGGATCGGACAAATCCGCCGGAGTTGCCAACCCTGTTCTTTGGTTCGGCGACAAGGAGTCGTTGCCAGCGGTATAGAACAGAACAGGATTGCCGTTTCGATCATACGCTGCACTGCCTGACCACGTGCCGTCCGGATCTAGGGTGCCCGCTTCGGGCACAAGAGCAGGTCTTACATTTTCCCAGTTCACCATATCGTCACTCACCCAATGCCCCCAGTGGATTTGATGCCAGAATGGACCTTGCGGGTTATGTTGATAAAATAAATGGTATTTGCCGTTATAGTAAATCGGTGCATGTGCTTCATTCATCCAGTTTTGCGGAGGCATCGCGTGGTACTGGGGTCGGTGCTGATCTCCGTCAAACACACTTGGATCCTCATCAATGTCCGCATTCGGAATTTTCGGAATTGAACCTCCATGAAGCGCCTTCACGCCCTCATATCCAGCAAGTATCTCCTGGTTCGTAAGGGCTTTATTATGCAGCTTCACTTCATCTAGGAGTCCGCTGAACATATTGAAGGAGAACACCCCTGCTAACTCTACAGGTTTATTATTTTTCCCGATGATCAGGCTTTCGGTAGATGGTGTGATCGGAACGTTGAGGGGGGTTACTTGGGAAGCCACTTCCTCACCGTTTAGATATAACTTAATTTTTCCATCTTCTTTACTGAAAGTAGCGGCCACATAATTCCACTTGTATTTTTCCAACGGGTGATCCTTTACCCATACCTGAATCCACTGACCGCCAATGCCTACTTGCATCGACCATGTACCGTGCCGATACATACCAAGAGAAAAGCCTTCCGCTTTATCCTGGTCGGATTGGTTTACGATCGCAGACAGCTTGTTTCCGTCTCCCCACTCATAGCTACGCGGTGCAACCCAAGCTTCGATGGTTAACGCGTCGCTTACAGGCACAGTATCGTTTGCATTGACCTCAATATAATTCGAGTATCCATCGAACAATAAGGCGCCGCCTTTTATTCCGCGCGGAGTCCATCTCGGATCCTTCGATGCCATATACCTGGCGTTGTTAAATACATAGTTCACATCGTGCTTAAGATTGTGTACTTTCTCCAACGCCTTCTTTCCTGTGCCTTCATCAAGGTTTAAGTAGAAAATAGTACCCTTACCACTTGCTTGGAAACTATCAACGGCAATGCTGGCTTCATTGGAATGATCGACAACCTTTACATAGAGCTTCTTGTTGTAGTGTTCTTGCACTTTCCATGAGATTTTCTCGTTCGCACTGACATTCCCGGTTTTCATAAGCAATGTATTGCTGTTCGCATCGTAAAGTGCAACATAGGCGTTTTCTGGTTTGAGGATATCCAAAACAGTAAAGTTAATCGTTCCGGTTCCCTGAAGCGTGAAAGTATTAGAAGTGATGGAGCCCTTTCCTTGCAGGGAGGATTTGGCATAGAAGTTCCCTTCTTTGCTCGCATGAGCTTCATCAGTCACTTCAAAAGCATCTCCCTCAACCGTCCAGCCATCGAGATTTCCGGTTTCAAAGCTTGGATTATCGATTTCATAGCGCTTGAAATCTGGCTTGATATCTGTCGCAACAAATCCTTCAGCTGGCTCCGACTCATGGTACATGGAGAATGCGTCCGCAAAAATGACTCCCCAATCCGAGGTTGCATTATCGACGACCTCCACATACAGTTTCTTGCCCAAATATGTGGAAAGATCCGCCTTGTATTGCACCATATTGGCAAGCCGCATGCCCAGCGCGGGATCTGGGAAGCCCACGTCGGCGAATGCGCTATTTCCGTATCGGGCAATAACTTGTCCCGTATCGACTTCCACAATATTTATAAATACCTTGTCTGGGTTCTTCGCACCGCCAAGCCTGAAGCTGATCCAGCCGCTGCCACCCAGCACGAAAGTGCTGGAATGGAGTATACCTGTCGCAGATTCGTCATACTTCCAGCCGTTTAAATGATAAGCTCCTTCCTGGTTATACGGTATTTTTTCCGCCCACCAAGTCGTTTCGTCGGTTACGCTATTCGGACCGAACGCATCGCCTTTGACAACGGTCCATCCCGTCAAATCTCCTGTTTCAAATCCAGGATTCCGGATTTGATAGACTGAATCCGGAACTGACAATCCCATGTCATTCTTAGGAATATTCTTGATTTGATAAATCGTATCCGTAACCGATGATTTCACATCATTCTTAGGAATGTGCGTTTCTCCAGCAACAGTTCTATTTTCGGATGCGACAGAGATTCCCGGAACAACAAGCTGGAGAACCATAGCCCATATAACCATTCCCAATATCCAACATTTTCCTATTTTGACTTTCCTCATTCTCGAGCCTCCTTCGAAACTTGTTATACTTGCGAACATCGATACCTCATTTCGAAATGCTCTCCTTGTACAAAGATGAATAGTCATGAAGAAGGGAGAATATGAATGAAACGTTTCCAAACGGAGGAATGCAAAGTTTCTTGATCATTTGTGCATACCCCATTCGTAAGGAGCGCCTAAACAACCGTCTTACCAAATGGACTGCATATCCCATATATCCAAGGATTTAACAAACGGTTCTCCATCTCCCCAAATCTCGAGTCCCAAAGCATCCATACGGCTCGGATATACCCGGGTTGTCAGGCTTTTCAATCCGTTTGCATAGGCTTCGACCATGGAGCGATCCAAATAAATGTGGAGCTTCAGATTTTCCCCAAGTAGCTCCAACTTTCCGCCTTGAACCCCTCCACACTTTTCTCCCGGGTGCAGCGTCGTTTTCGACCGGTCGACCAAGAGCATCGTTTGATTCCAATCATAATACAGCAGAGTTTCTTCCTCTCCGTCCGGCGTACAACGGACCTTGACTCCGAATTTTTTGGCGCTGCCGGGCTCCAATTCCAATTGAATCTCAAGCATGTCACCATGAACATTCCTAAGCTGCACATTAGTTTCAGCCAATGACTGGTCCCGAAGCGATAGCCGCTTAGGGCCACGCAGCGATTGAAGCTCCTGAATCGGCTCTATTCCCAGACGCCCGTCATCCCTCAAATACACGCTTAACGGCAAGCCTCCGTTATGAGCCCAACCCGACTTATATTCCATCTCAGACGTCCGGTCGCCTTGGGCTATCGTAAAGACGATATTTCTGCCGGTCTTCGGATCAACCATTCCGCTCGGTCCGGTAAAATGGAAATCCCCGACATCAATCAATTGAGGCTTTTCTTGATCGGGGATGAACGAAAGATTTTGCTTGTCAAGTTGTCCGATCCAATAGAACACCTCGACATCTGCTCCTTTTCCCACAGGGCTGACAAGCAGCAGATGTTTGTTCACCCCCAGCTTGTCCCTGCCAAGGGGAAGAAGCACAGGGAGCTCCCAGATGGGTCCAAGGTAAGGAAACTTCTGAATATCCGCTTTAAAAAACGGCCCTTTATACGTCCAATTCAGCATATCTTGTGACGCAAATGCCAGTGCTGCTCCACCTTCAATTCCGGACCCGACCAAAGCGTACCAGCCGTCATCGTCCTTCCATACGAATGGATCTCGGAAATCCCCAAATGCGCCCATTCCCTTCTTCTGCACGATCAACGGCTCTGGATGTTTGACCCACTGAACCAGATCCGGGTTTCCGTCAAGGGTATAAGTGCTTCGGGCAAGCGCTACGCTCTGATTCGGAGAAGCGCTGTCATTACCTGCCGTAAAGAACAAGACAGGAAGTCCGTCAGCATCATAGGTTGCGCTTCCCGACCAGATCCCGTCCGGTGCGAGCTGATCCTTTTCGGGCGCCAGGGCCACGGGTAGATCACGCCAATGCACCAAATCCTGACTTACCCAATGTCCCCAATGGATCTGATGAAAGAACGGCCCCTGCGGGTTATGCTGATAGAACAAATGATATTGCCCGTCAAAATAGATTGGTGCATGGGGTTCGTTCATCCAATGGGCCGGCGGGCTAACATGATATTGCGGTCTGTGCCGATCAAGTAGCAGTGGCGTCCGGTCTAGCTTGATCTCGTCATAGTTTAATTGTGGCCGGATACCTTCATGAAAGGTGTCCAGCACATGACGATAAGAAGCGGCCACTTCTTCCGCGCTCAGCGCCCGATTATAAATCTTGAGTTCATCAATGATACCGCTAAACATGTGAAGGCTGAACACTTCCGCCAGCAGGCTGCTATGGTTATTCTTGCCAATCAGGAGATCTGTTTCCGCCGCCTCAGCCAGACGGGAACCACGAGGCACGGCAGCTGAAGCGATTTCACTGCCGTTTAAATACAGCTTGATTTCCCCTTGGTTCCCATCGAACACAGCATTCACGTATGACCATGCATTCTTGGGCAGTTCATGGCCGTCCGGCGACCAAAGTTCCTTCCAGTCTCCTCCTTCCAGCCCGACTTGGAAGGACCAGGAACCGTGACGGAACATGCCGAGCAGATAACCCTGCTTGCGATCCAGGTTGTAGCGGTTCACGATGGCGGATAATTTGCCATCATCCCCCCATTCATAGGAGCGTGGGGCTACCCATACTCCTATGCTTAACGCTGATCGGTACTCTGGCTCGGTGTTCTGATTTCCCTCATCGAACGAATGCGCAATGTAAGTCGAATAACCATCGAACAGAAGCCCATTTCCAATTACCCCCTGTCTCCACCGTGGAGGGCAAGGTTGAGTAAACTCCGCTTGGTTAAATACGTACTGGATATTATCCTGGACTTGGGATACGCTCTCCAGAGCGCTTGTGCCGGTTCCTTCATTGAAGGCCCAATACATAATCAATCCCCGATTATCGGTTGCATGGCTCATACTTCAACCCTCCTGGATGTCTGCTCCGTTGGACCATTAGGAATATGAATGGAGTTAAGAGCATGCATATAAAACGAGTTCACTACAACTTCCCCTGATTTCGCACTTATCTCAATACGATCCATCGGAGCATCAGGGAATATTTGATCCGTCAGTGCAACCAAGCCCTCATTCGCGTACACTTCAACCGCGTTGCGATCCAGCCAGATATGCAGCTTGATCTTCCCATTCTCCGAAACCATTCTAGCACCGTGCTTGCACGCAAACGATGGATGGAAATCAGTCAGGCCCGATTTCGAGCGGTCGATGAATAGCCATTGGCGCACAGGGTCATAACCGATAATAGTCTCACTTTGCCCAGAGGACTTCATTTTAATATGAACCTCGTCTTCGGAACGAATGTCGATATCCGCTTCAATTTCAAGCAGAACATCATTCGTTTTTTGCGTAAACGGCACCTCTGGCGTAACCTTAACCTCATTCCAGCAGAGCGTTCCTTTCCGCAGTTGCTCTATTTCCCGAACAGGCATTTGGGTCAGAACTACGCCCTCGTCTCGGCTGGTCAATGATAAGACGCGAGGCAGAGTCATTGTGCCTCTCCAGGCCCCAGTAGGCGTTTGGTTAGCATATTTCCAGTTGCTCATCCATCCGATGATCACACGCCGTCCGTCCTGCTCAGCTATATCCGACCAGGTGACCCCCGCATAATTGTCCCGGCCATAATCCAGCCACAGGATATGATCGGCCGGATGGTCATTGATGAACGTATTTCCGTCGAACTCTCCGATAAAGTATTGCGTGCGTGAGCCTTCCGGGCAGTTGGGATTATCTCCGATGCTTATGATAAGTACCCATTTGGAATGTCCGCTGTCATCAACCGGCAATTCAAAGAGATCAGGGCATTCCCAAACTCCGTCATGCGAGCCTTCACTCTTTCCGAATTCGCCTGACAACGACCATTCACGCAAATTGTCGGAACGATAAAACCGAACGTGGTCTCCCGCGACAAGAGCCATAATCCAGGATTCACTTGACGAATGCCAGAACACCTTGGGGTCCCGGAAGTCGACCAGATCATGCTCGTCGAGTATTGGGTTCCCCTCATATTTGTGCCAAGTTCGGCCTTTATCGCTACTATAAGCCAGGCTTTGCCGCTGGCGAGGTTGTCCGGTCTCCGGACAGCTGTCTGCATGAGTGAAGAGTGCGATCAATCCATGGGAACCATCGAACAGTCCGCTGCTATTATTCCAGTCAACCACACAGCAACCAGAGAAAATTGCGCCATGCTCATCCGGGAACAGAGCGATAGGCATATGCTCCCAATGAACCAGGTCTTGGCTTACAGCATGACCCCAGTGCATTGGTCCCCATTGGTTACTATAAGGATGGTGCTGATAAAACAGATGATAGACTCCTTCGTAATAGACTAATCCGTTGGGATCATTCAACCAATGGGAGTGAGGTGAAAAATGAAAACCCGGCCTAAATCTATCATCATCGTGCTGTTTATTTGTCTCGATTATCTGGGTAATTTCATCTGTCGTCGGCATAGATTGAAGAGCCCCTTTCCGTGTGGTTACTAATGCACCGCCGGCATTAGCAAAAGTTAGCATACCGATGATTTGCTGTTTGGTCAGCTGATTCAAAGAAATACCGGCTTTCAGTATCTTATATAACAAGCAGCCCAGAAAAGCGTCGCCGGCTCCTGTCGTATCAGTGACCTCTACTTGAAAACCCGGCACATATCCGTCATGACCCACTAATCGGTAATAACAGCCTTTTTCCGCTAAAGTTACGAAGATCCCGGCGATGCCGAATTGCTGTTGCAACTCTAGCGAGCCTTTTTCCACATCAGTTGTACCCGTTATAAAGTGGAGCTCATCTTCTGATATTTTCAGGATGTCGGCATACTTCATGCCCCAAAGGATATTCCGTTTCGCTTCCTCTTTACTCTCCCATAAAGCAAACCGGATATTCGGATCGAATGAAAGCAGGACTCCTGCCTCTTTAGCCTTCACAACTGCCGCTCTTGTTGCCGTACGGGCCGGCTCATGGGTCATCGACAAAGAACCAAAGTGCAGTGCATGGCAGTTTTCAATCCTATCGAACGGGACATCCTGCGTGCGCAAGTATGTATCCGCTCCTGGTTTCCGGTAGAAGCTGAACGATCGGTCTCCGTTGTCATCCAGATGGACAAATGCCAGCGTTGTATTAGCTTCATCTGTAAACGTAAGCGCAGACACGTCGATGCCGCCGTTCATCAAGGTATCGTGCAGCAAGGAACCGAATTGATCATCCCCTACTTTGCTAATCAATGTCGCTCTAGCTCCTAAACGGGATAGAGCAGCTGCTACGTTAGCCGGAGCCCCTCCAGGATTGCATTCAAACTGTTCGTTGCCTCCCGCTGTACGACCTGATGGCGTAAAGTCTATCAATACTTCCCCAATGGTTATTACATCAAGCACAGTTTTCTCCCCACCTATCGTTTGATTATTTATTTTTTAAATTTGCATTATATCGGTCCAACCCTTTTTGATAGATTTCCATTAATTCGTTTAGCCCCATCTTCTCGAGTGTCTTCACATAGCTGTCCCACTTTTCATCTACCTCGCCATCGACGATGAACTTGCCTCTTTGGGTATTTACATATTTAATAAGTTCTGGCTCGATCCGATTGATTTTATCTAGTTCGTCCGGTTCAAAGAAGATGCTCGGATAGTTTTCCTTTTTCATATATGGAGTGTAATATTTCTCCAAATACTCAGCACGCTTCTGAGCTCGGGGTTCCATATCAACAACTTTTCCGAAGTCATCGAAAGTAATGACGCCCGGATTTCCTGTGCCAGGAGCCACTTTTTGGCGGAATTCACCTGCGGAGACTCCTTGGGGAAGCGGCAGGTTCACCATTTTTCCTTTTTCGTCCTTCTTGAATACGACATCCAACGGACCCCAGTGAATTTGAGCCGCCATGTAAGGGTCATACTGTTGATCGATCCAACGCATCGTCATTGCCGGATAACGGTTCTCTTTTGTAATCACAAAGCTACCTCGTCCCGGACCGCCGCCGTTGTTGCGACCAATCATTTGATCTCCATTTGGGCCTTTAAGCGGGGGGAGCAGAGCATAATCCTTACTACGCTCCGGTCCGACAACTTCTTCAACTTCCCACCAAACGTAGGAGCCGAGCGTTTCATCTAGTGTTTTGCCTTTTGCTAAATACTGAGCGGCATCCTGGGTGAACGATTCAGGGTCAATCAACCCCTGCTTATACCAGTTATCATGAATATATTTTAATGCTTCCTTATATTGAGGTTGCGAAGCGGTAAAGATCACTTTACCTTCGCGGACGATCCGATGTTCCAAATTATCCGGAATACCGAAAGCACCGAATATGCCAGCAATGTCACTACACCACTGCATGTGCATAAAGCTTAATGGGATTTCATCAGCCTTGCCATTGCCGTTCGGGTCCTTCGTTTTAAAGGCAATCAAAGCCTGCGTGTATTCGTCCAGCGTTTGAGGTACTTTTAAACCCAGTTTATCGAGCCAATTTTTATTGATGACGTGAAAGAAGGGGTTGGTATCGAGCTTATTCTCTTCCCACGACGGCAGCCCATAGATGTGACCGTCTGGTGCTGTGATGGCTAGTTTAATGTCAGGCCGACGATCAAGAAGCGCTTTCAAATTAGGCGCATATTGATCAATTAAATTCTCCAGCGGAATAATGGTTCCGTCTTTACCGTAATTGATTAGCTCGTAATCTGTGAATCCGGCTCCGTAAAAGGCATCTGGCAAATCTCCGCTGGCCAACAACAAATTTTTCTTTTCTGCAAAGTCAGTGTCCGGAATGTTTTCCCAATCAATTTTTACGTTTGTTTGTTTTTCCAGCCGCTTAAATATTTCCATTTTCGAGTAATCTGGCGCTAAAGCAGCTTTTGGGGACACCATCTTTAATGTCACCGCTTTTTTAACAATCGGAAGACCGGTTTTATTAAAATTTGCATCCTGATCCGGATTCACCGTCTGATTTTTTGACTCGCCACCGCCTCCCGAACATCCGCTAAGAGCAAACACTCCAGCCAGCATTAGAATTCCAGCCCTTTTGAATAATTTCATCGTACATACCCTCCCTATGTCAGTCCACAAGCTGAGAACTTCCCTTGTCCTTGTTACTTTATTTGTCTAAATGCTGAATTTATGGTTTCTGTTGCACATTCCCCCTTTCAGGCACCCTGGCAATGTTAGCCTTTGATCGAGCCGATCATCACGCCTTTTACAAAGTATTTTTGCAGGAAAGGATACAAAATCAGCAACGGTAGGCTGGATACCATGATGACACCATATTTGATAAGCTCTGTAACGCGCATCTTTGCTGCGTAGGATTCCACATCGATCATCATGCTCGAGTTGGCCTGATTCTGGACAAGAATGTTGCGAAGGACCAGTTGTAATGGATACTTGCTTTCATCGTTTAAGTAAATCAAAGCGTCAAAGAAACCATTCCAGAACCCGACAACATGATACAGTACCATTACGGCTATAACGGACTTAGACAAAGGCAATACAATGCTCCAAAAAAATCTGGTATTGGAACAACCATCAATGGAAGCGGCCTCCCACATTTCATCCGGGATGGTCGACTGAAAAAAAGTCCTTACGATAATGACATTAAACACACCTCCCGCTCCAGGAATAACAAGTGCCCAGATCGTATTCAGCATATGAAGATCTTTGATCAGCAAATAGGTTGGGATCAACCCCCCACTAAAAAACATGGAGATCAGTAAAAACCACATTATCACCGGCTTTCCAGCCAGTCCTTTACGGGCTAACGGGTAAGCTGCACATACGGTCACGGCAACTCCGATTAAGGTTCCTAGACTCGCATATAAAATCGAATTGGCATATCCAATCCATATAGATGAATCGCTGAATATTCGCCCGTATCCATCCAGCGTAAACCCTTTTGGAAAGAACCATACTTCACCTGAGTAGATGAGATTGGGGTCACTGAGTGAAGCAATCAATACAAAATACAGCGGGAATAATACAAGCAACATAACTATGGTCAGCATGACGTAGTTGATGATGTCAAACCATAAGTCTCCTTTACTTTTTCTCTTTAATAATTGATTCATAATGATCTCCCCCTTACCACAGGCTGGTTTCCGTCAATTTTTTTGCGATCCGGTTGACGGTGACTATCAGGATAATATTTACAACCGAATTAAACAGGCCAATTGCTGTAGAAAAGCTGTATTGTGCTTTTTGGATCCCAATTTCATAAACGTAGGTCGGAATAATATTGGAGGTGGCATAATTCAAATCGTTCTGCATAAGGAAAGCCTTTTCAAAACCGATGCCCATAATGTTGCCGAGTGCGAGAATCAATAAGATGACGATCGTCGGCAAAATGTTTGGAATATCCACATGCATTACGCGCTTCCATTTGCTTGCTCCATCCATGATCGCCGCTTCATGCAATTCCGGATTGACCCCTGCCAAAGCTGCAAGGTAAATGATGGTAGCAAAACCTGTCTCTTGCCAAACCCCTGATAATATATACAAAGGACGGAACCACCCTTCGTCGGCCAAAAACATAATGGGGTCCCCTCCAAACCAAGTGATGATGTGATTCACAATTCCGCTGTTTGGAGACAGAAAAACATTAAGCATACCGACGAGCACTACGGTAGAAATAAAGTGTGGTGCATAAATTACAGTTTGTACAATTTTCTTGTATCTCTTGGCCAGCATCTGATTGAGCATAATTGCTATAATAATCGGAGCTGGGAAGCTAAATACAAGCGATAGAACACTGAGTGTAAGCGTATTAGTCATGATCGTCCAGAAGTTATAGGAATCGAAAAAATCAATAAAGTGCTTAAAGCCTACCCACTCGCTTTCCCAGATTCCCCGACTTGGTGAAAAATCCTTAAAAGCAATTTGTATTCCATACATCGGATAGTACTTAAATACGAGATAAATAATAATGATTGGCAGCAAAAACAAATACAGTTCATAATCGCGTTTGATCTGGTTCCATATTTTGCGATTTGGCTTAATCGTGGAGTGATCTAATTCGCTAATTTTTGTATTCACCATTACATTCCCTTTCTTGACATAGGATATTTTCATTTTTGAAACGTTTCCAATTTGATATAAAAAAACGTCAATCGGCAGAGCCATACATGAACCACCGATTGAATTCGAGTTTTTCTAAAATCAAAAACAATCTTGTCTAAAAAAACGGGAAGACGATGCATTTGTTGATCCAAACTTATTCCTTTGATCTTTTAACAAAGTAGTTTCATCTCCAAATGAAACGTTTCCAATTTATTATAAAAAAATGACGAGTTTATAGATTCAAACAGAGATCCAACTGAAATGAGCTAATATCTTTACATTTAAGATCATGTCGTTTCGCCTTGCCTGAAGATAACGGGGAGACGATACACTTGCTGATCTAAAGTTATACCATCCATCTTTTGATACAGCAGTCTGATTGTCATACGTGCCATTTCCTCCACTGGCTGCCTGATTGTGGACAATATCGGATGAAAATAAGGATGATTCTGAATCCCGTCGTAACCGATGACCTTTACATCCTCTGGAACGCGAATACCCTGCCTGCCTACTCTTTCTATATATTTAGCGGCTAACATATCGGTAATAGCGAAAATGCCGTCCACATCCTGATACTTATGTAGAAATTCGCTAAAATAGGCATCGTCGTTCACAATAGGGTCTGGTTTCTCGTATACAACATAGTCGACACCTAATTTTTTCGCCTCATCAATGAAACCTTTTCTTCGATTCATGGTTTCACTAAATACGGAAGTTACACTTCCTATAAAAGCCGGCCTCTGGGCTCCCGCTTTAATAAGTTCCCTTAAAGCCATACTCCCTCCCTTATAATTATCCGAGGTCACACAGGTAATTTTTTTGCTAAAGTGTCTGTCAATACTTACAATCGGAATGTCATTGCTTATGCTATTCTCAATATCATTGTAGGTAATGCCGACAATTCCAGCCACTTTATTTTGCCGTAGCATATCCAGATAATACAGTTCCTTTTCGGGCTTGCCACCGCTATTACATAGCATGAGCTTAAAGCCTTCCCTATCCAACTCATCCTCAATGTAATAAGCCAGTTCAGAAAAAAAAGGATTCCAGATACTTGGAAGTAGCAAGGCTACCATCTTGGATTTCCTCATCTTAAAATTTCGAGCGACTTCATTAGGGATATAATTCAATTCTTGTATAGCTTTTTCCACCTTATGGCGTGTATCTGGTTTTACAGAGCCCGAGTTGTTAATAACACGGGAAACAGTTCCCACAGCTACGCCAGCCAGGTTAGCGACATCTTTAATACTTGGCATTTAGCCCCCCCTCTCTCTTATGAAAATTATAATAACACGAAGTTGGAAACGTTTCAATAATCTTTGAAACGCTTTTTTTTGACTTTTTTTCCTAGCCCATGTAGCTAAATCAAGTGTAATCCGGTCAGAAAGATGATAAGCCAGCTTCCTGATCTTTCTCCTTCTTCACTACTCGAATACATATATGATTATGAAACCTTCTTTAACTATCTTCTGGCTGAAGGACTTACTCCTGCTGGCCCTATTAGTCAAATTCCGTTAGAAACTCTTGAGAAGCTTTCATTGGATTCAATTCTCGGATATAGATTTCATCTTCTCACCAAAGCAGGAAACTCAAGAACGACAGTATCAAGAAAGCTATCATCGCTTCGAACTTTATTTAATTACTTGAATCAAAAAGCTGAGGACGAAAACTTCAATCCTTTACTAATTGGAAATGTGATGGCGAAAGTTGATATTTGCAAAAAGAAGAAATCTAAGTATACAGCAGCTAGCATCCTAGCTGGGAAATTGCTTCGAGATAATGAGATTACTGAATTTGTGGAATATATAAATTAAAGGATACGAAAAAGTTTGGTAGTTAACGAACTTTTGGAGTACTTCTCCGGCAAGACGTATTTTCAACTCAAAGAACTCATCACATATTTCAGACTTGTTTAAAATAATACGATTACAATCTACTTGATACCTGACCGTTGCCATCAGATCTATAGCGGACTGAACATCAGTGATTAATTTTTACCACTAGTAACATAGACAATTCCTATTCCATTGCATTAATTTTCCTAATGTTTATCATCTTCTTTTTCCTCATTTCAATCTTATACTTATAAAATAGTACTCTATTCGTCATGATTCGATTCATTCATAAACAAGAACCCAATATCTCGCCCCAGGCTCTCCTTCCTCGACAACGGCTTTCCAACCCCGCTTCTTATAGAAACTCAACGCATTATTATACAAAAACTCTGCTCTCTTTCTTATAGGTCAGCGCATTTTTTTTCTTTACCAGCCCAGGGTTTGAATCGTCTTTGGACTCCATTTGCTCGTCTGGGTAAGTGTTTCAATGACTTCGTTGGTGTTGATCGGCGTATGACTCCAGATAATTTTCATTACTTCGAATTCGGCTTCTGATATTTGCAGCAATTCTTTCATCGTAGGAACCTCCAATCGCTGTTGACCCCAAATTTCTCAATTATATTTTTAGCGGATGAAATTCAGGATCAAATGCGAACGCTTCGATTTATCGGAATTGCTTCATTATTTCCGCTGCTGCATGCATAACCCCAAGTTCAAACCAATCAAAAGAATACTCTAATCCAGAGGAATTCTTGCGATTCCCTGTTTGGCAAACAGGTCGAGAACAGGAGCATGTTTCCCCTTGTCTCGACCTTTTGTGCTTGGTTTAATTAGCCCTATCGACTTACCCAACAGCTCTGCTACGCTTACTCCAGAGCCTTAAAGGCCGCCTTGGCTGCCTCAGTGATTAGGGCATTGTTATACTCTGCATCTTTGGTATCACGGCTGGACATTACAGCAATAATGATCGGCTCCCTGTCCGGAGGCCATACGATGGCAACATCGTTGCGTGTGCCATAGCTTCCTGCGCCTGTCTTGTCACCAACTACCCAGCCCTCTGGCACAGCCGCCCGAATTAGTTCGTCGCCGGTAGTATTTTCCTTTAACCAGCCGATAAGCAGTTCTTGTTTGTCATTAGGCATGGAATCGTTAATCGTCAGCACTTTTAAGCTGTTGGCAAGGGCGTTGGGCGTACTCGTATCACGGTGGTCCCCAGGAATCGCTTCGTTCAACTCATGTCTCATAACGGTTGGCCATAACCACATTGTCACCGTTGTCTCTCATCGCTTTTTCGAACCCTTCGGGCCCGCCGAGCGCCTTTAGCAGCAAATTTCCTGCCGTATGTCGCTATAACGAATAGCCGCATCACTGATTTCCTTGAGATTCATCCCGGTATCCACATGCTGTTCCGTAATCGGTGAATACGTGACCAGATCATCCTTGGCAAACTTAATGACTTTGCCCAGTTCATCGTTAGACTTCTGCTGCAGGACCGCGCCTGCTGCCAGTGCCTTGTAAGTGGATGCATAGGCAAAACGTTCATCGGCCCGATAGGCAACCTCTTTCCCTGTTCCCGTATCAATAACATATACGCCCAGCCGTGCGTCAAACTTGATTTCAAGCTGTTTAAAAACCACATTCGCTGCGTTTGAGTTTGGCGGCTCCTTTTCAGTCGGCGGAGTTGAAGCCCCCTGTTTTGTACAGCCAACGAGCAGCACAAGAAAGAGTGTCATCGCAAATAAAGCTATTCTATTTGTATTTAATACGTATTTTTTCAAGATTTTAGCCTTCTTTCCCTAAAAATATATCGTCTGTTTGAACCCCTCAGCAGGTTATACCCGATGTCCTCCTCTCTTCTCATTTCCACATGTATTACAAATGTAATATTTTAGTTATTATATTTGTGGTTTTTAAAAGTCAAGTTACAGAATTTTGATAGTAGAGCTCACCGACCGAATATAAAATACGCCGTCGTTATGTCCCTAGTACATCTTATCTATTTGAAGTCGTTTTCTTCTGAATGCTTACATATGTGCCTTGATTGCATAAAACGACGGTTAATTATAGCAGAAACCGACATTCGCCCTCAAATAAAGGGCGCGATGTCGGCTTTAAACTTAACGGCCAAACTCCTTATCGATTATTTTATTGTGAGCCGGCTCCACTTCCGGGGCTACCGAGTTGATGCACGTTAGCAAAATACGCTGCCCGCCTAAAGATCCGAAGGCTCTTGATTCAAATCCGAAAGTACGGCCGGTATGTCCCCAGAATGATTGCCCGTCAGAAGTGCTACTCCTTTTCGAATGGTGAATGATTTCATAAACGCAATCACTCCTATTATTTTAGAATGTTGTTCTGCTTTACCCCCTCACCTTACCTCCGATATTGTTAAATCGAACAGTGATAAAACCGCCAAACTTTTGATGACATCGTACTTGGACCTGTCACATATACCGCATGACAAACTGTCAACTGTCTTATATGACGTGCTTGCTAAGATAAGGATCTCTAGTACAAAAGGTGTTAGGACGACAACCTTTACCGATAGGCAAAGAAACATGCCCAGAATGAGTTGTTGTTCTAACTATGTTATTTGATAGAGCTAATACAATTTAGTTAGCAAGGATAAACTAGTGTACTTTCTTTTTTGATTGCAATCGTAGGAGTCCTGCTTGAGAAAAGCCAGCAGCCCATGAAGCACATCTTTAGAGGCTAAGAAACCGATATAGGTCAAGGTGTTGTTGCTCGGCGGAATGGGGAGCGCGATGAAGTTAGCTGCAAGCCGATGAGCAAGACCAGGTATCCATATTCGTGAAACAATTGTTCAACTAACCCGATCAGGTCCATGAGCATTCTCCCTCTTGTGCTGCAATGTCCCGCGAGCCGAGACAAGCTTGTTTTGCGGCAAAATTAAATAAAAAAGTGCAAGAACAGCCAGTAAAGCAGCGCTGATGCTAATGGCAGCTTCATTCGTATACTGGCTGGCTATCCATCCCCCGATGACCGGACCAATCATAATACCGAGCCCTTCAATCCCTGAGAGTACTCCCCACCCGGTCCCCTTCTGATCCTCCGGAACAAGGTACGACAGCACCGCATTCCAGGCCGGAAGCACGGCTGAGTAAGACAATCCCAGCATAAAGGCAAACAGCATCGTTAATGCAGGCGGCGGCATGGATACGATTAACAGAGCCAATATGACCGTAAGCGATACGAAACCGGCGAACAGCATTTGCTTGTGCCCCCATCGATCGGCCAGCTTCCCCATCGGGACCAGAAACAGCATCGCACCGGCCCCGCCGAATATGAGCATTATCGAATATTGCGGCTGGCTCAGACCGAGATGGTCAGCGGCAAAACCGGGCAGTATCGGCAGCAGCAGTCCCGCGGCGGTCATCTGCAGAACCATGCCTGGCAGTAGCCATTTCAGCTGAACGAGTCTTCTTCGCAGTCTTGTCGCTTGTTCGGCAAAGCTGACGTTCTGGAGGTGCAAGGGGGTTGTTCTGTTAATCCCGAACGATGCAATGCAGCCGACGGCGAGCAGCGCAGCCATCAGCCGGAAGGCAGGTACGAAGCCATAATCGAAGGTGAGATTGATTGTGATCGGCCCCAGACCGATGCAGGCCAGCCACACGGTGTATATCGCCCCAATCTGGGCTGCCCGCTCCGTCAGCCGGATTTTCTCCAGACAAATGAGCCATATAGGCGACGCCCCCATCCCAAGCATCACGGAACCGGCAACGAGCCCCCAGGCATATGGACTAACGAACACAGCGGCTAGTCCGGACAGCATCAGGACGAAAGTGGCGGGCAGCAGCCAGCGCAGCGAAAACCTGTCCAGCAAATATCCAGCCACACATTTAATCAGCGTATCGGCTGTATAATGAAGCGAGACGGCAAGACCGACCAAAGCAACGGTTTGCCCCGATTCGTTGACGGCAAAGTTCGGCAGGAACGAGAACAAGAAAGCGCTTCGGACAAACTCTGTGCAAAAAAGCACCGTGAACAGCATCAGAGTAGAAAGCTTGAACGCGCTCCTCCCGCTCATCATATTCCACCCCTTCTTAAGGGGCTTGCCTCAGGAAACAAATGCCGAACAATATGGTCCGCAGACGTTTTCTGCCTTGCTGCGAGCAGCCCGTTCATCATTGACTGCTTGATCGGCTCAGAGGAGATCATCGCTTGTATCTGCAACACCAGATCATGAATCGTAAAGGCCACGGCTGCCGCTCCTTTGCGCTGCAAATACAAGGCATTCTCCTTCTCCTGCCCCAGAAACGGATTTAGGATGAAAATCGGAACCCCGGCCTGAATCGTCTCGGATAGTGTAACGCCTCCCGCTTTCGTGATGACGCAGCAGGCACTGCTCATCAAAACATGCAATTGATAGGTGAAGCCGAATACATCCACTCTTGCATCATCCGCCCAGCTCTCCGTAAGTCTCCGTCTCCATCTTTTCTGCCGGCCGCAAATCACTTGAATGCGGACGCCTGACAAGAGTAGCAGCTTCCCGATGAGCCTCGATAGCGATTGCAATGTGCCGCAGACGTTGGCCATAAGCAGAATCACATGCTCATCTGCCTCTTTAACGGAGCTGGAACCGATCATTGCCGCATCATAAAATGATTCCCTGACCGGAATTCCGGTCACGGTAATACGACTCTCGGGGACGCCCTGCCTGATCATGGCCTCTTTCACGTCGCTGGCAGGGACAAAATAGTGATCCGGCTTGGCGAACAGCCATCTTCGGTGAACGTCAAAGTCCGTTATAACAACAGCAGTCCGGGGACGGATCGCAGATAATGCTTCGCTGCTTGGCAAGCTGCCGAACGGGAATGTATATATGATGACCTCCGGCTGGTAATGGAGGATGATTTTCTTGAGCCTGTCGCCGCCAAGACTGTTCATCCAGGCCGCAATCTTTCCCTTCATGGGAAGCCGGTTGGTCAGATGGTAGATCCATCCGTAATAGGGAATGCCTAAACTGGCTGCATGCGGGCTTTGCCGGTATAGAAAGCGGATTATTTTGTTCAGCACAGGATAAGCTTCCCGGAACAAGTCGACAACCGCCACCTCGCTATAACCATTGCGAATTAAGCTTTGCTGCAACACCTTGGACACCTGATGATGACCTTCTCCGTAATCGGCCGTTAAAATTAAAATTTGTGGTTCCTGTCTCACTATTGTCACCTCATTTCACTTGTCAAGCCATTTCATCCAGACGAACAAATTGCAAGTTGCGTCCCTGTAATTGATGTAGTACTTCCTCCAGAGCCTGAAGCATAAAATATGGCGCGTGACGGTCCGCTCCCGGCGTATCTCCGCTGTCATGCAGTAAAATAACAGATCCGTCCGTAATTCCGTTCAGCAGCGTTGCCTTCAGCTTCTTGCGGCAGCTCCTGCTGCGCCAATCCCCCGCCTTCAAGGACCAGAGTACGATGCGGTACGATTTGGGATGAAAGAAATCGAAAGCGTTCATGAGCCCCCATGGCGGACGATAGTGATTCGGCCTTTTTCCAATTATAGATTCAATAATATCTGCGGTCCGTTTCATATGATCACGCCGCACCGTCCAGGGAAGCATCAGCCAATTGGAGGTGTGAGCGTAATTGTGGATTCCAATCTGATGACCTTCACGATCCATTCTTCTGATTAGATCCGGGTGCAGTTCCGCCTGCGAGCCAAGCACGAAGAATGTGGCCTTCACTTGATAATCCTGCAATAAATCCAATAATTCCGGTGTATACCTCGGATGCGGCCCATCGTCGAATGTGAACGCTACCTGGTTCTTGGTCGTTCCCTTACGAAAGGCTCCCAATCTGACTATTCTTGGCAGAAAACTGGGAATTAGCATATACAGACTGATGAAGCCTATGAGCCCAATCAACAAATATTTAACAAGCAACGTCTTTATCCCCCTTAGTGAAAATTAAGCTTAAGCATATTGCTGCAAGGAGCAAACCCATTTTTCTTCCTGGGTATCGCTCTGCATGCTCAGAATTTGCATGACCGCATGTCTGGCGGAATCCTGCTGTCTGCACAGCCCTGCATTCTCCCTCATTTCTTCCAATAGGGAAGGCTGTTGAACCAGCCGCTGAAGCTGATCCTCCAAATTGTCATTCTGACATAGATACGCTACTCCCGCTTGAATCAAATAACTAGCATTATCCTTTTCCTGCCCCATTCGTGGCTCCAGCAGCAGCATGGGAAGCTGAAGCGCCAGCGCTTCGGAGGTCGTCAGTCCGCCCGGCTTGGTAATCAATACGTCTGCGGACGCCATCCATTCATGGATTCCCTCCAGGAAGCCTGTCAGCATGACGTTATCCCTGTCTCCCAACGCTTCATGCAGACGGTTCAGCAGCTTCACATTGCGTCCGCATACGATCACAAATTGCACGTTAGGGGGAAAAGAGTCAGATTGCATTTGCTCGATGAAGGATTTATCGATAATCCCGCAACCGCCCCCCATCACCAGCACGACAAAGGCGTCAAGAGGCAAGGCCAGCTTCTCGCGCAGCCGGTCTTTATTGTCGGTCTGACTGTAGGATGGGCGAACAGGGATGCCCGTTACAGCAATTTTGTGGTCAGCAACGCCTTTTCTCTGCAGAGCTGCACGCACACCTTCGGAGCCGACCAGATACAGATCCGTAAACGGATGTATCCAATAACTATGATCGGAATGGTCAGTAATGACTGTTGCCGCAGGCAGATCCGTCATCCCTTTTTCCTTAAGCAAGGAAATGGCGGCTGATGCCAGCGGGAACGTACTGACAATCAACGTCGGCTGTTCCTCATTCAGAAGTTTGAGCAGCCGCTGTAGGCTGGTTGTGAGAAAATGCTTCAGGAAGAAAGTAAGTGTACTGTCCGTCCGGGTCTTCTGATACATATATCCGTATGAGGAGGGAAAATGCTTCACCCATTGCAGGAAGCAATACCGTTCAACCACATGCATGCGGGGATGGATCCATTGCATAAAGTCGACCACCTCTACTCCCTGTTTGTACAACACCGATGCCTCCAAAATCGCCTTGGCCGCCTGCATATGTCCATCCCCGAGCGCGCCGGACAAAATCAGCAGCTTTTCCCGTTTTATGTTATTCATCAACAATCGCCTCCTTCGTGAAATTTAACTATGTATGAACAAAATAACCAGCACCGCCGTTAGGAATCCGACCATCCCACCAGCCACACAATCGATTGGATAGTGATAGCCCCAATAAACCCGGGATATGGCCACCAACAAGGCCAGACCAATCAAGACAAGCATAATTGCCGGCGATGAGGCCAACATAAAAGGTGTAACCAAGGCGAAAATAGCGGTTGTATGGCCGGATGGGAAGGAATAATCTTTCAACGGGAATTTGCCTACCTTTACCTGCTCCAGCTTGCGGAAAGGCCGGTCTCTGCGCACCTTTCTCTTGATCAGAACAGCAACGATATGGCTAACGGCCAGTGCGATCAAGCTTTGCAGCCCGATTCTGCTGAACTCCCCCTCGGCGAACCATGCCAAGGATACTGCGCAAATGATGGTAAATAAAGCTCCGCCCAAATGGGTAATCCATCCGAACAATCGGTCCAAGACCCGACTACTCAGCCGATGGTTGCACCAGAAGAACATCGTTTGATCAATTCGCCTTATCCACTGCATCCTTCTTTCCGCCTCCATTCCCTTTTTTTTTCATAGATTGATGTTCCCCCCTTATCTTCCTCCGCTCAGACAGCTTCCGTATTAAGAACCATATTGCCGCAATCGCTATACCAACGCCCACCAGCATAATCGTGAGAACTTGGTTCACCATATTCTCTGCCGCGCGGCCATATATATAGAAGAGAAAACCGACTACATAAAACTTCACCGCCCGGCCAATGGCCGCATAGCTGAGCAGCTTCCATAACGTATAATTCATGCATCCGGATAAAATCGTAAATATTTTAAACGGGATCGGAGTGAACGATCCGATCAGGATTGCGGCCTCGCCATGGCGGGCAAATAAGTCGCTTGCCGAATCCAGCCATTTTTTCTTCATTACACTGCCTAAAACATGCTTTCCCGACAGCTTGCCGATCCCATAACCGATCGGTGTCCCAAGCAGGCTTCCGGCAAAGCCTACCGTAGCGAGCCATAAAGCCGACTCCGGTTGCATCGCGCTTAAAGAAAGCTGCAGGAAGAACGCCGGGATAGGGAAGATAATCGCATCGAGCATAGCGTGAATAAAAAGTCCCGTCGCTCCGAAGTTCTGTAAAAATTCCATAATTTCATCCATGAATGCCTTCCCGCCTTTGTTACAGAGCATGATGAAAAATAGGTTACCTTTGGGTGGTATGGGTTTCCAGTCGCTGTGTTTCAACTCCATACCGCCCTCCAGGAACTTACCCACCACGCTCCTAGTTTCTTTTGTTTTTAATTAATTGGATCTTGATTTGGGTAGACATAACTCCTTTGAAACGGACTGTCTCTTCATCGTCATAAATCGGTTCCTCAGCGAGCTGCGGGAGTGAATCAGCATCATCGGTATCAATTGTTCGGTCTTGCGGCCAATCCGCTTCTTGCCTTCAGGGTGCATGACGGATAACAACAATCGTAGATAAGCCGTTGTAATTCGTTGAAACAGATCGGACTTCATCGGCTGTTGTTCGAAACCAAGACCATGTATCAAACCACGATGAAGCAGCGTAATGGCGACTAACGCCTTTACCTCTCTGAACTCCGGCTGACTTGCGAATGCCTCGCTGATCTGCTGCATGGATTTCCGTGTAAGCCGGGCCGTCATGAGCGCCGCGCGGTCTGAGTCTTCGGATTTGATCAGCATCAGAATCTTTTCATTATTGAGATGGAGTTCTCCGACCAGATCGCCTCTATCGATGATGGTGGAGTCCGCACAGACGATGCTCTCCCCTCGGTGTTTCTTAATCATGACTTTGCAAATTCCAAAGTGCGATGTATGCGATCCGCGAAAGCGTGAAATCCAATCGAACCCTCTTTCCCACACCATCCAGACTGCCTGCATTGAAGATTTGCGTAAACGAAGCAACATTGATCCAACCATCCCTCATTCTTATTTTTATCGACAAATTCCATTGAAATTGTCAAACTGAAATAATATTTCTATGTGAATTCCTTATCTCTGTTAACTTAATGATAGAGGATTTAACCAAGAGAGCATACGGGCTGAAGTACTGGCAGGGCCGGATACATCCGGTTGCCTACTGTACATGATTAAGTATGAAAAACAAATCTTAATTAAACGTAAAGAGATTCTTAAAAAAAAGTTAATTTTTGTTTCGGGTTGGAGGTCCGTCACTCAATTTGATGCACATCGCTGCTCGCTCAAGTTTTCATATATAAGTGCGACCAAAAATAGTAAGCCAATAAGAAACACTTAAACTTTGATGAGGTAAGTATCAGAGTGGCAAATAGGTCGGAATGGTATTGAAAATCTGCCATATTTCACTCCTTTTCGAATGATGAATGATTTCATAACGCAATCGCTCCATTATTTTAGAATGTTGTTCTGCTTTACCCCCTCACCTTACCTCCGATATTGTTAAATCGAACAGTGATAAAACCGCCAAGCTTTGATGACATCGTACTTGGGCCTGTCACATATACCGCATGACAAACTGTCAACTATCTTATATGACTAGGTCTGAATCATTCGAAAATTGATTTGCAAAAAAATATAAGAAGGTGTGCGTAATTCGTGTTCTCGATAATGAAAAAAAGGTTCTGATTATAATAATGGAATTTATTCACTCACTTTCTAAGGAAATTCTGCCCGTTAAAAAAGGAGCCGATCACGTTGATCAGCTCCTTTTTTTATTAAGTTAGCGTTTGCCGTTAAAGTTTAATGGATCACATTTGTTGCCTTAATGGAACCTGGCACTTATTCCATTAATCTCCCTTTACTTCATTATCATTCGGAATTAATTCATACAATGTACGAACATCACAACCGATGGAATCGGCGATCGATATGGCAATTTTGAGAGGCATCACTCTCTTGTTTTCAATAAAGTCGTAAACTCGTTCCGGTTTAAAAAGCAAGTCTTTTGCCAGCCATTCTGCTGACTTTCCAGATTCCATCAATCGTTCACTCAGTAAGCAACGTCCTAGTTCAAATTTCAAGAAGCGATGACCTCCCGCATAAGATAATATTTAACCTAAGCGTTGTCCATTGCCAGCATGAATATACTTCATAAAGGGAGCCATAACGATAAAGTTCCTCTTGCGTCGGCCCAATTTGTTGGGTGAGCTCCTTCCCGTCGCTATCGTTTCCCCTTATTTATCCATTACAAAAATTCGATATACCCTTCTGTTCCATGCACGCGAATTCGTTGCCCATCTTTTATCGATTTGGTCGCATTCTCCACTCCGACAACGGCTGGCAAGCCATATTCACGTGCGATAACGGCTCCGTGGGTCATCAGTCCGCCCACCTCCGTAACCAACCCTTTTATGGATAAAAACAATGGAGTCCAGCTGGGATCAGTAAAGGCGGTGACTAGTATATCGCCATCTTCCAGATCAGCCCCTTCTATATTCAGGAGCACACGTGCCCGCCCCTCTACAACACCCGAAGAAACAGCGAGGCCTACAATAGCTTTAGCGGGGATATTTTCTCGTTTGTACTGACCCGTAATGATTTCGCCATCAGACGTGATAACACGTGGCGGAGTTAGTTTTTCATATAATCTATACTCGTCTTTGCGTTTGTCGATGACCTGGTAATCCAGTTTATTTGTGCGTATGGTTTCCTGCAATTCTTCAAAAGCGAGATAGTAAATATCTTCTTTTTCATGAAGAACGTTGGCTTGTACGAGTCGTTCCGCTTCCTTTAGTAAAGCCTGTTTATAAATGAAGTAGCGACTAACAATGTCGTATTTCGGATATTCACGATAACCGATGAAATTCCGGATCTGGTCGATCATTTGTTTTGTCTCTTCGGCTTTTTGTTCACCATCCGGTAATTGTTTCAATCGGGCTAATAAATCCTGTTCTTTTTTCATTGCCTCCTGTCGCCCTTGCTCAAATTTTCGTTTACTGGCGCCAGGCTCAAGGTTTTTGATGTTACTGAGGATCATAGGTACCAATATATTTGGTTTTTCACTCCAGCGTGTTCTTGTAATATCGATCTCCCCGGCACATCGCATTCCATATTTGTCGAGATAAGCAGTAATAACATCACGCACCTGCTGTCCACCTTCGAATTGAACCAGTTCTTCTAAAAAGTTATCATCCTTTACCTGTTGTAAATACTCAATTATTTTCGGGTAGGGACGAATCACATCTGCAACATCCAATAGCTCCATACCCATTTCAGAAGTGACGTTGTTAGGTACAGATAAGGAAAGTGTGTCTGCTACGTTTTTTTCACCTAACCATTCATCCATTTTTTCATTGATCCATGCTGAAGCATGGATGGCGGACATAATCACACTCAAGTTTTTCAGATCTGACGCACGCTGCCTCCGTTGCTGCATATCTTCCAGGATACAATCTAATACATCCAATCCTGATTTCGTTTGGGTGTTATGTTTTAACGCTGATAACGATGTCTCACTACTCTTAATCAAATCGACAACAATTGCCGGGTCGTTTCCTGCTTCTGCCAGAATATCCGCAGACGACATACCCTTATGGCTTTTAACGGGTCCCGGTTCGCTTTTGTCAGATGGGTCCAATTTTATGAAATCTCCCCGCTCTATGATGGTAATAAGCGCGTCTTTTATGAGCGGATCGGAGTGTCCTAAAACATCCAATAAATTTTGCCTGCCATCTGGTGAAGCCAGACCCATCGTGATATCCACAAACAGCCTTCCACCACCAGTTTTAAACATGGGTGTGGCACCTGTTAACATCCAAACAGATATTCCCAGTGGTTTAATAGGATCAGTCATCATTTGCTGATGGCCGACAGATACATACACGTGATTCTCCTGGTCATTTGCTTCAGGTATGGGATATAAAGTGGTGATCGGCCGGCTCTGGACAATATAAAATATATCATCAGCCAAACACCATTCGATGTCTTGGGGGCAGCCGAAATGTTCTTCGATCTGTCTTCCAATGCGTGCCAGTTGTAAAATTTGTTGATCCGTAAGGGTTTGCGTTTTTTGCTGATCAGGATTGAGCTGCTTGGTCTCTGTTCCGCCTTCTTTCCGTCCATAAATAGCCATTTTTTTGGTTTCTATCCTCTTGCTGACGATTACCCCATTCTGTACTTGATAACAATCGGCAGATACCAAGCCGGAGACCAGCGCTTCTCCAAGTCCGAAACTTGCATCGATAGAGAGCAGCTTTCGGTTGCCATTGATGGGATCAGCGGTAAATAAAATCCCTGAAGCTTGTGGGAACACCATCCTTTGAACGATGACAGATAAATAAACTTGGCTGTGATCAAATCCATTCAGCATTCGGTAAATTACCGCGCGTTCCGTAAATAAAGAAGCCCAACATTTGCGGATATGCTCCAGGATGGATTCTTTGCCGATAATATTTAAATAGGTATCTTGTTGACCAGCAAAAGAAGCATGCGGCAAATCCTCAGCAGTCGCACTAGAACGTACGGCATAAGCATATTCATCACCAAACTGGGAGAGATAGTGAGCAACTGCTTTCACAACATCAGAAGGAATGGCTACTTCCATAATGGCCTGTCGAATCTTCTTGCTGATATCATCAATTTGTTCTCGATCTTCTACTTTAAGCGTAGCTAGCTGATCCAGAAAAGCATGAACTATTTCGTTTTGTTCGATGGCTTTTTGATATCCCAATGTTGTAACACAAAACCCTTCTGGCACTTGTATTCCTTCCATTTTGGTTAATGCCCCTAAGTGCAATCCTTTTCCACCAACAAGCAAAAGCTGAGTGTTATCCATTTCTTGAAAATCGAGAACCAGTGAATTCATTCAACATCTCTCCTAACCATTAATATAGAGAAAAAAGCGAACAATCATGATCATGCCTAGTCACCGCCGAAGTAAGTCGCCGCGTACTTCTTCTCAAAACCGCTTGATTATGTACGCAGCCTGATTGCACATTCCATCTTCCTTTCTATTTTCTGGGGGGGTAAAAAAAACATTGACAAATCAAAGTTCTAGATGTACTCTAATAATAGGGATAATATTTTTTTCGATTGTTTATATGATTTGTCAATAACGCTATCGATTATATCATAGCTATTTTTTGTGTTCAATTATTTTATGTAAAAAGAGATGATCCTTGAATTTATCAGGGTCATCTCTTTTTGTGATTACTCTTTTACCGATCCTACAACAATTCCAGTCACAAAATATTTTTGAAGTAACGGATAAATCAGCAGTAGCGGGATGACAGCGACTACGATTTTTGCCGCATTTAGATTTTTATTTGAAATTTCAGTCAAGTTGCTAAGTTGTGCTGAGTTGGTGCCGGATTGAAGAAGTTCCGCAATATTCACGTTAAGGGACTGAATATACGTCATGAGCGGATAGTTGCTGACTTGAGTCATATAGATCAAACCGCTGAAGAAATCATTCCACGTTCCCACGATACTGAATAGTGCTACCGTCGCCAGCGCAGGGATGGACACGGGAACATACACTTTGAACAGGACCTGCAACGGACTTGCCCCATCGATGAATGCTGCTTCCTCTAGGGCCTTAGGTACAGCAGAGAAGAAGTTCATGACAAGGATGACACTGAATATAGGGACAGCTCCTGGTAGAACAAGCGACCAAATTGTATTGAGCATATCGAGGTTTTTGATCAATAGATAACTCGGGATCATCCCACCGCTGAACAGCATGGCAAAAATCATGACGTTCATATAAATGTTTCTGCCCTTAAATTCTCTTTTTGACTTGGAGAGCGGGTATGCCATTAGAACAATTAGAATCATGTTGAGAAGAAGTGTAAGCACAACACGTAGAACAGATATGCCAAAGGAACGCCAGAACTGAGCATCATCGATAATTTTCGTATACGCTGCGGTTGTAAAATTGACCGGTACGAGACCTACAGCATTAGCTGACACGGCCTCACTGCTGCTAAATGAAATCGCAACGATATTCCATAATGGAAGTAGGCAGATCAATGCCAGCAATATGACGATGGCATAGATGACTAACCCGCCAATTCGATTTTTTTGGCTTACAGAATACGACACAGGCTTCGCCTCCTTAAAATATTTTTCGGTCGGTGTATTTTTTGGCTAATTGGTTGGCGGACAATAGCAAAACAATACCAATCACTGACTTGAACAGGCCAACAGCCGTACCGAAGCTATACTGTCGCCCAACGAGTCCAATCCGATATACATAAGTATCCAGAATATCTCCCGATTCATAGACAACTGGGTTATACAGATTATAAATTTGATCGAAGCCGGCACTCAAAATATTGGTCAGACTCATCACTCCCATGAGCAGGATAATAGGCAGCATGCCTGGCAACGTAATATGCCATACTTTTCTCCACCAGCTGGCTCCATCCATTCCTGCCGCTTCATACAGACCCGGATCAATCGAAGTAATTGCAGCCAAATAGACGATGGAACTGTAACCGAATTCCTTCCACACGTCTGTCCCAATAATCAGCGGCTGGAACCAGGTGTTGCTGCCGAGAAAATTAATATTCTCCAGACCGAAAAAAGCCAAAATTTGATTCACAATCCCATCCAAACTGAACATGTTAACAACCACGGATGCTAGAACTACCCAGGATAGAAAGTGTGGCAGATAAACGATTGTCTGCACGGATTTTTTAACGAATTTGATGCGGATCTCATTTAACAAAATGGAAAAAATGATAGCCATCAGTGTTCCCAATAGAATCTTGGCAATGGCAATCACCAACGTATTACTAAAAACCTGTGCGATGTCCGGCAGCTTAAACATATAAATAAAGTGCTTCAGCCCTACAAATTTGGAGCCTAACATTCCCTTGGCTGGTATATAATCCTGAAACGCCGTAATGACACCGACCATCGGAACATAGCTGAATACCAGCAAAAATAAAATACCCGGAAGCATCATCAGATGATATATGGCACCCGTGCCGAACCGGATTTTTGCTTTATCGTTTCCCTGTTTCATGGATGGACCCCTTTCCTAAAAGCAGGGCTGCAATACGCAGCCCTGTTAGCAGTTTAAGATTGTTTATTTTTTGGATGCAACCTCGTCTTTAATTTCCTGAATTACCTGGTCACCGCCTTGCTTCTTCCAATTGCTAACGAATGTATCGAAGTAATTCAGAGGTTCTGCACCTGTCACGATTTTGATAAAAGATTCCTGCTCCATCTTGGTCAGATTAGCCCAGGTCTGTTTCATGCTTGGTGTAGTTCCGGAGAAAGCGGGTGTCATCCATACAAATTTGTTTTCCCGTGTCAGTTTGTCAATGAGTCCCACTCCGTTGATACGCGAGTGATATTTCGACCAGGCTGTTACGTTATCCGTATCCATATTACTTAAGTAAGTCTGGATACTTTTAATATTGTTCTTTGATTCTGTTGTCCGGACCTGATCCAAACTTATCTCTCCTTTAATTCCTCGAACGATATCAGAGTAGTCATCCAGTAACGAGGTCGCCGAGTTGACTTCAATATTAAACGGTCTGGTAGAACCGTCTACGCCGTTCTCTTGATACTTGGCAGCTTCTGGCATAGATGTTCCCACATTTTTATCATTTGCCAGTTTATCGTAGAAAAGGTTTACGATTTTAACGGCGAGTTCCGGGTGTTCGTATCCTTTTCTTACAACGATAAACTGATTAGCTGGATTGGCGTGTGCCACGTTTACCTTTCCATCTGCATCTTCCAAAGTGTAAGCCGTGAATTTCGCATTCTTATCCTTCTGCTTCACGTTGCCCAGACCCCAGTCGGGAATATGCCATGGTCCAAAAGCAATACCGCATTGGCCGTTGGTGTACAGTGCCGTAATATCATCAAATGTGCGTGTTCCAAATTGCGGGTCGATGATGCCTCTCTTGAACCAATCTGCCATGACGCCTAGCATCTGCTTGGTTTCCTCTGTTGTTGAGCCATAAACAATGCTGCCGTCTTTACCCTTCATCCAATACTGAGGGAATGAACCCTTCGTTGAGGCAACTCCAAGCATGGTATAGGCAGAACCATTATAGTCAGTTGTATTCAGGGTGTTCACAAAGGGAATACCTACCGGTTTCCCGGTTTGACCCGGATCTCTTTTCAAGAATTCCTCGGCCGTTTTCTCCACATCGTCCAGCTTGATGGTACCATCTCCGTCTGCATCAAGCTGGATTCCCAGTAGATCCAGCCAATCCTGACGAACCCAGACCATGGTTGGTGCGGAATCTAGGGAAGTAGCTGGAAGCGCCATTAAACGTCCATCTATCGTCGCATTGTCTAACGCCCGGCCCTCATACGAGTCGTAAATATTCTTGATATTATCTGTGGCATACTGTTTGTAAATTTCCGTCATATCTTCAATCAGATCATTATCAACCAGTTCTTTGAGTTCATCCTTGGAATCGACACGCATCATGTCAGGCAGTTCTCCAGAGGCGATGGCGAGCGAAACCTGACGGCTGTAATCTTCTCCGTTGGCTTCAAATTGGTCTTTAATCTGAGCGTTAAACGCTTTTTTGACCAGTCGAGTATACGCATTGTTCTCATACGAATCTCCAGCCGGCAGCTTCGGGTTGGCCGTAGTCACACGACCCATCGTGACGGTTATTTCGTCTTTATAGGCACTGAATGGGTCTCCGGGTGTTACCTCATATTTGCCCGCTTCCTTCGCAGTGGGAGGGTTGGATGAAGCCCCACAGGCTGCAAGGGTTGAAATCATTAGGGCAGATATCGATAGTACGGCCAGACGTCTCGTCAACAATTTGCTTTTTACGGACCATTTAGTTGTCATCTCATTCGATTCCCCTTCGTTGTGAATATTTCTCTATCATTGTTGTTTACGCTTTCATTATAAAACTCGATGAAGACTAAACGAGATAGGGAATAAACGTCTGTTTGGATAGAAAAATGTATGCGGTTTCACGTCAGGCAGTGAAGTCATACTTGGCTTGTAAGCATTTATCCTACCTGCCGACATACATTTGTCTATCTTTACTTACTAACCAAAGTAAAGCACAAAAACCGGCAGCTCCTATCAGGAATCTGTCGGCTTGACTGAATTATAAAAGAGTACGCTTTTTATCCCCTCTGCCCAGCTGTCGATATTCACTTGGAAGCAGGCCTGTCAACTCGCGGAAAATTCGGCTGAAATATTTTTCATCCGTATAACCCACTCGCTCAGCAATCCAGAAAATCTGATTATTTGTATTCAATAAATACTCTTTAGACTTCTCTATTCGTATAAAACGGGAGTACTCATTAAAGGTTTTCCCCATCAGATCCTTGAAGCATTGACTGAAATAGCTTCGGCTGATGTTCAGTTGCCGGGACAGACCTGAAGCAGTAAAAGCTTGATCCAAATCATTTTGCATGATCATAATCGCTTTTTTCACGGCGTCTACAATTTCCTGTGAATACGAGGTCTGTTCATCTGCCTTACGAATGTCCACAGAGGTCTGCTTGATCCAAGCTTCTACCTCGTACCACGATAGAAAAGAATGGATCATTGAGATTCTACCAAGCGTAGACTCGGCAAAAAGGTGATTCCATTCCATAACTATCGAGTATAGCAATCCCATCAACTGGCTTTTTTGCAGTCTTAGTGATTTGAACTGTTCAATCAGTTGGTTGTAGTAACTGTCGTTATGTGTCCATGGTGATAGAAACCAACTTTGCTTAATTCGATCCATGTCTTCATCCTGCGGTTCTATTGGAAATGATTCCTCCACATTCATCGAAACGGCAATGACAGGATCATAAGGGTCGTATGCATAGAATAAGGACGTTTCTGTATAATTCATAATCCAGTTTTGGATTTGCGACCACGTTCGCTCTTGTACATCGGACATAACTAGCAAGGCGCCTTGGGGAACTTGGTCCCGGTATTCCTTCAGTTTGTGGAACAGTTGATCCTCTAAGTCCATGGGTGCCGCCCACATCCAACTGTTCCGTTCAACCTCCCATCGGATCTCATCTACACTGGATGTCGGTTCAATCGGCCAGCTCTGTCCTAACTTGCGATCCAGTGAAACAAGTGCATACACATGGCGGTAATGGACATTAGTCTCACTAAGCAGCGGCAGCTTTCGTTTTTTATTCGCCAGCTCGTCAATCCGGATATGTATTCGATGCAGCACGTGTTCGAATTGCTCCTTCTCGAGCTGAACCTTGGCTATATAGTCGATGGCTCCCAGCCTGAGCGCTTCCTGGATATAATCGAAATCTTGATGCAGTGTTAATACGACAATATGAAGCTCTGGATAGAGTTGCCTTGCAGCTCGCATCAGTTCAATACCTGACATCACCGGCATCGCGAGATCCGTCAACATCAGATCGACCGGTTGGGATTTCAGAAAATCCAGTGCTTTCAACCCGTTACTTGCTTCTCCTACAACTTCCATATTGAACTCATTCCACGGCATCGCGGAGCTTATGCCTTTTCGTACCAATTTGTCGTCATCCACAATCAATACTTTAATCATCCCCGAACATCTTCTCCTTTGATAGGAAGTATGAGCAGAATACTTGTCCCTGTACCCAATTCACTTTCGATCACCAGTTGTGCTTGATCTCCGTACTGTGCCCTCAACATGCGGTGAACATAATTGAGTCCGATGCCCATCCCTACTTTTTTATGTTCTGCTATACGATTGTTCAAGAGTTTTTGAATCGCTTCCTCGGTCATGCCGGCTCCATTATCCTGTATCAGAATATTCAGCGTTTTGGTGAGTGTAACTTCAATCTGAATAAAACCTTCGTCACTCAGTCCATGATAGAGAGAATTTTCAACCAACGGTTGCAGAATAAAACGAGGCACAGGTATTTGAAGCACATGGTCATCCGCTGAAATACGCACGTCAAATTCAAAGTCATATCGAATTTGCTGCAGGACTAGATACTGTCTTAGCGCATCAATTTCCTCTTCCATCGTCGATACTTGCCCTAATTTACCCAAATTGTAATACAACAGTTTGTTCAAGGATTGCACCAACTTGTCAATCTCCCCTTGTCCATTCATGACGGCCAGCCAATGTACAGTATCTAGCGTATTCATCAGAAAGTGAGGATTGATCTGATATAACAATTTTTCCACTTCCAAATCTGCACGGATCTTCTCTTTCTGCTGCACTTCCTTGAACAGGTCACCGATTTGATGCTGCATATTTGAGAATTCTCCCAATAGAAAATCGAACTCGGGAATATGAGTGCGAGTCTGGCTGCCTGCCTTTTGTGGATTCTGAGACATTCCGTTAATTTCCGAATGGAACAGACCGAGTGGCTTGTAGACCATCTTCCACAGAAGCCAAGCAAGAAATACAGTAAAGCCGAGAAAAAATAAAGCGACCAGTAATATTTGAAGCAACCACTGGTTTTTCTCCTGTTGATACTTAGCCTGCGAAATTACCGAGATGACGCTCCAATTCTGAGCGGAGTCCTCCTTAAACCAATGGTAGTCACGGGATATTCCGTCTTTTGCAGTACTTTTTGATAAGTTGAAGAAATTCTCCCCCACTTTCATCGTTTCCGGAATTTCACTGTAAACAATTTGACCTTCACCATTCAGGATCAAATGCGATAAAGCTCCTTGGTATTGGTTGTAACCTAGTATATTCTGTGTAAGACGAAAGCCGGATTCGACGTAAATATATACATCGTCCCTTTGAGGCAGTTGTACCTTTCGCATGGCAGATAAAACGAGCTGGTCATTAAATCGGTTCATACTGATATGGGGACCATAGTACGAAATGCCATAAGATTTGAAAAGCACAGGCAAAGACTCAGGGGCAAAGCGATCTTTGATGGGAAAGTTAGCGAACTGTGTAGCGCCTTCTTTCTGGAAATAATATAAGGTCAAGCCTATATTCGGATTAGTAAACGTTACAACATTTAACTCATTCTTTAATTCATCTCTAGCCTCAATCAATTCAATTATATTGGAGGAAGGTTGCAAGACTTCATCCAGTTTTTTGCCTAAAGTGCCGCTATATGATAATTGCTGAGTAACATGATTCAGATTGGTAATTGAATTTTCCAGTGATGAAGTTACCTGCTGTAGATTGCTCCTAATTCCATCATTGATTTTATTCACAAAAATGGAATCAATGGTATAATAAGAAATTGCAAATATACTAATAAAGGGAATAAACGCGCTGAGAAAAAACAATAAAAAGATTCTTTTTTTAAGTGTCATTCCGCCCCATTCTCCTTAGGTAAATAAAAGAGCAAGCCCCTGATTATGGAGCTTACTGTTTATTGAACAACAGCTCTATCAATTATCGTATTCCTCATAGACAGCGACCTATTTGAGAATAGACAACATCTTCATCCGATTCAGACTGGAAAAATCAGGATTTTTCCATCTCGGTGAGGTCCAATTCTGTTCATAATTATAGAATGATATTCCAATATGTCAAACGCTTTCATGGAATTCATAGAACTTATTCTCCCTTCCTCTTTGCATACATGGCATTGTATTTGTTCTTCTTAGACAAAGAAAAATTCCCCTTCAATTAGCGGTTTATTTATTAAACCTGTCTACTTGAAGGGGAGTATATCAAAATCGGTAGCCTGTTCCGTAATTTATAATAGCGAGGTTACGAACTTCACCTCCGGAAAGCGGCTATCCGGTCCTTTCATTAAGATTCCGCCTTGATTTTTCAGATACCTATCGAAGAAATCCAGCATATAGGCATTGATAACGGAGTTCGCTCTTTCGGGCGCAATCTTTCCTGTAATGCCCAGCATTTTGAAAATCGGAGAAATGAATTGTACGTCGGCAAAATTCAAATGCTCCGTATTTTCGATATAGAGGACTTGTCCCCCTTCGTCGACCGTTTCGCGCATCCGTTCAAGCTCCAACTTTTTATCTTCCGTTACTTGGTCCTCCCACTCTCTTGTAGATCCCATACGGTTAAGCTCTGCATCCGTGTAGACCCGGTTATCCATCACCATTTTTAATTTTTCGAAATAGCTTTCCGAGTTGATGAACAAAAACGGCTTTCGCAGACCCTCTCTGTCACGCAGTCGATAAAGCCCTCCATCTAAGTCTACTCCAACCGCGATTCGCGGATCGTAAGAAGCGTCATAGGCCGTCGCTCCGCCGATGGAATGACCGAACACCCCGACATGACCGAGATCAATCCTCCCTTTTAGATGGCTTGGAATCTGCCCCGATTGGATGAGCTCGAATTGGTCCAGCGCAAACGCCACATCGCCGGTTAAAACTTTTCCCAACTTGTCGCGATTTCCTCTACTCGTCTGGTAATCATGGTCGGGCGAGAATAAGTCGTTGGTTGTGCTGGTCGTGATTCGACCATCCGGAAACTCAGTTGCAAATGTATTGTAGGTGTGGTCGATCACTGCCACGATATATCCATGACTCGCGAGATTTTCGGCTTGCGACGTGTGGAGGAACCTGGAAGAGCCGTTGCCGGGATTCGCAAGGATCAGCGGGTATGAAGTCTGTGCCGAAGAAACTTCGGCCCCCGAATAAGTATGACTGGATACGTACCTCAGGTGTTGAAACGTAAACCCGGGAAGACCATAGTTCGCGGCCATATAACGTAAAATCTGGGTGTCGGGAATAAAGGGAGCATACTTGCCAGTGCTAGCTTGAGCCGGATACCAGACCTGAACCATCAATTCTCTCTTACCCTCTCTGGATTCGTCGAAAATCTCTTCCCTATTTGTATCCACGAAATGAAAAGTTTGCGTTCCTACCTTAAATTCGCCTGTCGGTTCAGGTAGTTTAAATACAGGAAAAGCATACATGAGGCCCGCTGTTACGACTAGCATTATTGCTATAGCAGTATAAGCTAAACCCAACATGAATCGTGGGATTTTTTTGGGGCCGTTTTTTTTAAAATAGCTATAACCTGAAATGGCTAAAAAAATGATCGTTATGCAATATGGGAAAAATAGCTGAATTCTGTATCCTTCCACCGTCCAATGAATGACCAGTAAAAGTGTGGCAATCCCGCTTGTAACGAATACTGGAATTCTACGCCGTCCTTTTTTTAATAGGAAGGTTAATGAAAACAAGCCGATGTTTGACAATAATAGCAACAGTTCAAACAGCCTCATCTCGATTCTCCTTTTAAAAAATTTCTATTTTTGTTTGTTCCAATCTTATCCTGCCAGGCTGGCATAAGCTATCGATTTGCCTTACATCTACCTTACAATTTTGTAATTCGATCTTGCGGTATTGGAGGACTCGTAAAAACAGTAAGTTCAATCATTCAATCATATATGGAGAAATACGGGTATCGAGCTGAAGCGGTCTAATTGTTTATTTGCAGTCAATGCTATCAACCTTTCTCTATAGAAAAATAATGTTGCGCCTAGAATGCCTCTCCATAGCAACAAGCAATCGGTGATCATAATGTGACCCTCTAATTAAATGAAAATAATTATCATTATCAATTATGGTGTATCAAGATCTACGGAAATTGCAAATACACAAATTGTGAATGCTATATATAAAGACAAAAGCCCTCGCATCTAGAGGGCTTTTGGAATAAATCAGCTATTCATTTGAGTCGCCTCAATCCGTCACTTGCATCAACGGAGTATCAGCACGCACAGGACTCCAAGAGGATCAGATTTTGCATAACCCGACAAAAACTCTAGCTTTGCTTCACTCATCTGCACCGATATTCACGGCTTTCCCTTTCACACGGGGTTCCCCGTCGATATCCTCGGTTCCGATGATGGCGTTATCCGTTGATCCGGAATCGATCGCTAGTGACGAAGACTGCAAACGGAAGTCGCCATTCGTGGCATTCACGAATTTAGGATCGGCAAACAGAGAATGCGCATCGTTGCCCGTTCCCGATTTGTACGTGGGGAATCCTGTATATTCTTTATCTTTCCAGGTCCAGTTGGCCCCCGAACTGCCACCAGGTGCAAAATATAAATTATAATCAACAACATTGCCCGAATTTTGAGTATATCCATTGTAGATCAACACATCAGTCGAACTGGCTACGAAAATATTGTTCTTGATCACGTTGTTTCGTGTATCATACTGAACCAAAAGCTGGCCGCTTCCGTCGTCCAATGTATCGTTCTTGTACAGCGTATTGTTCACGATCTTGCTGTTTACCGTTGAGCCACGCTCGTCATCGTAGCCGCCCATAGCGATGCCAGTTAACCGGTTGTTATATATCACGTTACTGCGGACCGTAATATTGCTGGTGGTTTTGCCGGCATGCTCGGAGGCAATTTCGACGCCGATGTCATTGTTATAGCTGTAATTCTGCTCGATAATGTTGTCCTTGCCCCCATCCACATAAATGCCGCCGGCCGAGTTGTCATCACTCTTGTAGGATGGGTTATTTCGAACCGAATTATTGTACACTCGATTGCCTTTTACCACCCCGTTCCGCACCTGATCGTAAGCAGTAGTCGGCGCGGTTCCTTCAAAGCCGATCAGATCGATTCCAATGTTGTCGTTATCGTGAATGAGGTTGCTGGTCACTGCAAAGCCGTTCACATTCCCGTTTAAAACAAGCGATTCGCTGGAGCCGAGCACGAGATTGTATAGTTCATTGCCGTTGATTGTAAGGTTGTGAATCGATGCAGGAGCTTTCGTGCCATAAACAGCGATGCCGTGAGCGTCCCGGCCTAGCCGGTCTTTTCCAGTTGGGGTGGCCGTG
This sequence comes from Paenibacillus polymyxa M1, assembly GCF_000237325.1. NCBI lineage: Bacteria > Bacillati > Bacillota > Bacilli > Caryophanales > Paenibacillaceae > Paenibacillus > Paenibacillus polymyxa. Next base: position 2,911,534 of record NC_017542.1, read on the forward strand.
TTTTTGATGTCGTGGATTTTGTTATCAGACAGATTAATGAAACCCCCTGCACCGTGAACGTAAATGCCTGTAGGCACTGCGTTCTTGGAAGCAGTGGTAAAATTGCGGATTTCAAACCCTTGGATGGTGACGTAATCGACATCGGCCAATTCGATTAACCCTTCGTTCCCACTGACCGATAGGCCAGTACCGTCAACAATGGCGGTTTCCGTGCCATAGCTTGCGAACACGGTTGGGCCTTGCGAGGCGGAGCCAGAGCGGGTGATTTTCAGTTTCTCCTTATAAACACCACCTCGGACATAGACCTTGCTGCCCGGAGGGACTGTGTCGGCCGCATGCTGGAGCGTTTTCCACGGCGCGTCGCTTGTTCCCGCGTTGGAATCGCTACCACTTGTCGCCACATAATATTCGGTACCAGCGGCAGAGGCGGCAGGAGTCTGCACATTACCGATTGCAAGGCCCAACCCCAAGCTTAAACCTATAAGCAAAATTTTACCGAATTTCTTCAAGAAATTTCAACTCCCATCCTAATTCAGCTTTCGTCAAACTAACGTTATCATCACTTTACGGCTTCTTGCAAGCGAAGAACCTCCTCTACCGTCCATGGGCCAGGCTTTCCGTGCAAGAGTCGATAGCGCCCACACGCATTGGTGAATTGCAGTAATTCTTCGCCTTGACAAAGAAAACTAAATAAAAGCAACCCTGAAAATATTATGTATATTTTCAGGGTTGAACGGCTAACTCAATGTCTCCAATAACACTGAACACTCTGAAATAAAACTGTTGGATGTTGCCTGTATGAAGGGCCATTATGATAACACACCATGAGAAGACTGCCGATAAATTTCATCGACAGCCCTTCTCTTCCAAGTAGTATACTCCTCAATCTTGTTCGCTGGACAATTCCTTGAGCGATTTGATTTTACCATGGGGATGCTGTTCTTGCTTTCGTGACTTCCATGCAGCTTCTTTCCTTCTCTTCTGGTGAGCCATAACAGATATCCTCCTTTGGAAATTGTGAATATATACTACTTCCTTAAGTTGTCATTTCTCGACTCTGTTCATTCATAAAATTAAATTCGTTGGGTTTTGTTTTTAGTTAACGGGCATCTCGTTAAAGAATGTGATATCGTCTATCGGCAGCCGAGTTGTCTGATGACCCGGTTGTGCCGCTTTACCGAGCGCAATCAGCATGATTGGAATGTATCGGTCACTAATACCGAACGATTGCTTAAGCTCGGCCGCATTATAGCCGCCCATCGCGACGGTATCGTAGCCGTGAGCACGTGCAACCAGCATAAGCTGCTGGGATACAATACCACCATCAATATGAATGACTTTATGAAGTGTTTCCTCTGGCAATGAAGCATACGTATGAATCGATCTTTCCACGAACGATTTGGCGGTATCTTCTGCTATATAGCCGTGTTTTACTGCTTCGCCGAAAACTTCATCGAGCTTCTTATATCCTTCCGTATCACCAAGCACAACGATCACCGCTGCAGCCTCAGTAACCTGGGATTGATTGTAGGCGATTGGCTGCAGTTTTGCTTTCAATTCCTCTGTCTCAATAACCAAGAAGCGCCAGGGCTGAACGTTACTCGAAGAAGGCGCAAGCGTCGCTTCTTTCAGAAGATCCTTAATCTCCTCGTGAGACAGACGAACCGATTTGTCGTAATGACGCACAGAGCGGCGCTCGCGGATGACATCGGCGAACAAGGCGGAGCTCTGACCAGTATGAGTTGAAGTTGACATTATGAATCCTCCTTTAAATAAATACTGTTTTTTATTCAGCACAGTTAAATCCAGACTAAGCGATTAGTCAAAGTTTGAAATCTATTAAAACGAAGTGCCTTGAAAAAATTCCAACAATATTTCCGCTTATGCGCACAGGTATAACTGTGTTCATTATCACACAGTATAACCTTAAAAATTAACGTTGCGCGCGGCTTGCGTTTAACTGTTGTTTATATTGCACAGTATAAAATCTAAGCAAGCCGCTGTCAACCGTCTTTTTTCCAGGTTCATCTAAAGCTTGGCTTCCAGTTGATTGGCGAGATCAGCAATCGTGTACTTGCTTAATACTCCACGTATGCTATCGTCCATTTCTTGGGTAATATCCTCAAGCGTAGATTTCATACATTTACCGAGCGGATGCGTGCCAGCTGTCTCGGTAATACCAAAGGAAAGCCTGCTGTCTGAACGGAATACATCGTACACATCAACTAGCCGTATAGACTCTGCCGGTTTCCTAAGGTGGTACCCGCCGTCACGGCCTTCCCGGGTTCCGATAAGCCCTTCCTTGGCGAGAACGGAAAGTATGCGGCGCAGCAAAGAAGGCTCCGACTGAAGATATTTGGCGAGTTCAATACTTGGACAAGCTATGCTTTTGTCCTCCTGCGACAATATAACAAGCGCTTGAACAGCCAGTCCAAACCACTTTGGGTGCTGAGTCGGTGTACAATACTCCTGCTTCAACCTTTACTCTCTCCTTCCAGCTTACTCTTAAGTAGTATGAGTAAATTGTACCGAATTCCCTAATATGCTGCAATAGACGAGCTTACATCCAATTTATATATTTAAATATGGTATTGACTTCTGTGCAACAGCTTCTTTGAAAGATGGAAAGCTTAACACATGATCTGCGGCTTCACGCAATTGATTTGTAGTCAAGCTTTCCATTTGTAACTTAATGTCTGCTCCCATATTGGCGACTTGCCCTGCGATGATCGGCTTGATCCGTGTTCCCAAATGCCTCAAAACAAAGCTTATAGAAGTCAATTGCTTGGTTAAAGACTGTCTTGTTTATTATTCTTTTATTGTTTGTAAGCTGGCAGCTCATGCAACAAAAAAAACCGCCAACTTGGCGGCTTTGTGTACAGAAAAAGCTTGTTTTCGTACTGAACATTGTTGACTAACGTTAAATACTCATGGTTTACTGGATGACTGTTTGTTGGATGAATCGCTATAAACCGAGCTTAACTTTGATGTCGCCCTAATACCATTGGGACCTTCAATGATAATACGACCTTGTTCCGTTAAGCTTGATCCTTGCCAGTCAGTAGTCATATCCAGATAATCAAGACCCGGACTGTTTCCTTTCCAAGACCATGCAAGATAACCGACTCCCTTTTGCTCAGCGTAACTCATAATGGTAGCCTCATCCACATCACCGCTCGTATGCTTAATGCCGAATTCTCCAATCAGCAGAGCTAGGTTTTTATTCAGTACATTATCCATATTGCTCTTTACTGTGGCGGCATTACCTCCGGCATATTCGTACATATGAATGGAGAACATCGTATTTTTAAGCGGATCTGCATTAAAGACTTCTTTTCCGTAGTCAAAAATAGATTGCGGATACTGTCCCCATCCTGCACCATCAACAATGATTGTGTTTTTGATGCCAGCATTTCTGAGCTTAGGTATAACAGACTTATAACCTTGCGCCCAGCCTCCGCCATCCCAAGTTCCATACCATTCGTTCGCGATATTGAGGATGACGGTGCTTTCTTTTCCAATGAGTGCACTTTTCATTTCAATCCAGTAATTAGTAATATTATCCAATACAGTAGCGCTGTCAGACCCTGTGCCATCATGTACTTCTAGAACAACGACCAATTTGTTCTGCTCTGATAAAGTGATTAAATTTTGTATCGCAGACAGATCATCTTTTGTCCATTGCTGACCATCCGACAGTACGATTCTGATGGTGTTCGCTCCCGTTTTTGCAATGGCAGGGATCGCTACAGACTCTTGCCCCTTATACCAGGTATAAGCGTGATTGATTCCCCTCATAACAAACGGATTCCCCTTGGCATCGTAAAGCGTTGTTCCATTAATATAAAAACCTGTATTCTCCGTTGTAGAATTCGTCGTAACCTTTAGGACATTGCTTGCTGTTGAAATATTTCCTGCTGCATCCCTGGCTTTGACAGTGAAGCTGTATGTTGTATTGGCGCTAAGCCCTGTCACCGTATAACTTGTCGTGGGGGTTGAATCGACCAAAGTTGTTCCATTATACACATCATAGCTGGTGACATCGACATCGTCTGTTGATGCTGTCCATACAAGGCTTACCGAAGTGTTTGTTTTGGAGTAGCTTTTCAGGTTTGCTGGTGCTGTTGGTGCCGTTGTATCAGGGGTTGAGTCAACAAGCGTAAACTTCCATTTCTGCTGATCATTTCCGTTATCCGTCCATTGCTGCACATTTGCCCCGTCATTAGTATAACCTCCGATTACATCCAGCGCTTTACCGCTAGATTGTACAAGCAGCTTATAATATCCACCGCCGACGTCAATCATTTTCCATTTTTGATTAGTTAAATCGCTGTCTGTCCATTGCTGTACACTAGCCCCATCTTCTGAAGAGCCTCCGACCACTGTTAATGCTTTACCGCTGGATTGCACAATCAATTTATAATATCCATCGCCAACGTCAATGACTTTCCATCTTTGCCGAGCGCTACCGTTGTTCGTCCACTGCTGCACCTTCGCTCCATCGGCAGTTGAGTCTCCTGCTTCCAGATTTTTTCCGCTATGCTGTGCCGTTAGTTTATAAGTTTCACCTGAGACAATATTTGTGTCAGCTGCGCTGGTGGTAACATCAATCACATTGCTTGCATCTGACACATTACCTGCGGTATCTCTGGCTTTCACATAAAAGCTGTACGCCATGTTGGCTGTTAGACCGGTAACGATGAAGGATGTCGACGCACTGGATCCTACGAGGTCTGATCCTTTGTAGATGTCGTAGCTGGAAACACCTACATTATCTGTAGATTCCGTCCACTGCAAGCTTACTGTTGTATCTGATACCGAGGAACTAGTCAGGTTGGAGGGAGCTGTTGGAGGTGAGTTATCCTCCGGTTCATCAGCTGAATGCACTTCAAATTCCCAAAGGGAATATCCGTAGCTGGTAGCTCTTTCGATACCGTTCATTTTTACATATCTAGCGTCTGTTACTTCGAAAGATATCTTATCGATTCCTCCATCTCCAGTCGTGGTGGAATAGACGGTAGTCCAATGATCATCATCCGTCGATGTCTGAACTTGGTAGGACTTCGCATAAGCGGCTTCCCAGTTGAGCGTAACGCCATTGATTTTGGTGGTGCTACCAAGATCTACACTTATCCACTGCGGATCTGAATATTGTGAGGACCATCTAGTTTGCGGGTCACCATCAATCGCAAAATCAGCCGCTTTACTTGAATCTTCGACGGAGCTTGCGGTTGCCGATTGGGTAAGCCTAGCATTTTCGAAAGCGCTCACATTTTTGAACGGCAACATACTCATCAGCAGTCCAAACAAAATCAAGCATGTTATGGTTTTTTTCATTCCCAAGCCTCCTATTTACCATCATAAATAGCTAATTGGTTACCCCTGCATTCTCATAGATTTCAATTCCATTCTCCATCCCTGAGGCACGGTAAAGTCTTCTCCTTTCCGATCATAATTGGGACCAAAACAAACAAACGTAGAACAACCCTAAAGTAACCGCTTTCTTTTACAACTGCAATTATTTCGCTTTAATAGATTTTCTGTATCATTCCCAGTGATGAGATTTTATCAAAGCGACCTAAAGCATATATATTTTTGTTTTCCAGTACTATTCCTTGATGATTAAAAAGTTTTAAAATCTGTTTTCCTAACTCCATAGCATGGGTCCTAAAAGTGCAAAACAAGACAACTTTCTCCCAGCAGTTGTCTTGTCTAGTATTTTTATATTTGTATAATTGTCGATTCAACTCGTTATTCTCAAGATTGTAATCTTGTTTAACAGAAATATAAATCGCTACCCTTGAGCTTGAATATAGCCTCTATGAAAAAATAATCGCCGTAAATGATGGATTGATGATGAAGTGGTCTCTAGGTTCTTCGGCTGGAAAAAGATGGATCGGCAAGTTCGGAGCTTCTGTCTCCAGAGTCGGTAACTTGCCGCCATGACTCAGGCGCAGCCAGCCGTCTTCAGTCCATATACACTTCTGAATCGCTGTTTCCCTGCCGAGTGGATTCATTAAAGAAGTACCAGGAAAAAGCCGAGTACATATATGGGCCATATACCATTCCCCATGCTGCGTTTCGACCAGCGTCCCATGACCCGCCTGCCAGTAGAAAGATTAGATCTTCTAAACATCGCTTTGCCGGATGGAAGCCTCAACTTTGTAAAAATGCTATCTGCGTCTACTACGTGAGGGATGAATATAAAAACACTCCTTTCCGCTTCTTCAAGCTGGCCATGATTGAGCCGCAAAGTACGATGTTGAGATCAGTGAATTGCGAATTTACGGTCAACGTCATGAATTTTAAGTAAAGTGCCCCACACCAAACAATCCTCTACCTATTTGGTAGAGGATTGATGTTTCTAGACTTCCTATTATGTATCTGTGCGCACATCATCCCAATCCTGTCCCATGTAACTGGTGAGCCATTTAAGCACACGATGACGTTCATACACTACACCATCATCCAGATTTCCAGGGGCTGGCTGTTTATGAATGCGGCTATCCACACACATCCAATCGTAACGACAAATTAAATCCGCTTCATCTAAAATTTCCTTGCTGCTGCGCAGTCTTGAGCTTGACAGAAAAGCCTCAAATGAGTCGAATTGCTGCAGCTTTGAAACAGACAACGGCACGTCGCAAATCCCAGTTGGGTCACCTAGCTTCTCAAGATGGCCCAAAGCCCATAACAGAGTCCAAAAGCCTTCATAACGCCAGGAGAACTGGATGCCCTCCGACTCATCGACATCATCATTGGATAAGAACCTCTTCTCTTCCGGTGAAAAGAAACGGTCCGCGCCATACTGATCAGTCACTTGATTTATCATCCGTTTCGTATCATCCTTGCTTTCGCCCGCACCGATACACTCGCCTTTCAGTGCTACAATACACAAAGCAACGGCACGGCCAGCCACTTCCTTGAGAGAACGGATGCTGTCTGCGGCTTCATCTCCTAGCCTGCCTGGGATCGGCGGCATTTGCGTAAAGCCTTGATCGACCAATTTCTTTTCCGACCGCAGCTTCCGCTCCATCCCGGATTCGCTAATTGGGTCCTCTCCGTGCAAATAACTGACATGAGCAGTAACTGTATAATCTTCCACTTCCGAACGCCCATTGACATCTAATAACAGACTTCCATCAGGTGCAAGCAAATTACCGCCACCCCAGAACATCAGCCCGTCCAACGAATTTATGATATCAAGTAATTCGGCAAAAAAGGCTTCAGATATATCCTCCTCGGTCTCCACACCAATCACCATATTTAGCGTACTCATCTTGATCAGCAACTTTTGCTGCAACTGTTCGTTTTCAGCAGGAATCTGACTGAAAAAATTTATCATTCCGTTAAGCATGGAGGCAAACTCCTCCGGATTCGTTTTGCTGGTCATTATGTTAAAGCCTTTGACTTTCTTATTAAACCAGCCCTTGCTTTTGACCTCAACTCTAGTTTTGCTTTCATTCACGTGTATCTTGTTATTGGGATAAATCGACTCTAATAGTCTCTCAACCTGATCCAGATCAAAGGTGGAGCTGTATAGCGCACAATTTCTCATGATGACCTCCTTATGGCAACACTACGAATAGTCCATGTTTGTTACTTGCTCGATTCAATTAACTCTGCAAAAGCCGATGCAGTAATGCCTCTCCCTCATTCTCAAACCTTCGCTGTTCCTTCAGGAATCCAGGAACATCTTGTAGCCGGGAAGGTCTGTACCCAGGACCGTCACATCCGCAGGAATGGTAAGAGTATCCGTTTTGGTACAAAAGCTCTACCTTTTTCCACTGCTTGATATCCGTTTGCTTCGGGGCCTGAAAATCATGCCCCATGTCATGCATGGGCGTCTGGCATTGCGGACAGACATGGACAATCCCCTCATATTCTTCCTTTGGAATCTCAAAGCGGGATGTTTGCTTATATACCTTCCTACAAGCAAAGCAGGCAAAGATATCTTTGTATGGACCGTACATTGCATATCTACACATATTTTCACCCTCTTCAAAAATTGCAATTGGTCTAATATTTTTCGCTCACAATTTAGCAATCTATAAATCTATTATTTTTGAAAATTTAAAAATACATTCACATCACCGTAGTATTAAGAGTACATAGATGTCAAGCTGATGTTTCTTTTATATTAGAACGACACTATAGAACTAATCAAGTTAAAAGGTCCATTCTAGCGCATTCCTCGCAGTAGTGATGTTATTTTTATAGCATTAAGATCTTGTTCAAGGCGCAAAATTATGTAGCATGATGTTTCAAAATTTAACTAAGAAGACTCCAAAGCCGCAGTCAAAGCAGAGCTGGAGCCTTCTTTTTTATAGTAATTAATATCAAATCAGAATGCGCAAATCCCCAGACCGACTTTTGGGACAGCCCCTCCAGTCTTATAATTCTTGTATGCTGCAGGTCAGCTTCAGGCTGGTACTTGTTTTATACATCTAACGTATATAAGGGTAGGTTTTCCGGTAAAGCCGCCGGGCGCTGACATGTACTCTGCATCGTATAAAAGGTCTGCTGATCGGAAGAATCATGGAACGCCCACATCGCTTCCAGCACATGGTAGGCCAGTTCCCCGCTGGCGCGGTGAGGTCGTCCGTTGCGGATAGCATAGGCCATATCAGCAACTCCGATACCCCGTGTATTTTCCTGGTAACCTGGCAGCAGCGGTACCTCTGTCCAATTGTGCTCGCCTAGCAGCCTGAAGCGAACTGGCCCTCCGAATGTGTTCGGGTCAGGTACCTGCAACGTGCCATGCGTACCATACACCTCGATCGGTGGCAGAGTGCTACCTCCAAAAATGTCAAAGCTGGTAATCAGCGTACCGACAGCTCCCTGCTTGAAGCGCAACAATCCAGCCACATGGGTCGGAATATCGACTGGGATAGTCTGGCCTCTCTTTTTCTCGCTCGTAATCGTTCGCTGATCCATCGCCTTGCTGGTCATGCCCGAAATGGTGGCAATCGGTCCCAGCAATTGCACCAGAGCTGTCAAATAATAAGGGCCCATATCAAACATCGGGCCACCGCCGTCTGCATAATAAAATTCAGGATCGGGATGCCAATGTTCATGTCCACGGCTCATCATGAAAGCCGTAGCAGCAACCGGATTCCCAATGACTCCGTCTTCAATCAACTTCAATGATGTCTGTATACCGGAGCCGAAGAAGGTCTCCGGTGCGCAGCCAACAAGTAGTCCCTTTTGATGAGCAAGATCCAAGACAGCCTGGCCCTGCTTACGAGTGACGGCAAGTGGCTTCTCCACATAGACATGCTTGCCAGCCTCAAGAGCTCTGAGACACACCTCGGCGTGAACGGCCGGAATGGTCAAATTAATGATGAGTTCGATCTGCGGATCAGCCAAAATCTCATCTACCGAATATACGTTCGGAACGTTGAACGCTATCGCCTGCTCCTCTGCCCGACTTTGGTCCAGATCCGCTACTGCGAACAGCTCCAGAATGTCGAAACGATGGCAATTTTCCATATAAATTCCGCTAATTTTACCGCAACCGATAATGCCCACTTTCATTTTTTTCATGCCTGGACTCCCTTCTCCTTCAGAAAAAATGGATAATGGCATTCTTTTATTACATCGGATACTATCCTGTTCACGCTACTGTTGCTGGTTGTCTGCCATACCCGTGTATGCCTCTGCCAGCGAGCTACCTCGGCTGGTCGCAGCCTGTTTGCCTGCCGCAGTCCACAGGAATCCGCTGCGCATCATCTCGGTCACTTGAGGAATTTCTATGATATCTGCGTGATGACCTAGCGAATTGTAGAACACGCGGCCGTTTCCCCACCGCTTTGTCCATACAACGGGCATATCCACTGGCCCATTGGCCGAATGAGGTCCCGGAACGACCGGGAAGCGTGTGGTTGCCAGCACCTCAACCGCAGGGTCTACATGGAGGTAGTACTGCTCGCTTATGACCTGAAAATCCTCAATATGGTCCAACAGCGGGCTCGATCCACGCTTTATGTTTACCATGTACTCCACCCCATCATTGCCGGGATGTGCAACCCATTGCCCACCTGTCATGAATTGCCAGTCCACGTTGTTTCGAAAGGCATCACACATGCCACCGTGACAGCCTGCCAGACCTACGCCGCTTTGAACCGCTGCTGAGACATTATTGATCAGTTCCTGCTCAATCTGTCCCATGGTCCACATGGGAACGATCAGGTCCAGGCCAAGCAGTTTCTCCGCATCCTGATACGCTTCAAGGGTACTGGACACCTCCACCTCAAACCCTTCTTCCTTCAGAATGCGTTCAAAAATGGCCGCCACCTGCTCCGGTTCATGTCCGTTCCATCCACCCCATACAATCAGTGCCTTGCGCATCTGTAATCCACTCACCTTTCGGAATGTGTTGTTAACCTACATTTCTTCAATGGATACCCAACGGCGTTCCTTTATAGATCGTTCTACTGCTTCAAGCACGGCCTGGCAAGCGACCCCGTCATGAAAGTTTGGTGAAGGTTGCCGTCCTTCGGAGATAGCACTCAACATCTCTAGCATCTCGTGGGTGAAGGTATGCTCGAATCCAATTGTATGTCCTGCAGGCCACCAGGCTTCGGAATACTTGTGTGCCGGATCGGTGGCGAGCACGCGGCGGAAGCCTTGAACACCTTCCTCATCCTGTGTGAAATACACTTCCAGCTCATTCATTCGCTCAAAGTCAAACCGTACACTGCCCAGACTACCGTTGATTTCGAATGAATTTGTGCTCCGATGTCCGGCTGCAAAGCGTGTGGCCTCAAAGCTGCCCAGCGCACCTCCAGCAAAGCGTGCTAGGAACAACGTGGCATCATCAACCGTCACTTCTCCCATCGGTGCATTGGCCTCGGTACTCCTTTTGGAGCTCAATCCGCTCATCTCCGTAGCCAGCGGACGCTGTTTGATGAACGTCTCGCTCATGCCGATGACTTCGTGAAACTCGCCGACCAGAAACCGAGCGAGATCAATCAAATGGGCGCCAAGATCACCATGAGAGCCAGAACCGGCCACTTCTTTTTGCAACCGCCATACCAGCGGAAAGGACGGGTCCATAATCCAGTCTTGAAGGAAAAAGGCGCGAAAATGATAAATCTTGCCCAGGCGACCGCTTTCGACGAGCTGCTTCGCCAGCTGGACAGCCGGAGAAAAGCGGTAGTTGAAGCCAATCATATGGTTGACCCCTGCTTTCTCTGCTGCTTGCAGCATGTCACGGGAATCCGCCAATGAAAGCGCAAGCGGCTTCTCACAAAACAGATGCTTGCCATGGAGGGCAGCCTCAATGACAATTTCCCTATGGGCATTACTCGGGGCGTTAATGTCAACAAGATCAATATCGCTACGTTTCACTAGATCACGCCAATTCGTAACACTTTCGCTCCAGCCGAACTGGCGGGCAGCTGCCTGAACCCCCTGCTCGTTACGTCCACAGATAACGGACATCTCTGGTTGCAGCGGGGCATCCGGGAAAAACATGGGTAGACTACGGTAAGCGTTGCTGTGAGCCTTGCCCATAAATTTGTAGCCAACCATTCCAATACGAAGACGGTTAGACATGTCGTGATCCTCCTTATGGGTATGAGTTTCAACGAATTATTGATGAATGATGTTATTGACGAATGGATGACGCCCTAATAATCAGCTCTGTGGACAGGAGTTCTCTGATTAAGTCGCACCCAGTCAGTTCCAGAGCCGGAGTGAGATCCTGAGAATCGGGTATAAGCTTCGAGGCTGCAAGTTCCCCCATCTCATAAAATGGAACACGGACACTGCTTAGTGGCGGAACAGCCATCTCAGCTGCATCCGAGTCATCATAGCCTACAAACGCTGGAAACCGCTCAACTGCCAGCCCGCGCTCACGGAGACCCTGCATTACACCGAGGGCCATCCGGTCGTTCGCCGCAAATACGGCATCAATATCATCTAATTTGTCTGCGATTGTAGCCGACGCTTCGAGCCCGCTTCGACGACTGTAATTACCTTCCAGAATCAGCTCATGGTCATATTCAATACCAGCCTCCTGAAGCGCGATGAGATAACCCTTCAATCGCTCAGTACTGTTGGAATAGATATCCGGACCGTTGAGAAAGGCTATCCGCTTGCATCCCTGCTCAATGAGATGACTTACAGCCGCCCGGCTTCCTTCTACATGGTCTGCATCCACTTCACAGAACGACTGCCCTTCAAAATGGTGATTCATGACACAGAACGGTCGCCCCTCTTGCTGAAGTCTCTTCAGAGCCTCCACCTCATCGTGCTCATCCCTTGCTCCAAGGATGATACAACTGTCGACCTTTTGCTGACGGAAAAGACTGCTGTAGTCCATCCGTTCGCCCGGTTTTCGGAATAATAGTAGTAGATCGAGCCCGCTGTCTCTGGCCTTGTTACCGATACCGCTCAGCATCTCGGAGAAAAAATAAGCAGAGAACAGGTGCGCCTTCGGGACATAAGGCATAACCACACCAAGATGGCCGCTTTTGCTTCGGGCAAAGTTGCGGGCCAATGCACTGGGAACATATCCAAGTTGATTGGCAACGTCCAGGACCCGTTTCCGCGTATCTTCCTTGATAGGACCGGTCGCGTTCAATACCCGAGACACCGTCGCTTCAGACACGCCAGCGAGTTCTGCTACTTCCTTGCGCGAAACGATATTGCCCACCTCCAATCATTTTATGTACGCGCGTACATTTTCTCATGCTGCTATACCTCTGTCAATCCCGAAAAGCGTGCCCTATTGATATATAGGCTTTTTTCTCCACAAATTCTCTCTAGGGCTTAAGCAGGCTAATCATTCCTACTCCTATCATCAGCACCGTAATTCCCACAAGTATAGCTAACCATTCATAAAGACTTTTCTTTTCCTTAAATATTAAAATGCTGCCGACACAAGCAATTGCAATGCTCGCTTGAGAGATCGGAAAACTAGCCGCCATGCCGATCAGACCGTTGGAAATAAATAGTGCTAGATTAGCAATGCTCCAAACCAATCCTGTAAACAAATTGCGAAGCACTGGAGAGAAGCGTAGCCGATGTTTGCCTTTCAAATTTATGACCAGGGCCGAGTATAACATCCCGAGCGATTGCGGCAGAATGACGGACAGCCCAGATATATTAAAGTACTGATTGATAACTACATAACTGCTTAACGCTAACCCGGAGCAAACCAGCATCATGATAATTCGTAACGGCATAGGCTTAGACAGCCCAGCAGACTTGCCCTGATAGCTGGTCAATAGAACTCCCGCTAAAATACACAGAAGAGAACCAACACCCATCCCATATTGGTAACCTGTTATCTATTCACCCAAGATAAGTGCGGCAAATAACGTCGTCCCTATCAACTGTAGACCGCAAATTACAGGAATGGCGATGGATACGCTTACTTTTTGGAAAGATCGAAAATGGAGTAATTGTCCAGCAGCCCAGAAAATACCGGATATAAAACTTACCACGAAAGAAATCGGTGCTAATGAGGCTGGATGATTGATATACACGCACAGGGCAAACAGCACAGCACCAATAACGGTACCTGTCAGCTGTTCTCGGGGACTGGCTTTAGTCATATACGCCAATATCGGCATGACTCCCCAGCCGACAGCTGGAATAAAGGTAGTTATGAAATCCACGTGCGGTTCTCCTCCCGTAAAAAGTATTCTTCCTACAATCGTTAAAAATACCATGCAGGAAAAAACCAATAATTTTACGATAGCAAAGAAAACCGCTTTCAAATACCAATATTTTTATAGATTAATATAGCAAAAACAAAGAAATTGTTCTCTATATGTGCCTATCCCACAATTTTATAGAATCAGATCCGATATATTTTCATGCTCTGAACTGGGATGTGTATCTACATCCTGAAACGTATTCTGGCCCATTCGCACCCTCCCCGTACTTTGCCCAATATAGAATCTATGTTTGTTAATTTATCAGTATAGCATAAGTTAAGGATGACAAATGCATAGAAAAAAGGGTGGATCTAACTATAAATTTTCTTTAAAGGTTTCTTTGTTTTTCCCATAATACGCTTTAAAAAAGTAATGTATTTTCTATCCCTGGCTTTGTTATGCTGAGTTCTATAATAACGCTTTCAACAGGACTGTTATATTTTGAAAGGGGCTATGTACATGGCTAGTATACAAGTTAACCCAAAGGAACGTACATTTCACTTAACGAACAAATACTGCAGTTACCTTTTCCGTGTCATGGAGAACGGGCAATTGGAGCATTTGTATTATGGCAAAAAAATGGAGTACCTAGGTCAATATGACCGTTTTATTGAACGAAGCTACCGCTCTGTGTCTGTCGGTGAGTTTGATGGTGACTTGGTAACATCATTGGAAAGCATCAAGCAGGAATTTCCTTCTTCGGGAAGTGGAGACTTTAGAGAACCAGCAGTTGAGATCATACAGGAGGACGGTTCTCATGTCATGGAGTTCATCTTTGACCGTTACGAGGTCATCACGGAGAAACCTAAAATCCCCCATCTCCCTGCTACGTTTTGTAATGAAGCAGATGAAGCAGAGACACTCCTGATCACGCTGACCGATTCCCTTACAGGAGCGGTTGCCGTGCTTGCATACACCATCTTCAGTGAACTGCCTGTAATCACGCGATCCGTATCCATAACGAATTCCGGAAATAGTGTTCTGAGAGTCAACCGTCTAATGAGCATGAGCCTTGATCTTCCTGACTCCGAATATGAAATTATTCATTTGTCGGGGGCATGGGGTAGGGAACGACATGTGGAGCGTACACCACTCAGACCAGGTGTTCAGTCCATTGGGAGCACACGAGGAATTAGTAGTCATATTCACAATCCATTCTTGGCGCTTGCCAAACCGGGATCTCAGGAACACCAAGGAGAAATATATGCAGTGAATCTTGTCTACAGCGGAAACTTTCTTGCCCAGGCGGAAGTGGACAGCTACTCAACTACCCGACTGAGCCTCGGTATTCATCCTGACAAATTCTGCTGGACTCTGAATCCTGGAGAATGTTTTTATTCGCCTGAAGCAGTTATGGTCTACTCACAGAGCGGTTTGAACGGCATGAGCCAGGCGTTCCATCGCCTGTACAATAAACACTTAATTCGTAGTAGCTGGGCTGAACGGGAACGACCTGTATTGATCAATAACTGGGAGGGTACCTACTTTGATTTTACCGAAAAGAAAATAGTGGATATGGCTAAAAAAGCAAGTGAACTAGGGATTGAGCTCTTTGTCTTGGATGACGGTTGGTTCGGTCAAAGAAACAATGATACCTCCTCACTCGGTGACTGGTTTGAAAATCGTGAAAAGCTACCGAACGGAATCTCAAATTTGGCAAAGAAGATCAATGAGCTTGGTATGAAATTCGGTCTTTGGTTTGAGCCGGAAATGGTTAACTCCGACTCTCATATTATGAGGGAACATCCGGATTGGGTTGTGGGAACACCCGGGCGTAAACGCAAGCATGGACGGCATCAGTATGTTCTTGATTATTCCCAACCGCCTGTTGTGGATTACCTGTTTAAGTTAATGGATGACGTGCTCTCTTCTGCTCATATCGAATATGTAAAATGGGATATGAATCGCTGCATTTCAGAAGCCTATTCATTATCTCTGGGCAAGGAAAGACAGGGCGAGTTTTTCCATCGTTACGTCCTAGGCGTGTATGCTTTATATGAGAAGCTGATTACCAAATACCCTGAGGTTTTGTTTGAGTCCTGTGCTTCCGGTGGAGGACGATTTGATCCAGGGATGCTTTATTATGCTCCGCAAACATGGACGAGCGACGATAGCGAAGCTATTGAACGTCTTAAGATTCAGTATGGCACTTCCATGGCCTATCCGCTTAGCAGCATGGGTGCTCATGTGTCAACCATTCCGAACCACCAGGTAGGCAGAACCGCACCGCTGCAAACCAGATCAAATGTCGCCTACTTCGGTGTATTCGGTTACGAACTTGATCCATTAGCTTTAACCGAGGAAGAGTGCAATATAATCAAAAAGCAAATACAACTGTATAAACGTCACCAACGATTAGTTACCCAGGGAACGTTTTACCGTCTGCTAAGTCCCTTTGAAAAAAATGAGACAGCTTGGATGACCGTTGATGCAGAACGTGAGCATGCTCTCGTCGGCTGGTACCAGGTACTCTCACGCCCTAATGCAGCTTATTCACGGCTAAAGCTCATCGGACTGGACGAAATGGCAGTATATTTCGTGGAAGAACTGGATCGACGTTTCACAGGCAGCGAGTTAATGAACATCGGACTTATACTCACCCCGCCTTATAAGGCTGACCAGGATTTCAATATTGCGGAGAAATATGATTTCTCATCTCAATTATTTACTCTAACTAAAGAGACTTCCTCGTGATTGAGATGTATAAGTTTCATTGAGAGATAGACTTTAGTTAGAACGCTATGATTGGTGCTATTGATCTTAAATACGTCATACCGGGTAAAATCATTTTCGTATAAATTCGATGATTTTACCTGGTACGACTCTCTGAAAAAAAGGTATTCCATCAATTCAATCTCCACAGCTATGAAGAATTAGATCATAGCTGTTCTTCTCTCCAACTCCTCCGTATATCTCATACTCATCAGCCTTGACTGCATGTCTAATCGCGCAATATACAGTGCTGTCTGGGTAGACATTATGTCCAGCAATAGAAGACAAGTTAATGATGTGTCCCGATTTGTGTTCCCGCATCGCAGGCAAATCAGCTGCAATTCCATACAAAATCCCTCTGCTGTTCATATCAATCATCATATTCCATTCATCAATTTGCTCTCGCCTAACTATTCGAATCAGACCATTGAGATTTCTAATCTCAAATCGCATTTGCCTAGGTTCAATTGTTTTGTGTCGGCATATGTTGTAACAAATAAAAAAAATAGAGGAGTGCTACTTGTGTACTACAATCTGGTACCTACGCTAACTCATTGCAGGCTTATGCACAATCGGGAGTCTTTTGTTAATGCACAAGCGACTCGGCAGGAACCGGATATGACGGGAATCTGGCGAGGCAACGATGGAAGCGTGTACTACATTCGGCATGATGACCCCCATGTCTGGTGGGCAGGATTTAGCGACAACGGCAGTGGGCAAAACTGGACACACGTGTTTCATGGAATTCGACAGATTGGACCAGAGGGAGTGGTAATCTCAGGAAATTGGGCCGATGTACCGCGTGGAAGGAACAAGAACAACGGTACCTTGGTCTTAACCCGTAGTGAAGACCAGTTGACCAAGGTATCCGGTGGAATTATCACAACTACATGGCAACGATGGTAAAGCAAGCTGCTGTTGTGGACTTATGCTGTAACGAATAATAAATTCAATAGAGGAGTGCAACCTATGTACTACAATCAGGTACCTACACTAACTCATTGGAGGCAACCTGCGTATGATTTGACAGGAACCTGGCAAGGCGACGATGGAGGCATATACTACATTCGGCACCTTAATAACAATAGGATCTGGTGGACAGGATTAAGCGACAACGGCAGTGGTCATAATTGGACCAATGTGTTGGAAGGGGAAGTGACTTATGATCCGACCGGGGCGGTGGAAGTCAGCGGACAATGGTATGATGTACCCCGTGGAACGAACAGGGGCAGCGGTATCTTGGGCTTTTCTGTACGACTTGGTGATCTCGTCAAAACATACCAAAGCAGTGGATTTGGTGCGAATATTTTGAGGAAAATATCATAGTTGGTTGAGGGCACCCGAAAACAGGTCCTTTTACGTTTAAGCCCTCACTTTTACCTTCCCTCCAGTGTACTTGTCCAATAATAGATGAACTTCGGGACGAGGATGGCCGAGCAAATTGGCATGCTTTTGGACCGGAAATTGTGAATCTGGGCAAAAAAAGAGTAGCAGACGTATCTATCTGCTACTCTCAAATCCATGAGTCAGAAGCAGCTCAAGCGAGTTGCTTCTTCAATTTCAGGTACAAGCATTAAAGATTGTGTTTATCGGGACCAAACACAAGATTGGCCGACTGTTTGGCCTTCTCAATGACATTCATGACCTTTTCGCTATGTTCAAGCATATCCGAGACTTTTTCCAAATCATTTTCTCGGATGATACGTTCGAATTCAACGAATTCGTCATACATACGATGCGAATGATCTTTTAGGTCCACCTGGATGGGCGTTTCCTTATTAGGAGTGTATTCAAAATAATCGCATATATTAGCTGAACTCGCCATGTGTACATAGCCTTTATTGCCTTGAATGTTCACTGCATTGGGTGCCGTACTGTCTTTTGAACCTATGCAAACACACTTAAAATCGCCGTAATCAAGCAGCAGTATGCCTGAAGTGTCAATTCCACGTTCCATGTTCGCCAAATATTCTACCTTCTTAGGGCTCCCGAAGAGGCCAACAACAAAATGAATATTGTATAAATTGATATCCATCAAGGCTCCGCCAGACATTTCCGGATTAAACGCAGGCTGGATTACTCCCGCTTTAAAAGCCTCATACCGGGATGAATATTGAGAATAGTTGCATTCAACTATTTTAATCTCGCCAAGTTTAGGCAGATACTCCTTTATGGACAAATAATTTTTCAAATATTGATTCGTAATAGCTTCCACCAATACCAGTTTTCTTTGCTGAGCAATTTCTTTTAGCTCTAGAAATTCATGCACATTGGATGTAAATGGCTTCTCACATATGACATGTTTACCACTCAGTAATGCTTCTTTGGCATATGAATAATGGAGATGATTAGGCAAACCAATATAGACAGTATCTACGTCGTTATTCCTCAGCATTTTGCTGTAATCCGAATAAATCTGAGAGATTCCATATCTATGTTGCCAAGCTAGTAATTTCTCTTCATGGCTAGGCCTAGAACAAATGGCCTTTAATAAGATCGTCGGGATTTCCTGAATAAAGCTCAATAGATCCCCTACGATCATTCCTGCTCCGACAATTCCCAATTTCATTCTAGTTACACTCCTCTATACCCTTCTCAAGTATTTCCATTGAAGTTATGGTTTCTTCATCTGTAATCGCTTTTTCTTTGCCGTGTATGATCGAATGATAGAGATCGTCATACACTCGGGCATAATCTCCTTTTTCAGAAACAACTTTTTCTTCATGGTACTGACCATCATCATCCAGGTACGTTAAAATGCCATAATGCTCAGGCTGGTCGATGCCAAAATCGGCGTGTCCCTTAGGTAGATAGTATAATTTAAGATGCTCCTCCTGACGATCCTTTGTCTGCTTTATAAAAACGCCTTTTTTGCCGTATACTACAAAACTCGGCCGCTCTTTTAAACGAAAAAAGCTGGATTTAATGGATACCTTGAGTGAGGGATAATAAAAATCCAGATCAAAATAGTCATTCATTCTTCCAGAACCGAGCAATTGGCGCACGTCGTAATGGATCGTGTCAGGTTTCCCAAAATAGGAAAGAACCTGGTCAATGGTATGAGCGCCATGTCCATAGAGGTAACTGTTATATTTGGAAAAATGAGAGGTGGAGTTGGGGGTTTCAGGGCGGTAATAATCAAAATGCATTTCCACCTCCAACAAATCACCGAGTTTTCCTGATTCAATGACCTTCTTGGTAGTGAGAAAATCCGAATCGTATCGTCTGTTTTGGTAGCACTGTATAATCAGATTTTTCTCTTTGGCATATTGGAAGATGGACACTGCTTCTTCTTTCGTTAACATAAAGGGTTTCTCAATAAGTACATTTTTTCCGTGGTCGAGTGCCATTTTCGCATAAGTGTAGTGGGATTCTACAGGTGTACAGACAACAATCAACTGAATTTCCTTATCGTTCATTAAAGATTCAAGATGATCTGTATACTGCACGCCAGGAATTTTCTCCCACTCCCCTTTATCTGGATTACGGGCGTAGATCGTCTTTACTTTCAAATGATCTCTGGTCAATGAAAAAGGCAGATGATACCGATTGGTGCTTTTGCCATTCCCAATATAACCGATGGTAAGCATATTAATTCCCCCTAGGCTCTTTTTCATTTATTATAGTAGAAGAACGTCGATCGTAAATAATTTGCCATCAAAACGGTACATTTAACCGAATATTTGTAAGCATGACGGCTTGTTTTTAAACAAAATGTTTATTGGGTATCTTTTATCAAACGTTATTTCAATTGAACCGGGGGGAACCTGTTGAAAATACTGATGCAATTATCAGAAATGCAAAACTTTACACCAAACGAAAAAAGCATTGCTTCCTACATTTTGGTCCACAAGGAATCGATCCTGCACTTAAATATTCAGGAGCTTGCCAAAGCTACGTATACTTCGCATTCCGCCATTAATCGATTAATTCACAAACTTGGGCTATCCGGCTTCAAGGAGTTTATAATAAAACTCGCTCGGGAATTCCAGCAAGATACCCAGAATATTTCTAATGTAGACCCCAACTATCCATTCGGGTTTGATGAAACCCCACTTCAAGTGGCGAAAGAAATTGCTGAATTAATGAAGGAAACGATTGAAAAAAACTTTACATTCATGGATGATCACTTGCTGTCACAAACAGCCCAGTTACTGGATCAAGCAAATAGGATCTTTATATATGCGTTAGGCGATTCACAAATCCGAGCAAAAAGTTTTCAGAATAAATTAGTAAAAATCAACAAGTATGTGGTTATAGCCACGGAGCTGTCTGAATGGGCTTACCATACGGCTAATCTAACTTCAGAAGATTGCGCTATTTTCTTAACTTACCACGGTAAGTCACCGATTTTTTTAAAAGCGGCACGACATTTTACGCGTGAGAATATCCCTTTTATCACCATTACAGCTACCAATCAAAGTGAATTGGCCAAACGAAGTAGTATATGTATCCAGGTGCCTAATGACGAAGTAAAGCATGCCAAGATTGGTACTTTTTCGTCGCAAATTGCCTTTGACTATGTATTAAACGTGATTTACTCCTGTATCTATAAAATCGACTACTTGAAAAATATGCAAACCCTGACACAATCGTTGGAGAATTCGCATCTCAACGACATGATGAATGACGTGTAGAGGGTTCAGCTTCTCTCTAACTGCAAAATAAGCGGCAATTTATAATTATATATGGTTGTTCTTCGACAAATAAGGTCTAGTTAGTTTTATGCTAACTAGACCTTTTTCTTTTATTGCTTCAAGCCCATCAGTACGGCCGACAGCAAGCTAGGAAAGCGTTCATTCAAATCATCGTAACGGATAGAGATAAAGCGTTGGGTTCCCTCTATTCTCGTATGAATGACCCCTGATTCCCGAAGAACCTTAAAATGATGAGACAAGGTTGACTTTGGAGCTGAAATATCTATCGAGCTACAGGATTGCTCCCCTTTTTCGTCTAAAATCTGGATGATATTAAGCCGAATGGGGTCACTTAGAGCATATAAAACTGTAGGTAGAGTAATTTCAATTACGTTGGGATGATACAGCGTTCTCAAGATCCGTTCACCTGCCTAACAAAGAATTATAGTTGCATTATAGCATATTGGAATGCTATATTTCTATTATTCTAAAATATTCGAACTATAGAACAAATGGAGGGTTTCGTTTTGAATAAAATTATCACCTTGTTTTTCTTGATCATGTTTTTCATTGGTACAGATACGTTCATTGTGTCGCCTCTTCTACCTATTCTTCGTGAAAGCTTCGGCATTTCTATCGAACAATCGGGCTGGATTGTTTCAGCCTATGCTTTAGGGTATGCTCTGTTTGCCTTAATTGCAGGACCGTTGTCAGATGCATGGAATCGAAAAAAAGTACTACTGTTCGGCTTACTTGGTTTTGGTATCTTCACTCTACTTTGCGGCTTTGCCGTTGATTTTTGGACCATGTTTGCTTTTCGCTTATTGGCTGGCATTAGTGCCGCTTTTGCCTCACCTCAAGTTTGGGCAGCCATTCCTCAGTTAGTTCAACCACATAAAGTGTTAAAAGCCATGGGAGTTGTCACCGCAGGATTAGCTTTTTCCCAAATGCTGGGCGTGCCCATTGGCAGCTATCTCGCTACCGCCGGGTGGCAAACACCCTTTATTATGATTGGTTGCTGCACCTTCCTGATCGTTATTTGGACTGCTGTTCTCTTGCCCGCCTTGCCTCCTTCTATACAGAAGCAAAAGGCTCTCTCGATTAGGAACAGATACCGTTCATTGCTGCAGGGGTCAACACCTAAGGTCGCTTTTCTGGCCTACTTCCTGTTCCAACTCGGAAATTTTGCTGCCTTCTCTTTTATTGGCACATGGCTGTCCGACAAATTCAGCCTCAATGTTGCAAATATTGGTACGGTGATATTATTCCTTGGTTTAGGAAATACGATCAGCAGCTTATTTGGGAGCAGCTTAGTTAACAAAGTGGGGCCTAAGCACTCTTTGATCTATGGCGTAATTTTCATCGGTCTGCTTTATTTGCTTCTGCCCTATTTACCTAGTGTGACCTATGTCGAAATTACATATTTTCTGATCTTCCTTATCCTTGGAATGATTTTTCCGCTTATGATGAGTATGCTTCAAACCTTGTCTGCCACAGCACGCGGAACAGTCTCATCACTTGCCAATTCTTCTATGTATTTTGGAACAATGGTTGGCTCTTTCACAGCAGGAATGCTATACGCGCACAGCGGTGGTTTTATTTCCGTTAGCCTGTTTTCTGTGATTTGTTTCGGTGTGTCACTAATCTTGTTCATACGTAGCGGGGTTTTACTAGGTCTAAGACTAAAATAGAAACGAGTAACCTTAAAAATCGACATAAGCTCTATCTTTGGGCCAGGAAAAGAACTTATATTATTAGAAAAGCCGCCAATATGGCGGCTTCTTATGCATATCTACTGTTGTCCAGCTTCTAGGATCAATCTTCATCAATAGCATTTCGAATATCATAATCATCGATGTTGATATCCAAAGCCATTCCCAGTGCTAACTTTGCCAGTTGGCTTCCAATAAAGGGACCCATGGTCAGCCCGGATGCTCCAAGCCCATTGGCAGCTATAAGGCCGTTCCAGCCAGGCACAGCTCCAAGCACCGGTAGAAAACCGGGGGTAAAAGGACGGAAACCGACTCTTACCTCCTGAAAAGTGCTATTTGCCAAACCAGGTGCTAATTCTAAACCTTTATTTAGGATTTCCTGCATTCCACCTGCTGTTACTCTTGTATCGTAGCCTTCGATTTCATTTTCGTGAGTCGCACCTATTACGATCTTCTGTTGATCAAACGCCAACAAATACTGGTCAGAAGGCGGTATGATTACAGGCCAGGTGCCTGTATCTTGTCCGGCAGGGATCTGCAAATGCATGATTTGTGCCTTTTGAAAACTAACTTTAAAGCGAATGCCCAAAGGCAGCATCAGTTGATTGGCCCATGCACCAGCACAAACAATGACTACGTCAGACGAAAAACTATGTCCATCGACCATTACTCCGGTTACATGGTCGGAATTATATTGAAGCACAGCATCCCCATGGATAAGGGTTGCCCCATTTCTTTGGGCTGATCGGATCAACGCGTCACGTAGCGCACGACCATCTATACGAGCGGCACCGCTAATATGAACAGAATGATATCGATCTTCTAATAAAGGAAACTGTTCATGGGTTTCCTTTTCATTTAGTTGCGTAATTTCACCGATTTCCGGTGCATCTGTATGTCGTAAGTGTGCCCGTTCCTGCATTTTTTTGATTTTCTCCAAATCATCGTGAATACTGAGAGCCCCAACTTGAGCATAGCCAGTTTCTGTTTCTCCCTCGCTTTTGAGTTCTTCAATCAATTCGGGGTAAAAACGTGCGCCCGCTTTGGCTAGCTGGTACCAAGCCTGATTGCGTCGCTGTGA
This sequence comes from Paenibacillus polymyxa M1, assembly GCF_000237325.1. NCBI lineage: Bacteria > Bacillati > Bacillota > Bacilli > Caryophanales > Paenibacillaceae > Paenibacillus > Paenibacillus polymyxa. The sequence continues at coordinate 2,935,346 of NC_017542.1, forward strand.
TAGCCAGGGACAGATAATGCCAGCAGCTGCATCAGTCGCCTGTCCTTTATCTTTGCGGTCTACAAGAATGACATCAGCGCCCATTTTTGCTAACTGGTATGCTGTCGATGCCCCCAGAATTCCTGACCCGATTACGATAACCTTCTTCATGATTACATCCCTTTCCTAAATCACTGTATCCATTATAGCGAATACTGCATGAATGCATAAAGTTTGAAACATTAATATTTCAATCCTTATAAAGTTCTTAGAATTGATCTGTAAAGTAGTTGTCAGAACGAATGAAAAGGATGAACTGATATGGATAATATTATTTTACAGACTAAAAATCTCTGCAAAACCTTTGGACGACAGCAGGCAGTGAACAACGTCGCGTTGTCTATTCAGGAGAATTCCGTGTATGGATTGCTCGGGCCAAATGGGGCAGGAAAATCAACTACCTTAAAAATGCTAACCGGTATGCTACGCCCGACAGCCGGTGAAATTTTATTTCAAGGGAAACCTTGGTCCCGAAAAGATCTTGCTCAGATCGGCGCACTGATCGAAGCTCCTCCACTCTATGAGAATTTGACAGCTAGAGAGAACCTGAAGGTTCGCACAACGTTGCTTGGACTACCTGATTCGCGGATTGATGAAGTGCTGAGCATTGTTGATTTGACCCATACCGGGAAAAAGCGCTCCGGCCAGTTCTCAATGGGTATGAAACAGCGGCTGGGCATTGCGATTGCTCTCCTCAATCATCCCAAGCTATTGATCTTAGATGAGCCAACCAATGGACTAGACCCCATTGGTATTCAGGAGCAACGTGAGCTAATTCGCTCCTTCCCGAAGCGAGGAATTACTGTAATTCTTTCTAGTCATATCCTATCCGAAGTCGAACAAATCGTTGACCATGTCGGTATCATTGCCGGCGGCGTATTAGCTTATCAAGAGGCGGTCACTCCAGGGCAAAACCTGGAATCATTGTTCATGCAGATTGCACAGGAATACCGAAAGGGAGGTGAGTAGGATGCAGCAATACATAGCCGCTGAACATCTAAAGTTAAGGCGCACCTTCACGAAAAAGTTGGTCTGGCTTGCCCCCATCGTTACTCTTACTCTGTGTACCGTGCTCATGGGGGGACGTATGCTCCAAAGCGCCAGCTACAATTGGTGGTATTTCATGCTGCTACCAGGTGCCCTCACCTTAATGTGCTCAGGAGTGATCCAAAAGGATGGCAAGAAGCTGAAATACCGTGCTGTCCTTGGCATATCTGTAGATTTGGCTCGGATATGGTACGGTAAAATCGGGGTTTGCGTAAGGCTCTTAATGGTTTCCTCTATTATCCTATTTATAGGGATAACTCTTGGCGGATTCGTATTCTCAACTTCCGTGACACTAGCAGAAAGCGTCGCTGCAACTCTGCTACTCTTCATCACCTTTTTGTGGCAAGTTCCACTTTGCCTGTTCCTAACGGATCGAATAGGCATGTTTGCCACCCTAATCATCAACATGCTGGGCAACGTAGCCTGCACCGTCTTGTTCGCTACGTCTTCTGTATGGTGGGCGGTACCCTATGCTATTCCAGCGCGATTGATGTGCGCCGTCATTCAAGTGCTGCCTAATGGGCTTTCCGTTCCTTCAGGAGATCCACTTTTGGATAGAGGCATAATTGTTCCCGGCCTGTTGATCACAGTATGTCTATTCATGATTCTGTCAGTGCTGACGGCCATGTCTTTCCGTAAACGGGAGGCTAAGTAAGATGATATCTTTCTTCCGCAATCTGAAATCTGATGTGCTCAAACTTAGAAGGCAGCCCTTATTGCTGGTGCAGCTGCTTGTGCCACTCTTAGGCATAGCAATCTTTCTTGCCTATTATTCCTTCACTCCATACTCATCGATTTCGAAGATAGACGGCTATTTGCAGGTCCTGGCTGTGACTCTTCCTACCATGATTGGTATTGTATGCTCCATTGCTGTTGAGCAGGAGTCAGTCGCTGGAAATTTTCAACACCTCTTGACCTCACCGGTGAAGCTGTTACCTTTTTTGAGCAAGCTTAGCCTGCTTCTGTGCTTGGGATTTGGTAGTGTGCTGCTTGCCTCAGGCGGCTTTGGAGCTGGCTATATATATCTGTTGAAAGAGTCCCCGTATGGCTTGAAGTTTTATGTGTTGGGTGCCTGCATTCTGTTTATGTCGAGTTTATTCCTTTATATTCTACATTTTTTCGTTAGTTTGCGATTCGGTAAAGGAGCTTCTATCGGTCTGGGCATCATGGAGAGTCTATTGTCCGCTTTGCTTCTAACTGGGCTGGGTGATCATAATTGGATATTCATCCCCTCTGCTTGGGCTGCCCGCTTCATCACGATCTGGGTGCAATACGGCGTAAGCTCAGCAGATTCTATCCCTGAAACTATACAGCTTGATTTGGGAATCAGATATTGCGTAGTAGGGACCTTAGTCATCATGGTATTATTAGGGTTATGGATTTGTCGTTGGGAAGGACAAAATTCATCCGAGTAAAGATTAAAGAAAGAAAGCAAGGGAAGTGAATAAAGCATGGCAAACTTGTTGGCCGTTGATGATGAACCCGCCGTTTTGGCACTACTTCAAAATATTTTGCAGAAAGATGGCCATGTTGTCACGGTAGTCTCCACCTCCCCACAGGTTCTCACCATGCAGCTTGGAGCCTTTGACCTCATCCTGCTGGACGTGATGATGCCGAACATGGACGGATTCACACTCTGTCGGGAAATTCGCAGCAAGGTAGACTGTCCGATCCTGTTCCTTACAGCAAAATCCATGGAGAACGATGTAATGTTGGGCCTTGGGGAAGGAGCCGACGATTATATTGTCAAGCCGTTTGGGGCTGGAGAGCTGCGCGCTCGAATCAACGCCCATCTCAGACGAGAGAATCGTGAACGGCGTAATGTATTCTGCATCGGGGAAGTTCATTTCAATCTGTCGGGTAAGGAAATCACCGTTCAAAATGTTGTAATCCCGTTTACCAAAAGTGAATATGAGATATGTAAGTTTCTAGCTCTGAACTGGGGCCAAGTGTTCTCTAAAGAACAGATTTACGAAGCCGTCTTCGGCTTTGATGGAGACAGCGACTCCGCCACCATCGTGGAGCATATCAAAAATATTCGGGCCAAGCTTGGCAAAGTAGAGGTTTCGCCAGTGGAGACAGTTTGGGGGATCGGATACCGATGGAAGTAGCCAAAATACAGCAAGCACATAAGACAACCAAACTGCGAACCATTTTTCTGGGTTATTTAGTTATGTTCTGTATCGGGACGATTGCGCTAGCGCTGTTCCTGGTCCTCACCTTCTATATCCTGATGTCTTGTGGAACCATTCTTCCTGCGAACTATGCTGAGAATCAGGTACGGGAGGATAAGGCAATCCTTGAAGCTGGCAAGACCCTACAGCCGGATTCTCGGCAGAAACTATATAGATACGCGTCATTCACTTCGGAAGGCCGCCACATTGAGGGAAATCTTTCTGAAAAGCAGGCTCAAGCCGCTTGGAGTGTTACGCAGCAGAGCAATACTGCCTATCAATTTCCCTACAACTATGTAAAAGTTTCACATAATAATGAAGTTACTGTGATGCGCTACTCTGTCTCGGCACAGTTTGAACTTCCTATTCTACGTCAATATCTGCCGAACGCGGAATTGTCCTTTTTTGCCGTGTTTTGTATCGCCTTCCTGGGGGGAGGAGCCCTACTCGCTTCCTCCTTCGGACGAAAGTTGACGCGCAAAATGAGTGGATTGCAGCAGGCTACAAAGCAAATTCAAGCACAGGACCTGGACTTCTCAATTCAGCTCAGTGGTGTGATGGAGATCGATCGGGTGCTCCATTCTATGGATAAAATGAAAGAAACGTTAAAGACTTCGCTTCAGAAACAATGGAATCTCGAAAAATCCCGTCGTGAGCAAATATCCGCCCTGGCACACGATGTCAAAACACCACTCACTATCGTTCGCGGAAACGTAGAGTTGCTGTCCGAAACCGATCAATCGGAGGAGCAAAAAAACTATACCGATTATATAGCGGAGAGCACCAGGCAAATGGAGCAGTATATTAAGACTCTTATTGAAATTTCAAAAGCGGAAACAGTAGCCACCCTGCAGGCGGAAACGATAGATACTGACTTCTATCTAACTAAGATAAAAGATCAGGTAATGGCTCTGGCCGCTGTCAGAAAAATATCTGTCGTATTTGCTACATACAACCTCCCTAGTACGTTGTATGTAGACCCAGTTCTGCTTGAGCGAGCCATCATGAATGTTGCTTCTAATGCGGTAGAGCAAGCGCCGGAATATAGCGAAATCCGGCTGACTGCGGAGTCTGCCGAAGAGTGTATTCGTTTAAGCATCGTAGACGAAGGCCCAGGCTTCTCTCCTGAAGGCCTCAAACAGGCAACGGAGCAATTTTATATGGGCGACTCGTCCAGAAGATTAACTGGACATTACGGCATGGGTCTGTATATAACAAAATCCATTGTGAACCTACATGGCGGACAGCTGATCATCACTAACTCCACCCAGACAGGCGGCGGACAGGTAAGCATTGAGATACCAATCCGTGTATCATCGACATCATGATAAACTCCTAACAAAAAGAGTTCTAAAGTTTTTTTACTTTAGAACTCTTTTTGTTAGAGTATTTATTTGGTAATCGTAATTTGTTTGGAAACACTATTATAGTTTACCTGATAACCCGAAAGCTCGCTGATGACTCGTAATGGAACCAGCGTGTAGCCGTTAACAATAACCGGAGCAGTGATGTTCGTCGAATAATTTCGGGAGTTGTTTAACTCATATACAGCAAGGGTGGAATTCTTGACTTGAAGTACTATTTGTTTGCCGTCTGTAGGACGATTCAGAATGATCTTTTTAGTCCCTTTTTCATAGTTTACATCGTAACCCACCCGTTCACTGATAAAGCGTAACGGGACCATCGTTACCCCATTTATAATTTTTGGCGCCTGAGCTATCGTTGTAGCCCGACCATCAACATAAGCTGTTTTAGCTCCTGGTGTCAGGGTGAACGATGTTGTATATGAAGCAACCGCATTGTTCGTGTAACTCGTCGTAGTGCCGGAAGTCGTTGTAGTTGAACTCGTCCCGGACGATGAACTACTGGTGCCTAATGCCCTATTGCGAATAGCCTCCAGTCGATCTAGCAGATCGCTTTTACGTGTACCGGTTGGCAGATCACTTATCGCATCTCTGGCAGAACGCCAGTCGGACGCATTTAGACTGTTCTCCGCAATCCGCATTAAATCTCTCGCTTTCTCATAGTTCGATGAACTAGAGGACGAAGAGTAGTAACCATCCGAATTCGTGCGTTCGGATATCTTTACACCACTAGATTCCCTTCCACTACTATTTACGGTTATGACTTTAATCTCATACCAGCGTCCTTCTCGTAAATCCGTTATTTTATAGGATTCTGAGGTTGTATTTCCCTTATAATCACCATCAACATAGATTTTTACCCTCTCTGCTCGACTCGGCATATCATAGGTGATTTTGATCCAGGTGTCGCTTTTGCTATCGACTTCAAGATTAGACACTTCTGACGAATTGGAAGATGTGCTGTCCGTTGTGGCAGTCAGCTTCACACCGGAGGATAACGCACCTGTGCTCCGCTTGGATTTTATCGTGAACGTGTATGTCTGGCTTGCCGAAAGATTGTTAAATGTATAGGATGATCCTGTTGAATCAGTTACCAGTTGTCCATCCTTATATAGACTGACTGTACTAATTCCGCTAGGTTTTGTCCAGGAAACAGTAACACTATAGTTATTAACTGATGTCACTGAAGCACCTGTCACTTCGGGCACGATATCGGTAGAGACTGAAGACGTTGTAACGGGAATACTAACTCCTTGAGATATGTTTCCGGATTTGTCTATCGTTTTGACCATTACAGTGTAGGCTGTAGCAGCATTCAACACATTAAACGTGTAAGACGTGCCTGTGGTTTTCTGAATTTCTGTACCATTTAAATAAATAATCGCTTGGCTTAAGTCAGCATCCTTAGGCAGTATGTAATTGATGGTAAATCCATTATATCCTATATTTGTCGCTGTCAGCCCGCTTACTTCTCCTGGGGGTGTCTTATCCACAGGGGCATCAGTGGAAGCTGTTTTAACCTGTACTGTCGTACCTAGAGATTCGTTGCCGCTCTTATTCACTGTCTTTACTCGAAAGGTATATGTCGTATTCGGCTGTAAACCACTCATCATATAAGAGTTACTTCGAATGTTATCAACATATACATCGTTAGTGACATTAACCACTTTTACGTGGTCAAAATTGATGTCCGATGGATTAGTCCAGGACAAATTTACTTTTGTTGTTTCTGTAGGAATCGCTGTCAGATTGCTTACCTCTGCTGGCGCAATATTCGCAGTAACCAATTGGGTCGACATTAATTTCATCACTTGGTTAATATTAGGCTTCTGACCGGTTAATGTAGTCAATTTCGTACTAGAAGTGATCGGTATTTGGCGTCCTTGAACGGTCGCTAATTTGGTATGTGATTGTGGTATGTTCAAACCTGTCAGATTTGAGTTATGCCTTTCAGTCGGCAACGCGCTAGCCACTGCATCGGGTCCCAAAATGCCATACCCCGTATTCAAAATCAGCGTAGCCGTTGCGAACGGAGCCATCCATTGACGCAAACGTTTTTTATTCATGTTTTATGCTCTCCTTGATACCAGTATTGAAATTTTATGTTGTCAAAACGAATAAGTAGACTCACAAACCCTTCTGCTGTAATCCAGCTTTTAAAATATATACCATAACGTACAGACGTTCATTTAACTGTTATCGGAATTTCCATACCAAATGTTTAGACCTGACACTAGCATTCTTTAGTAATTGGGTACATGTTAACCTCGAAATGTCCATATACACAATGCCTTCGAGCTTGGCTAACTAGACATTTTTTTCTTGCGCTAAGCCATACAAAGCAAACCTTGTTACCCTAGTCTCAGAGGAAATATTAAGAGCAAGCTGTAAATATTCGATATATCGTAACTTTCTACCGTTTAATAACATTGCATTATAGGATATATTAAATTTTAAGTAATAGAAAAAGGAGGTGTATTATGTTCAAAAATGCTTTTAAGACGTTTGGTGCCATTGGTAATATTGAAGCGATTTCTTATCTGCTGCTTGTGTGTATTGCCATGCCACTTAAATACGCAGCCGGAATGCCGCAAATGGTAAGCTGGGTGGGAATGATCCATGGGGTACTGTTTGTGGCTTATGTGGTTGCCACTATTGTCATGCTGATTTTGCGTAAAATTACGCTGCTGCAAGGGCTTGCAGCCTTGATTGCCTCGCTGTTGCCGTTCGGCCCCTTCATTTTCGATCGTAAGGTGCTTAAGAAAGCCGAAGCCCGTGCCAGTCATGCCAGCTCGATCAAAGCTACATAAACCCATACCAGGCCTAGGTCAACGCAGCAATGCGGTGTTCTCCTTACCACTTATACAGCAGAATATAAAAAAAACAACCGATGGCTGTAAACCACTCGGTTGTTTTTTTATTCACGAATAATAATTATTAGTTCCTGGCATTTTCCAAAAATTCATAATAGCCATCATTTGACGGATCATCCTGGCTGTTACGTTTGAGATATCCTACTGTAGCTAGATAAGCAAAAAGTCCGAACATAGCAGCAGAAACAGCTATATATACTTTAAAACCGAAAATTATTGAAAAGATGATCATAAAAATACCGATTGTAAGGGAGACGCCTAACTTTGACATTCTTTCATCCCTTTCTGTTATATTTATGTAATCACAACTAATCTCTCGGGTAATTTACACTCATGATATCCATAAAAGGAACTTTATCCGTTTCTCCATTACTCTCTACATGAACCTTGCCTGTTCTCGAGTCCATTTTAACGATTTGTCCGCGGGTTGCTTCTTCGCGTCCCCATACTGTCAATACAACTTCGGATTGCTCTTGTTGTGCTTCTACAAGCTGATTCCCGATTTCCTCCAGTACAAATTCATCCCGAGTAGGCCGTTTGGGTACCTTCGCTTTTGCCACTTGCTATCACTCTTCCTTTCGCGCAAAATCAAATTCATTCCATTTTACCATACTTTTCATCATTTGGTGCTGGTAATGTGAGTAAAATTACGTCCCAGGATGCACCAAAAAGCCGAGTTCTCAAAAATGAAAACATCGACTCTCTAAAGTCGTTTGTTGGAGCTCATTAGGGGCGCTTGAAAACCGACCAGCTAAGTCATTTGACCAGCTGTGGAATGTAATCCACGATATTATAAATAGGAGCACTGCTCTGTTGTGTAACGGCCAAAATTAATGCACCTTCAAGCATCGAAATGATCAGTACCGCCAGACTGTGTGCCTTTTTCTCGTCCAAGCCCGATTCCTGAAGGCGTTCCATATAGATGTGCTGCCAATCTGTAAACGTATTCACACAGGCATGACGTAGTGATTCACTAATACAGGAAGTTTCCGCGGCAGCCCAGAAGCCAATCGGCATGAAGCTGTCAAAGCCGAGACGGTCTGCCTCCTCAGCTGTATGACGAATAAAATCCTGAATGGCTACTACAGGATTTTCGTTTCCACTCAGTGCCTGTTTTAATTTTTGCTTAATAAACTCATTCCCTCTTCTTATGCACTCCAAAGCCAACTCTTCTTTACCATGTGGAAAATAATAATAAAGTGATCCCTTCGGTGATCCACTCTCCGCAAGAATCTGATTCAGTCCGGTAGCATGATACCCCTGGTGAAAAAAGAGCCTCGACGCCGTTTGTACGATATTCTCATATGATTCGGGTTTAGCAGCCATATACAGCATCCTTCATTATATAATATTTGAAACTTTTACTTTGACAAAAAAATAATAGCATGTTTATTATATATAGACCGATCGTTATAATTCAATACCCATTAATTTATTGGAGGAACAAAAACAACATGAGTACAATGAGTCAAACAAGCTCACCCTCTGAACCCAAAACGTTCAAGGTGCTACCTATTATGATTGCCCTGCTCCTTAGTGGCTTTATTGGAATGTTCAGTGAAACGGCACTTAACATTGCGTTGAATGATTTGATGCAGATTTTGCATATTACAACTGCAACAGCTCAATGGCTGACTACCGCTTATCTGCTGACACTTGGTATTTTGGTGCCTGTATCGGGATTGCTGCTTCAAACCTTTACCACAAGACAGCTGTTTGTGACATCGTTGCTATTTTCAATAGCTGGTTGTCTCGTTGCAGCGCTTGCCCCTACCTTTTCAGTGTTATTGATCGCACGCATTTTACAGGCTATGGGTACAGCGCTGTTATTGCCGTTGATGTTTAACACGATCTTAATTATCTTCCCAGCTGAAAAGAGAGGCGCGGCTATGGGAATCATCGGATTGGTTATTATGTTTGCACCTGCGGTAGGACCTACCATTGCAGGACTGGTACTTCAGAATTTATCTTGGCACTGGATCTTCTGGATCTCTCTTCCTTTCTTGGTCCTCTCGCTGATCTGCGGTATTTTGTTTATGCAGAACGTCTCAGAACCGACCAAGCCCAAGATTGATCTATTATCTATTATCCTGTCTTCCATTGGCTTCGGCGGTGTCGTGTTTGGTTTCAGTAAATCTGGTGAAGGTGGCGAAGGCTGGACCAGCCTGGTTGTTTTGCTTCCTGTGATCATCGGCGTGATATCGTTGATTCTGTTCTCTGTACGACAGTTGAAAATGAAAGCACCTATGCTGAATTTGCGTGTATTTAAATATCCAATGTTTGTGATCGGCGTTATCATGGTGTTCTTATGTATGATGACGATCCTTTCTACGATGCTGATTCTTCCACTCTTTTTGCAAAAAGGGCTGGCCTTGTCCGCTCTAACAGCAGGTTTGGTGCTTCTGCCAGGTGGGATTATCAACGGTCTCTTGTCGCCTATTATGGGCTCCTTATTCGATAAATTCGGTCCCAAATGGCTTGTGATTCCAGGACTTGTGATCGTGGCCGCTGTGTTGTTTTTCCTGTCCGGCATTACAACGACATCCACGCTCGTACTCATTATTGTGCTGCATAGCTGCTTGATGATCGGTATTTCTATGATTATGATGCCAGCCCAAACTAACGGTCTAAACCAGCTCCCTATGGATCTATACCCAGATGGAACGGCTATTATGAGTACGCTCCAGCAAGTCGCTGGTGCAATCGGTACTGCCGTAGCGGTAAGTATTCTCTCCAAAGGCATGGACAGCTATTTGAGCCAATCCAGCATGCCTCAATCCGTAAATGAAATGGCTAATGCCATGGTAATCGGATCTCAGAATTCATTTTTCTTTGCAATGGTCATCAGCGTGATCGGTCTGATCCTTGCGTTTTTCATCCGCAGAGTTCATGTTGAACATGGCACTGCTAAAGCACCCATGCACTAATTAATTATTATTTTCATTCCAAATGTAATACCTGAATAAACCTAAAGGCTGCTAACCATCTCATTTATGGTTAAGCAGCTTTTTTTTATGAATCTAGATAGGTATTCATATAATTACATATTTACAAATCCTCCTCATTTGGTTACGATATGACTTATGGAGTAAAGCGTAAAAATTACGATTACTATTAAGGAGGTTCCCTGTTGTTTAAACGTTCATATTTTAAACTATTTATCCCTGCGGTCATGGCGGTGATGATGACAGCCTGTGCTACATCTCCATCAGCTTCATCCACATCCTCTACGGCACCACAAGATAAAAGTGTCACCTTATTGTTCAACGTGCAAAGCCCTTCTATTGATCCTCATGCAGATATCAATTACACAGCCGTTCGTGCTGGAGTAAATGAAACACTGATCAAAGTGAATAAGGATCTCAAGCTGGAAGCTTGGCTTGCAGAAAAATGGAACAGTAAGGACGGGCAGCACTGGACCTTTAGCATCCGACCAGGCGTGAAATTCCATAGCGGTAAAGCCGTAGATGCCGCAGCTGTCAAAGCCTCTTTGGAAAGAGCACTAAAGCTCAATCCATCGGTTAAAAATGCGCTACATATCCGTGATATTCATGCAGAAGGGCAGATTTTGAGCATTACGACGGACAAGTCCTTCCCGGAATTTGTATCTGAGCTGGTTCATCCGAATACCGCAATTATGGACACCACAGCCGCAGGTGACTTCCCATCAGGAACGGGGCCGTTCAAAGTTGTCAGTTTCCGTGCCGGAAGTGAACTGAATCTGGATCGCAACGAGGACTATTGGAACGGTGAAGTAAAATTGAAACATGCCAAATTCATGTTTAACGAAGATGCCAATGCACGTCAGCTTGCTTTTCAAGCTAAGACGGCCGATATTGTGTATCGTCCGCCCGTTGAAAGTCTGGAGCTTTTGAAAGCTGATTCTACCGTTAAAGTTGACTCTCTTCCTAGCCTGCGGACGCACCAACTTATTTACAATATGAACAATCATGATCTGAAAAAAACAGCTGTGCGCAAAGCATTCGATAATCTGATTAACCGGGATGAGATTGCAAGCGGTATTATGTCTGGTCAGGGAACCCCTGCTCAAGGTCCGTTCTTGCCGGACTTTCCTTTTTCACCGAAATATACCACGAAAAAGTTTGATTTGAATGCAGCACGAGAAGGCTTCAAAGAAGCTGGATATACAGTGGAGAACGGAAAAGTTACGAATTCTGACGGGTCCTCCCTTCATCTTACATTGTTAACCTACCAGTCGAGAGCGGAGCTTCCACTCATTTCACAGCTGATTCAGGCTAACGCTAAGGAGCTTGGCATCACGATTGATATCCGTCAGGTTGATAATATTGATGAATATCTGGCCGCTCATCAGGATTGGGATTTAGCGACTTACAGTAACATTACAGCCCCGCGCGGTGATGCAAGTTATTTCCTGAATGCGGCCTATATGCCGGAGGGAGCATTGAATTACGGTCATGTGCATGTACCAGAACTCGCGAGTATGATTACGCAGCTGAACACAACCGTGAATGAGGAGCAACGCAACAAGCTAGCGCTGCAGGCTGTCACTCTGATTGACCAAGAAAATCTGCAATCCTTTCTAGTTCATCCAAACAACGTAGTGGCCTATCGTAATTACGTACATAACTGGGTAACCAGCCAAAGTGAATACTATCTGTTGACCCAGGACTTGGATGTGAACTAGCATGCTTCAAACTATTGCCAAAAAGTTTCTGACGCTTATATTGTTCTTTCTTATTCTTTCCTTTGTGAGCTTCTGTCTGCTTAAGCTTGTTCCGGGCGATCCCGTTCGGAGCATTCTCCGAGTAGATGATGTAGCTGTATCCAATCAGCAAATTGCGGATATGCGCAGCCAACTGGGGCTGGATCAACCATTACCTGTGCAATATGGTAAGTGGCTGGTTCAGTTGTTACAGTTGGATTTTGGACAATCTTATCTAACCCATCGCCCAGTCTTGACAGAGTTTATAGAAAAGTTGCCTTATACACTCCTCCTGACTGGAGGCTCCCTGTTCATTATGCTGCTGATAGCTCTCCCGTTGGGCACAATGTCCGCACTGTACCGTAACCGCTGGATTGACAGTGCCAGTCGTGTGTTTGCCTTAATTGGTTCCTCAATTCCCAGCTTTTGGTTGGGGCTTTTGTTTATCGAATGGTTTGCAGTAAAATTGCGTATTTTTCCGTCTATGGGGGATGGAACCGTTTTTCATTTAGTCCTCCCTTCTCTTACCCTCGGATTGGCAATGGCGGCTGTTTATGTACGAATGATTCGTGCAAGTCTGATTGAAAGCTCGGGACAGGATTTTATCAAAGCAGCTCAAGCCCGTGGAATCAGTCCGGTTCGCATTTTTTTCAGACACATGTTCCGTCACAGCTTAATTCCACTTATTACGATATTCAGTGAGAGCATAGGCAGCCTACTGGGAGGTACGGTGGTAATCGAAGTACTGTTCGCCTATCCGGGGCTTGGCAAATGGATTGTGGATGCAATTGCCGCGAGAGACTATCCCATTATACAGGGCTATACAATTTTTATGGCCATATTCATTATATGTCTCAATATCTTGGTAGAACTGTCCTACCGTTGGGTCAATCCTGAAATTGCTTTGAAGGAGAAACGTTTATCATGATAAAATCCGTACATGCGGAAAACAGGCAGTTCACCAGGGCACGATTGTCCAAAGCATGGATCGGATCACTCTCCATCCTGTTCATTCTTACAGCCATTACAGTCATACCCTTCCTAGCTCCACAAGATCCGTATCATATCCAGATGGGGAGTCGACTTCAACCGATCAGCGCAATGTACTGGCTGGGAACCGATCATTTGGGTAGAGATGTGCTATCGAGGGTCATAGCAGGACTACGGACGACAGTCGGAACCAGTTTGTTGATTTTGATCGTTTCACTGGTTGTCGGGGTACCCCTCGGTCTGCTGTCAGGATTTATTGGAGGCTGGATGGATCGTGTATTCCAACGTGTGGTCGATGCCTTCATGACTTTGCCTGATTATATTTTTGCCATTGTACTAAGCGGCCTGCTCGGACCAGGCTTAGGGAATCTTATATTTGCGGTGTCTGCAGTAAAATGGGTTGGTTATGCCCGACTGGTGCGCAGTACCGTTCTGGCTGAAAAGCAAAAGGATTACATTTCGTTATCCATACTCGCGGGTACCTCCTCCCTGCGAATTGTCATGCGGCATATTCTGCCCCATGCCATTGGGAATGTACTTGTACTGGCTACGCTGGATATCGGCAAAATCATTTTAATGATCGCCTCTCTATCTTTTTTGGGCTTAGGTCCTCAGCCGCCCATTCCCGAATGGGGCACGATGTTGAATGAAGGGCGTGCATATTTTCAAATGGCCCCCCATTTAATGCTGGGTCCCGGCATAGCTGTCGTGCTCACGGTGCTATTAGCGAACGTGTTTGGAGACAAGCTACGCGACCGTTATGATGTTAAAACCCGGTCAGAGGAGTGAACTACATGCTGACTATTGAAGACTTAACGATTCGGACAAAAGCGAAAACGATTGTAGAACAACTGGAGCTTGCCATTCGTCCGGGAGAATGGTGTGCTCTGGCAGGAGAAAGCGGAAGCGGTAAAAGCATGACTGCGTTCGCTATTGGCGGTCTCCTCCCTGCTTCTGTTAGCGCTGAAGGCATCATAATGTGGAATGACGAGAATTTGCTTGCCCTACCCGTTAAACAAAGACGTTCCTTGCTTGGTAGTGAAATATCTTACGTTTTTCAAGACTATCACGGGGCTTTTACCCCTTTTTTGCGTGTGGGCAGCCAACTCGACGAGCTGATGCGTGCTCACGGCAAGCAAGACCGTAAAGCGCGTAAGCAGCGCTGTCTTGAGGTGTTGGAGCACGTACAGCTTCCCGCCGAGCGTGTGTACCGCAGCTATCCATTCGAGCTCAGCGGCGGTCAATTGCAGCGAGCAGCTATTGCAGCTGCACTGCTTCTAGAGCCAAAGCTGCTCATTGCCGACGAGCCAACAACTGCGCTGGATACGCTCACTGCACACCGAGTACTCCAGCTCATTGACCAAATCCGGATGGAAACGGGGATTTCCGTCTTGTGGATCACTCACGATCTACGGCATGTACGGAAGTATGCGGATCGAGTTGCAGTAATGCGTACAGGTGTTTTGCTTGAAGCTGGTCAAACGCAAGCGGTGCTGGACCATCCAGCCCATCCATATACGCGTCGCTTACTGGCGGCTATTCCGCCGCTGTCTCCAGACGCTCCTTCACGTTTGCCATGCAACAGCACCGATGAACAGCTTGCACCGGAAAGGAGCATATTACATGAATAATCAAGCCGCCTGCGCTCAGTGGCAAGACAGCCCCCATCCTGTTGTTACCGTCTCCGGTTTGACGAAGGCTTACGCTGGGGGCAAAACTGTACTGCACGATGTTGCTCTGTCGGTCTCACCCGGAGAATGTCTGGGTGTTGTCGGAGAAAGCGGCAGTGGGAAAAGCACACTTGCTCGCTGTATTTTGACATTGGACACGTTTGATCAAGGTGAGCTTAAACTGGATGGACAGTCCATTCGAGGATTAAAGCGAAGTGAATTAAAACGGATTCGCAGCAGACTGGGGGCGGTATTTCAACATCCATCCGCAGCTTTGAACCCCAGACTAACCATTTTGCAATCCCTGCTGGAGCCATTGGATCAGCTTAAATGCTATGTTCCTTCCTTTATGGCGGGGATGCCCTCTGGACGTTGGAATATAGCAGAACAACTGCTAGGTATGGTAAAGCTTCCGGCAAGCTACCTGGATAAGTTTCCACATCAGCTCAGCGGTGGGGAAAAGCAGCGTGTAACCATTGCACGCGCCATTAGTACAGAACCGGAATTTATCGTATTGGACGAGCCGACTGCAAGTTTGGATGTGACCACACAAGCCACCGTTTTAAACCTGCTCAAGGATTTGCAGGATGAGTTTGGACTGGCTTATCTGTTTATCTCGCATGATCTGGCGGCTGTGCACTTTATGAGTGATCGAATCTTGGTTATGAAAGAAGGCCGTGTGCTTGAGCATTTTTCCAAGGAAGCATTATTTCATTCGGATCGGCTTCCCTATACACAATCATTACTGGAGGTTTTTTCAACATGCTGCCTTCCCACCGAGCCTATCTTGCTTTAGCAATCCCTTTAATTATTTCGACGATTACTACCCCGCTACTCGGTGCGGTGGATACAGCAGTAATCGGTCATTTGAGCCAGTCTGCCTATTTAGGTGGCGTGGCAGTCGGTACTCTTATTTTCAATACTTTATATTGGCTGTTTGGCTTTCTGCGAGTCAGTACGTCAGCTTTCACAGCACAAGCCGCAGGTGCACAAAATAACGACCAAGGCATAGCTGCTCTCATGCGCCCACTGGCTATAGCTCTACTCATCAGTGCAGTATTTATTGTCTTGCAAAAGCCCATCCTGCTAGCTTCTCTCCAGCTTATCCGTCCAGCTCAGGATGTGGCAGAGCAAGCTGCAATTTATTTTAACATCCGCATTTGGGGAGCACCCCTTACATTGGTGAACTATGTGCTGCTCGGATGGCTGATGGGATTGTCCCGCGTGAAAGCTACATTATTTTTACAAATATCAATGAATGTAATCAATATGTTATTAGCTCTTGTATTTACACAGATCATGCATTGGAATGTCACTGGGGTCGCAAGCGCTACTCTGATTGCAGAAGCTCTTGCATGTGTATTGGGTCTTGCACTGGTGTTCCGTTCACCGATTTGGAGAGAATGGAAGCGCAGTGGACAGAGGAATTGGCGAGAATGGTTCGGTGCCTCAGAGTTGAAAAGTGTCATGGCGACGAACCTTGATCTCATGATTCGTACAGCCTGCCTGTTGACGATGTTTAATCTGTTTACGGCGCGCAGTGCGAGCTTTGGCACCGATCAGTTGGCGGCAAATGCTATTTTGTTGCAGATCCATTACATTATGGCTTACTTTTTTGATGGGTTCGCCAACGCCAGTAGCATCATGACGGGTCAGGCTCGTGGTGCCGGAGATCGTAAAATGCTGCAAAGAGTTATTCATTTGTCCTGGTTTTGGACACTGGTTACCGGTGTAGTGACGGGAGGATTGTACCTTGCACTGAAAGAGCCGCTGATCTCGCTATTTACAGGGAACGCTACAGTGATTAGCCTGACAATTCCTTACAATGGGTGGCTGGTGATCTTTCCCCTAGCAGCCGGGCTGGGACTGGTATTCTATGGTGTATTTACAGGGATGACGGTAACGTATCCGATCCGTAATTCGATGCTGATTTCACTGGTCTGCTTTTTGATCGCTCTCTTCTGGTGCGTTCCGCATTATGGGAATCATGGACTTTGGTTATCCTTTATCATCTTTGCCCTGGGACGGTCACTGTTTCTGGTGGTCTATTTGCCTCGGTTGAAGAAGATTTAGCAGACCTGCTTTACATCGCTCTCAAAAACAAAGGATGTCCCATCCACCATGTACGTGGTGTGGGGACATCCTTTTATTATTTATTCATACAGCTTTCAGGTTAGGAGTATACCAATCCTTCTACTCGCCTTGTGGAACGGTCAAGCCCAGACCATCCGCTACACGACGTCCGTATTCAGGATCAGCTTTATAGAAATGACCGATCTGACGCAGTTTGATTTCATCACTTTCTACAGGCTTCATCGCATTTACGATGTTTCGGACCAGGCGTGAGCGCTCCTCTTCACTGAGCAAGCGGTACAGGTCCCCTGGTTGTGTGTAGTGATCGTGATGATCATAGGCTACACTTTGTGCCTCACCAGACACTTCAAAAGGAGCAATTTTGTGAGCTGGTGATTCTTTCGGTCCACCGAGACTATTAGGCTCATAATAGACAGATCCCCCGCCATTACTGTCACTGCGCAATGCACCATCGCGTTGGTAGTTGTGTACTTCCGCATGCGGCCGATTGATGGGCAACGCATTATGGTTTGCGCCTACACGATAGCGATGTGCGTCACCATAGGCAAACAAGCGTCCTTGCAGCATCTTATCCGGGGATGCCTCAATACCAGGAACAAATGAACCGGGTGAGAATGTCGCCTGCTCTACCTCAGCAAAGTAGTTCTCAGGATTGCGATTCAGCACCATGCGTCCTACCTCGATCAGCGGGTAATCCTTTTGAGACCATACTTTGGTCACATCGAATGGATCAAAACGGTACGTATCCGCATCTTCTATAGGCATAATCTGCACATAAAGTTTCCATGCCGGGAAATCGCCCCTTTTAATCGCATTAAACAAATCTTGTATATGATAATCCGGGTTTTCACCGGCAATTTTCGCAGCTAAATCCACATCAAGATTTTGTATACCTTGTTCTGTTTTAAAATGATATTTCACCCATACGGCCTGTCCCTGTGCGTTTACCCACTTGAATGTATGGCTGCCAAAACCATGCATATGTCTAAGTGTAGCGGGAATACCGCGGTCAGACATCAGGATACTTACCTGATGCAGTGATTCAGGAGATAGGGACCAGAAATCCCAGACCGCATTCGGGTTTTTTAAATGCGTTTGGGGATGACGTTTTTGCGTATGAATAAAGTCAGGAAATTTAATAGCATCCCGAATAAAAAAGACAGGTGTATTATTGCCCACGAGATCATAGTTTCCTTCTTCTGTATAAAACTTTACCGCAAATCCACGTGGATCACGTACAGTATCGGACGAGCCTAACTCACCTGCCACAGTAGAAAAACGGATAAACATCGGTGTACGCTTGCCCACTTCGGACAAGAAACTTGCTTTTGTATATGAAGACAAATCATTAGTGACTTCAAAATATCCGTGCGCCCCCGCACCTTTAGCATGAACAACGCGTTCCGGCACACGCTCCCGGTTAAAATGCGCCAGTTTCTCCAGCAGATGCACATCCTGAATTAATGTGGGACCACGTGAGCCTGCTGTAATCGAATTCTGATTATCTCCAACAGGAGCGCCCCAGCTTGTAGTCAGGTTCGTTGGTTGGTTACTCATAATTGAAATCACCTCTTGAATGAATTGGTTGACCATGTGCTTTTCACTATAAATTGTGCACAAATAAAAATCAATACTTTTTTATAATTATTATAATCTAGGATTTAGAATTAGTTTAAATTAAAAAAGAAAAAGCAAGCCCCATAAGGCTTGCCGTAATACGTGCTGTATTTATTTACAATAAAATGACTTGAATTTTTTACGTTCTGTAATAATTACATTGATCACTTTTTAGGTTTTGTTATGGAGACTTTCAGACAATATTCATATGGAATTCATCATAAAATCATATTAGGAGCTGCTTTCTATCGAGAAAGTCTAGAAT
The DNA here is from genome assembly GCF_000237325.1 of Paenibacillus polymyxa M1. Lineage (NCBI taxonomy): Bacteria > Bacillati > Bacillota > Bacilli > Caryophanales > Paenibacillaceae > Paenibacillus > Paenibacillus polymyxa. The sequence continues at coordinate 2,954,163 of NC_017542.1, forward strand.
ATCCAGTACCGACTGACTTACCTCCCGACCTTCAGTGGATACGATTAAATCAGGTTCCAGCGGTACTTCATATGGAGCATCAATCCCCGTAAAATGATGAATTTCTCCGGCTCGTGCTTTCTTGTACATTCCTTTTGGATCACGACGTTCACATTCCTCTAGACTGCATTGGATATAAATCTCGTAGCAGCCTTCCTGTTGTAAAATGTCCTTTACCATCTCACGATCCTCACGATAAGGCGAAATGGTAGCGCAAATCGTTAGAACACCCGCATGTGCCATTAGCTTGGACACTTCCGCTATACGACGAATATTTTCTTTGCGGTCAGCGGGTAGGAAACCCAAATTGCGATTCAAACCATGCCGAACATTATCCCCATCCAAAATAAACGTACGTATCCCTCGTGCATATAACGCTTTTTCGAGTGTGGAGGATACCGTTGACTTTCCCGAGCCAGACAGCCCCGTAAACCAAAGCACCGGACTCTTATGTCCGTTCAGAAGCTGTCGAGCTTGCTTATCCACTTCTGATACATGCCAGGTAATGTTGGAAGATGGGTTCATTTCAGCACTCTCCTATTTCATCAGTATTAATGGTTAATATGTCTCTGATATCAGGATAGAGCATTTTTAAAACTGTTTAAAGTACGCTGCTCTGTTTTGTGGTCCAATACTGCAAACACAATCTGTTCAAACAGCAGTCCATATCCTTCAGCTACAAGTACTTGCTTAAACCAGTCGGCAACCTCTTCCGGCTTATTGCGGAATACCCCACAACCATAAGCACCAAGCACAAGATGTTCTACACCATTTTGCATGGCCATTCCCAAAATATAACGGATACGCTCCAACATGACTTCTCCAATCCGATTGACCTGCTCTGGCTCCCGTTCACGCACGACTCCAGCATTCACAGCAGGCGCGGTCAGGAAATCGACTAAATACGGATTTTCCAGCAATGTTCCCTGATCATCCCGAAAAACAGGAACTTGGGGAGAATAAATCATATAATCTGAATAAAAACAGCTCCGCAGCTTCCGATTATGTTGATACATTTCCTCCATTTGTGAAATGCAAGGATACAGCGCGGACGAACGAGCCAAGCTTTCCTCTTGAGCCTGGCTGCCTCCAAGGAATCCGCCCCCGGGGTTTTTGGCTGATGCAAAATTCAAACACGCTACGTGTTCCCGCTTCTCTTCGACCTGAAGTCTATGTGCGGCCTGCAACGTACTTTCTCCCGTAACTTCTATCTTTCCAATGACCGCCTGTTCGACTACATCGGAAGAAGCTCCCCATATACTTTTTATTCTTTGCTCTGCCTCTTGCTTTATGGCTACCAGTTGAGAAGGTCTATATAGCTTCGAGCCTGTGACCGCATTTTCTACCTCTTTTGCTATATTTACTTGTACCTGTTTGGTATTCGTATAATGCCCATTTTCCAAAATGGACAGTGTTTCATGCGCCATATATGATCGAACATCCCGATTACTCCGGGAATTCATTGTGTTTTTCATGGTGACTAATCCTCCTTTTGCAATAAATCCTCACGTAAATTCGTCAATATTTCCCCCAGCCAGTTCGTACCCCGCCATAGCTTCCGGTGCCGTATACGAGCATCATTTTCAGCCAAGCCTACACCCCAAATGGTGTCCGTCGGACTTGCCTCAACCAGAGTAGTTCCCTTCGTTTTAAGCAGGTGCTTGAGCAAATTCTGATTTTGGGTAAACTTGGCATAATTTCCGTCATACACAATTTGCTGGCAATTTGCTTCCCACAAGGATTGGTCAAATCCGCGCACACTGCGACCACGGGCTTTTTGCTCCCTTGGGGTGGGGGCTTGCATAATTTTCAGGGCTGCCTCTTCGTCTCCAAAAAGCTGCGCTTTTTTTAGCATCATATATTGCTCGGCACAGTTAAACTCCAACCCATCCACGACAAATTCACAAGGGTACCATTGCGAAAATGGCGAATGACTGCGATAAAAAAATGTAAACTTTTCCATAAATATTCCTCACTTCTTCTTTCTTTTATGCTATATAAAACGTGACCGTGGCTTAAATCGGTATAACTTGGACGGACGATGCCCGGCCGCCTTCCTGTATTCATTGGTTTCTTCCACGAGATCTGCTATTTTGCGACGAAAAGCTGCGGCCAACAGCTCCTTACCTAAAATAATTTCATACACCTGCTGAAGTTCACTCAGTGTAAACAGAGCTGGCATCAGGTGAAACGCAATATCTGTATATTCAATTTTGCTGCGCAGACGCTCAATACCATACGCAATAATTTTGGCATGATCAAAAGCAATTCCCTGTGACTCCAGCACTTCTCGCTTGATTTCTATGGTTTTCCCCTTAAGAATTTCAGTTACTTTCACTTTGGCTGACAGGAGAATGTCCGCATGCTTCAATGTAATGTCAATGTTTTGCTCCCATGTATAACCTTCCGGTTGATTCGTCCGCGTCTCCTGAACCACACTGTAATCCAGTTCAAACCATTGAGCATCTGCGGCATCATCCCCTGCCTGTACCTCCAAGGATTCATGATCAACTAACGCCATATAAGCGCAGCTGATCACCCGCATACGCGGATCACGTGCCACATCTCCCCAAGTATACAGCTGCTCCATATAAATCTGATCTACATTGGTTTCGGTTTTAAGCTCGCGTCGTGCAGCTTCTTCGAGGCTTTCATTCATGTCTACAAAACCGCCAGGCAACGCCCATTGTCCTATAAAAGGGTGCTCTCCTCTTTGGATCAATAGAAGCTGAAGTGTCTTCTCCGGTAGCTTACGGTAATTTTGCTGGAGCTGATCCATTACAGTAAATAGCAGCATATCTACCGTTACGGATGGGCGTTCATATTGATTCGCATCATAAAGGGCCAGAAATTGCTCTTCCGTCAAGCCACTGTGATTGTGTTTCAATTTATCTTTCATTTGTGTCACCCACCTGCTCATATTTGGGGCATCCTCGCTTTTGCTTCACAAGCAAGCAACGAATGCTTTATGTAATTTTTAATTTGAATAAATTGATAAAAACAAAATGTTAATATCAATACAATAATATATAAATAATGCTTCGTCAATAGGGTGTATAGACCTATTTTTGATCATGTGATAGTACTATTAGACTGTTTACTGAATTTTTCTTGTTGCTTATTGTCATATCATGTATGATGTTTTGGTCAATATAGGAAACACAACATACTAAACACGTAGGGAGAAGATTCAATTGTCTAACCAGTTTAATCCGCAACACAATCAACAAGGAGCACCATCCAGACCAGCCCCTGTTTACCCGCCACCTGTTTCATTCAAGGAGTGGATGATCAGTTTACTCCTGATGGCTATACCGGTAGTTGGGCTTGTTATGCTGTTTGTGTGGGCTTTTAGCGGCTCGACGAATCCGAGCAAAGCGAACTACGCTAAGGCAGGTCTTCTTTGGGCTGCTATTGTAATTGTGATCTATATCATTATGGCTGTTGCTCTATTGCCTGCTATTATAAGCTCATTGAACTCCAGCAGCTACTATTGATTTCAAGTACATAGCAAAATAACCTTCCGATGAATCAAACTGAACCATCAGAAGGCTTTAAACTAAACTGCCGATCCTGTCGGCAGTTTTTTTATTTGATCTCTTTCACTTTACTTGTACCAAAGATCATCGGTTTCGAGCTCCTGTAGGCTGCTCAAAAACGATTTTGAGTTATCAACATAAAGTTCGGTGTCGATATAGTACAGCTTTTTATCTTGTAAGCATTGATCAATATACTCTGCATTCAAAATACTTTTATCTTCTACATTGGCGGCAAATGCTTGCAGTTTGGGAAGTGCAGTTTTCTGATATTCAAGCCACGAATGATGGAATCCAGCCGGCTCCTTCAGACAATAAATGTCATGATACAACGCTTCAGCAATCCCCTTTTTCCTGAGATAATCGGGTGAGAAAGGCATACTTTTGAAGTAGCGTCCGGTCATAGCAAACACGCGATAGCTCCAATGAGGAGCACCATGATTAGATTGGCAAAAAAGATTCAGGAAAAATACAGAATAGTGCATTTTTATCGTCATAATATGATGTTTCTTCACTTCCGCAACAATACGATCCGCCATCCGGCTGTCAATGATCTCATCGAAATCAGCCAAGATGATCACATCATCATCCTCAACCTTTTCCTGCAAAATAAAGGTGCTCCTGTTTCTTTGGCAAGCTTCATTGTGAAACGCACTGTTATGACTGAGCAGACTCCAGTACCAGTGGTCAAAGTGATCTGCGCCGCAGCGATCCACATCAAAATACAATGAATGCTCTTCAGGTGCGCGAAACAGTTCATCCGCATGAAATGGATGGTGAAAGACCTTTGGACCTATATAACCTGGATTAAAGTTGCAGGGCTTATCCAAATAGCTGAATGTCTTGTTGGCTTCGATTACGTGCAGTTCGTCGATCCAGCTGGCATTTTCTTTTATTTTAATCTCTGCAATGCGATTTTCATTGAAAAAAGGGCAAAATTCATATATTTTCATAATCTGTGGCTCCCTCCATTATCATGCTATATGGTCGAACACCAATGCTTCGATACAGATATTCGGATATAAAGCGTATTAGCTCTGCGATCGTCTGATCCTTATAATGCAGTGAACTATAATAGCAGGTTAAACTTAATCTATCTCGTCTAAGGTCTGCCGTCATATTTAACTTGTAAGCAGAGGGGTTGTCCGCCGCATTCGTGCTTCCGTAAGAAATCGATAAAGGCTCATACAAATCATCAGCTATTCCGTTCATTTCCTCTGATTGGTAATGGAAAAGCATGTGCGTTCCGTCTCTCAGTGGTTTCGTATTTGGATAAACATCCTGTATCATATAACGTAAAATAAAGTAATCCATGGCTTCAGATGGAACATGCTGCAACATGTGTATGACATGTCTCAGTGCCATTTCCCAATTGTCCGACTGATCTCCTGCCGGGATCTGAATACGAAGGGGATATGCTCCAGCAAAAAAACCAATAGTACGATCAATCACAATACCCGGCAAAAAGGACTCACGTTGATAAGACATGACATGCAGCAGCAAATCCGATTGGTTTTTCAATTGAAAACAAGCCTGTGATAATGCCGTTAGTAGGATGCTCAGTGGTGTAGTTTGATGCTTTACAGCCAATGCCTTTAATAGCTGAAGATGCTCTTCTCCTTCAAGTAAATCAAGCGTTATAGTTTTCATGTGGCGATGGAGAGGCTGTGCCTCAGATTCCGTGTCAACCTGCAAAGATTGTCCGCCTTCTACAATCCTGTTCCAAAAAGTGAATGCTTTAGAAAAAGTGTCTTTCGCCGCATATTGCGTCAACGCCATGCACCAATCCCGATAATTGCTTCCCTCCTCCACATGTAGCGCCAGATTACTCCCTTGTCCCGGCAAGAGAAGATGTCTCAAATCCTCTAAAAAAATGTTTATAGAGATTCCGTCAAAAATTAAATGATGGAACAGAAGCAATATCACCTGTTGGCTCTCGTCGTAAAAGTGCTCAAACCATACAACCTTCCATAAAGGTCCTTCCTTGATATCGAATTCATGCTGTACTTTCGAGCAGTAGTCCGAAATATAGGCGTCATGTGATCCCGAAACCATGCGCAAATCCACGTAAGAAACCACCTGTTGTACACTTATTTTCTGCTCAAATTGATACCATTCATCATCCTCCAGTTGAGCAAATGACAGCCGTAACGCCGCATGTTTGCTCAATAGTTGTTCAATCGACGGGTTCAGCAATTCTGTAGGAATGTAATTTTTGAGCCGAGCCAGGTAAGGTACATTATACATGTTGCGATTCACAAGATCTCTTTGGAAAAAACGTTTTTGTACAGCAGACAGTGGAAATCCGTCATACGGGTATGTTTTTCTTATAGACTGAATATACGGGTTATCCATGTTTGGAAAGAGGGCAGCTGCTGTATCCGTTATTGCATTGCTCAACGAAAGTGCCAAACGTTCGATCGTCTGTTCGCGAAATATCTGGTTAACCGTAACCGGATATCCGCTTTTTTGCAGCAGGCTGGCTATGCGCAATGCATGGAGTGAATGTCCTCCCAACGTGTGAAAGTCTTCATTCTTGCCAATGTAATCTAGCTTCAGGACCATGCTCCAAACTTCTTCTATGGTTTGCTCCAATTCAGTCCACGGTCCAGCATTTGCTTCTTTATCGCTATGGATTTCAGGCAAAGGAAGCTTTTTGCGATCAATTTTCCCGTTAATCGTTAATGGGAACGATTTTAGCCAAATGTAACGAAACGGCAGCATATATGATGGCAGAACGTCAGCCATAAAAGCATGAAACTGTTCCTCTCGTTCTTCCTCTTCCGCTGTATAGTAAGCGAACATTCGGAGATCGCCATGAACCTCCTGCATAAGGACCAGGCATTCTTTTATCGCAGGATAGCTACTAAGACGGAACTCGACTTCTCCGAGTTCGATTCGATATCCGCGGAGTTTTACCTGATCATCAACCCGTCCGATATACTCGATATTCCCGTCTGGCAACCATCTCACTCGATCTCCCGTACGATATAAAACTAAATTTGTGCCTCTTTCGCAATCTTTAGCAGAGCGGTGTGGATTTGGAGTAAACGCATGCTCTGTCAATTGGTTTTGCTGCCAATACCCCCTCGCCACCCCGTCTCCTCCCACGTATAATTCCCCGACTGCTCCGACAGGCTGAACACGGCTCCGTTTGTCCAAAATATAACAAGTTGAATTACTTATGGGCTTACCGATAGGAATATTCTGCTCAAATGGCTTTTCAATCCGGTAACTCGTCGAAAAAGTGGTGTTCTCCGTAGGACCGTATGCATTGAGAATCAAAAGTTCCGGATAGGCGAGCCGGATACGATTGATATGTTTAACCGACAAAATTTCCCCACCTACGACCAACCATTGGAGTCCAGCAAACAGCTTTTCATTTTCTTCAATCCAGTGATTACACAGAGCAGAACTTAACCATAGGGTATTAATTCTCCACTCCTTTATCCGCTGCTCCAGCACATGGATATTTAAAAGATCGTCTTTGGAAATTACAAACAGCTGACCACCATTTAACAACGTCCCCCAAATTTCAAACGTAGAAGCGTCAAAAACAGGCGAACCTGTATAGAGTAATCTGATGTCAGAAGAAAATGGGAAATAACAAGTGTTTTTGACCAAGCGAATGACATTGCGATGTTCCACCATAACGCCTTTCGGTTTTCCCGTCGATCCAGAAGTATACATGAGATAAGCAAGATCATTGGGAGTAACCCTATTTTCCTTCTTTTCTCGTTGTACAACTCCATTTTGGTCAAAATGTTCTGTATCAATCAATGTTAAACGGATTCCCTTACAAGCTTCCGCGATACGTTTTGTTCCTTCCTTTGAAGTGAGGATAGTGTCCAGTCCAGCATCCTTGATTAATTCTCGGGTTCTTTCTGCCGGAAAATCAGGATCAATAGGAACATAGGCATATCCCGCTTTCATGATCGCCAGGATGGAAACAATGAATTCAAGAGAACGCGGCAAGTAAACTCCAATAAACTTTTCATGACTACTGGCATTAGCATCATCCGCTAACCTGTTGGCAATGTGCTGAGACATGAGGTTTAGGCTGTGGTAGGACATAACCTGATTGTGCGCGATTACTGCTGGCTGTGAAGACCGCAGCTTTGCTTGCTCCTGAAATAAGTCAACAATCGAACGATCTCTGGGATATGCTGTATACGTATTATTCCAGTCATAGACGATCCGATCATATTCATCCTTATTCATGAAGCAAACGTCTCCGACGGTGTGTTTCGGATATTCCAGCACATATTGCACCGTATTTTGCAGTTGTTCTGCCAATCGGCTAACCGTTTCTTGCTTCAGTCGATCTGCATCATATATAAACTTGATGATGATCTGTTCCCCGTCATGAGCCACGGTGATCGTTATTGGATAATTCGTTTTCTCTCGTTCCTCCATAGCTGACATCTTCAATTCATTTTCAGGCTGCCGATAGTCGTTCAAATAATTTTCGAATGCCACGATGCTATAAAACATGGCATGTCCTTTAATACCAGACCAGCTCTTCAATTCGTTCAGACTCACATAACTGTGGTCGTTTAGTTTCTGAATGGTTTGGTGCAGCTGTTGTACATACTCCGTGATGGTTTGCTCCACATTCCAGTGCATGACTAAAGGCAGCGTATTAATCAGCATACCTGTGATCCGATCCGCTTGTGCAAGATCCGATCCTCTCCCGGATACCACCATGCCAAAAATGGTTGTATCGGCATCATGATAGACTTGTAGCATTTTGCCCCATGCGAACTGTACCAGTGTATTTAGCGAAACTTGTACTTGCTGTACAAAATCAGCGATCTGCTTGGTTCGTCTTGAATCGATAATAAGCGTTTCGATCTGCTGGTTCTCTATCGGTTGATGTACATCGGGAAGTGTACCTTTCTCTATCGGTGGTCGTGTCGGCTCCGTTACGTCGGCCAAATACGCCCTCCAGAATGCCTCGGCCTCCGTGCGATCCTTAGAGTTTAACCAATGAATATAAGATTCAAAAGAACGGGTCAAGCTGCGCTGAGGCATCCGATTTTGCAGGCTGCAAGCATAGAGCTCATGTACCCGATTCAGCAGTAGCGGCAGGCTCCAACCGTCCAGCAAAATATGGTGGTAACTCCAAATCATCGTCCATTCGTTCGAAGCAATCTGAATTAGGGTTAGGCGGAACGCAGGCTGAGTTAGATCAAAACGGCGATTACGATCCATTGTCATCCAGCGTTCGATATGCTCTTGTTGCCGCTCTGGTTGCTCTGCTTCAAAATCCAAAAACGTCCATTCCAATTCTGCATTTCGGACAATACATTGTAAGGGCTTGTCCAACGTCTCCCAAATGTAGCAAGTCCGCAAGCTATCATTTTCGGCAATGACGCTGTTCCAGGCTTCCCGGTAACGATCTACCTCTAGCCTGCCATGATATTTCCAACGAACCTGCACGAAATATTGATCGGAGGCGGGATGGTCCAAGTAATGGAACAGTAGTCCTTCCTGTAAGGGACTTAGATACAGCATTTTATCAAGACCATGTTGCAAGTGATATGTCTTTACGATCTGATCGAGCGAATGCTGTTCCAGGGACACGGATGGAAAATCACTAGGCGTGAATTCTTCGTGTTCAGCCTGGCTGCAATGCTCGATAATAGCAAGCAGACGTGTTATAAAAGCTTCTAGCAATTGAGTTATAGTTACTTCTTCATAGTGACATTTGCTATATTTCATAAACAGATGCAGCTTGCCATGAACTATGGAACAATTGAGTTCCAATAGGCTTGTTCCATGATTAAGCGGTGAGCTATAATCCTGTGCTGCGTCACGTGTAAACTCTAGCCACTCGTTTGACTCGTTCATATTACCCTGATCAAATTGGCCCAAGTAATTAAAAAGAGCCTGAGGTTCAGAAGCTGCTAACTCGGAACGGACTTCTTCGTGCGGGTGGCAGTATCTCAAAGCACCATATGACATACCACGGTGAGGAATATAGCGCAATTGCTCTTTGACAGATTTAATCGTCGCTCCCAAAGAGCCGCTATCCAGAATCCGAATGCATACCGGAAACATAGAGGTAAACCAACCGATAGTTCTTGTAAGGTCTATATCCGATACAAAATGCTCACGTCCATGACCTTCTAAGCGAAATGCAATCGTTGTCTGTCCAGACCAATTGGAGAGTGCCAAGGACCAAGCTGTAAGCAGCAAATCGTTGATCTCAGTATGGTAAGCCTGGGAGCAATGGTGCAAAAGCAGCTCCGTATCGTCGAAAGTAAGCATCGTAACCAATTCCGACGATGCACTGCTCTTTTTATGAGCCGGGTAATGGTCTACTGGCAGCACAAATGCTGCAGCTTGGTGCTGTACTATTTTCCAATACTCAATATGACTTAACGTATCCTTATGTTCAGAATAACTCATCAATACAGAGTGCCACTTTTTGTATGGATTCAAAACGGGCGGCAGTGCAGTCCCCTGATACAATTGACACAATTCCTGAACCAATATTCTCCAGGAAACTCCATCAATGACCAGATGATGTATAGTCATAAATAAACGAGCTTTACCATCAGGATGACCTTGGATTACTCCTGCATATATCATAGCGCCGGTCTCATAATTCAATTGTCTGTTCCACGCATCACATATGCTTAAAATTTCGGATTCAGGATAATCAATTTGTTGAAGGATATAACTAGCCAGTTGGATGGAAGTATCCGTTCGGTAGCGCTGCCAATACACATGTTCCCTGACCACGATCTCCGTCGAAAGCTCTGGATGTAATCGAATCAATTGATTAATGGCAGTTTCCAATCTCACAGGATCAAAATCACGGAGCACAAACAGCTGGGATTGATTGAAATAATGCGGCTCTACAAACTGTTGCTCGAAAAACCACTGCTGAATCGGTGTCAAGCCAAATTCGCCTGTCAAATCAACCATAAGCTCTTCCGTTTGATTACTGTTTGTCCAAGTAACAACAGTAGCTAATTTCTTAATAGTTGGATGCTCTGCCACTAGTCTTGGAGTAAGTATCATACCGTGATCTCTGGCCATAGATACGACCTGAATGGCAAGAATTGAATCTCCCCCAACAGCGTAAAAATGGTCGTTAACTCCGATATCTCCCCTTTTTAAAATCTGTCGCCAAATCCTAAGCAAACGCTTTTCAAGATCATCCTCGTCTGCTTCCACAACTTCATCAGCTTGAAGAAATAAGGTACTCTTCGGGTCGGGGAGAGCCCCGCGGTCGATTTTCCCGTTAGTATTTACTGGAAACGAATCCAAATGGAAGAAATATGAAGGAACCATATAAGCTGGTAATACAGCACCTAAGTGCTGCGTCAATTCCGCCTTTTCTAGTTCTTCTAGAGCAGTATAATAAGCTACCAGTTTATGGTATGACCCGTCCTTCCAGGTTTGAACGACACATTGACCGATGTCAGGATGTTGGCGTAGCTGATATTCTATTTCACCCAGTTCGATACGATACCCTCTGATTTTAATCTGTTCATCACTACGCCCTATAAATACCAGTTCTCCATCCGGCGTCCATTTCACAATGTCCCCGGTTTTATATAACCGCTCACTGTGTGACGGATATTCACTGCTGACTGCAATCTCTTTGTGAGCGAATCGTTCTCGAGTCAGTTCCTCACGATTCAAATATCCTCTGGCAAGCCCAATGCCCCCTACCCATAGTTCGCCGGGAACGCCGACAGGCACAGGATTGCCGAATGAGTTCAAGACGAATAAACGTTTGTTATAAACGGGTTTGCCAATCGTAATTTCTTTTCCTGGCTGGCAGACAGAAGTAGCACAAATAATCGTTACTTCGGTCGGCCCGTAAGCGTTCACAAATCGTCTTCCTCTTCCCCAATAGTCGACAATATCAGGTGTACAGGGTTCTCCAGCAGATACAAGTGTACACAATTTGGGCAATTCTCTATGTTTCATTGTTCGGAGCACCGATGGCGTCAGCATGGCAATGTGGATCTTCTTCTCTGCCAGAATATCTGAAATGTCTGCATAAGGTGGTAGTTCATCGTCTGAAAGGACAACCAAAGTCCCGCCTACTGATAACGTGCCGATCCATTCGTAGACCGAAGCGTCGAAGCTCATGGAGGCGAATTGCATGACTCTTGAGTCGGTCGTAATACCAAACTTTTCAACAAGATAAGGGATCAACGTAACCAAGCCAGCATGTTCAATGAGAGTTCCCTTCGGTTTTCCGGTAGACCCAGATGTGTAGATGACATAAGCCAGATCATTCTGTTTCAGCCCGATCTGCAAATTTTCGTAAGGATAGCAGTCCTGTTGCTCCGAGCATTCATCCACACAAATCAGCGTATGTGGTTTCATACCCAGTTGAGAAATATATGGATTTATCCTACTTACTAATTGACTGTGCGTTATAATCATTTGGGCCTGTGCATCTTCTAAAATAAATCGCAACCGCTCTCCAGGATATTGGGGATCGACCGGAAGGTAAGCAGCTCCTGCTTTCATAACTCCGAGCATTGACGGGATCACATCTGCGCTCCTGTCCATAATGATAGCAATCAGCGTGCCAGCCGGCAGAGAGCCATGTCCTTGCAGCAAATGCGACTCTATAATCATGTGGCTGATTTGATTTGCCCGGTGATTTAACTCATAATAAGTCAGCTTCTGCTCACCAAACTCCAAAGCGATCGCATTGGGTGTTCGATCAGCTTGCTCCTCGATCAATTGAACCACCGTTTTATCCAAAGGATAGGCTTGTTCTGTATCATTCCATTGTTGCATCTGTTCGAGTTCTTCCGTGGTCAGCATGGGGTGAAATAGTATCTTTTTCTGCGGAAAAAGGAGTGCATTTTCCAGCAATGTTTGAAAATGGCCTGCGAAGCTAGCGATTTGTCTTTCTCCAAAACGATTGCCATCATACTGTATTGCGCACTCCAATATATCCGCATCATAATGGTAGCAGAGTGCGATTTCTAGCTGATCTATACTTCGTAAGAGAGCCTGTGCTTTCACATTTGAACTTGGAGATAGGAAATGATCACACATTTCTGTGATACCCACATTGAAGAAATCCTTCTCTCCCCCTGATCGAGGACCGACTTTAGTCTGCTGCGAAGAATCCTTTCTCCAATCGCCGCAGGTATGTCGTTTGTTCCAATCCATTTGTGTCCTTTGTATCAAAGAGAAAAGATCATCTTCCCTCTGTATATGAATGAGTAGCGGATAATCCAGACGATCTCCTTTTTCTTCTTTGTCGGATATCATAGAATATACAACAGGCAAAGCATATTGATTGGCGTAATGGGATAGCAGTACGGACCATATGGATGTTATAAAGGAAGGCATACCTATCTGATGATCCTGTACAAATTCTAAAATCGCTTGGACCTGTCTTGTCTCCAAACGTATGCCGTAAAGCACTTGATTGTGGCCTGCAGGCTGTGAGATATTTCTACTGGAGTGAGAAAATAAAGGCAAATAACGTCGTGGTCTATCAGACCCACTCTGACTAGGTATAGTGGATGACTCTATCACTTATTGTACCTCCCCTATCCGGGATGCTATACCAGCAGCTTGATAAAAAGCAGCCCTGACTTCCTCTACTTCTATCTCGTAACTGCATCGTATAGAAAAGATAAGACCATCCGTGTAGGAAGAAGCAATGCAATTGAACAGTGAATGGATCGGCAGTGGATTCGGTTGCTTTATAACGGTATCATCATAATAATTGCTGTATTTTGAGCCTGCCTTTGTGCTGTTTCCTAAATAGTTAAACATGAATAAATCTAGTTGCTCATACTGCTTCCCCAACTGTGCAAGTGTTCTGGTCCGCTTCCACTTGTCTTTGTAATCAGGGCTTGTAAGAAGATGCATAAAATTGATCGTATGGTCTTTTAATAAATCCAGTCTGCTTCTGACAGACTGCATCATTTCATCTGGATTTTGCTTCAGATCCAACAGCATAGGCACAAAATCAATAAATTCACCGGTCGTGTTATAATAAGCTTCCTCGTCGTATCTTCTTCCATCATATAAAAATAACAATGGCAGCTTATCCATACCTAAATATGTTTGCAGGCCCCTTGTATAGACATAAAGCGCCAGCTCTAAAGAAGGATTTGCAGCGGGAATGCATACGTTAAACAGGTAGGCTTCTGTGCTCGTTCGAAGCTTCGGGGCTTGGAAGATGTATTGCTTGCTTTTTTGGAACGCTTCCAAATTAAAAGATGATATTAATTCTGGTTCCGTGATTCCTTTTGGTCCACTTTGGATTTGTCTAACATACTCCACATAGGGCTTCACTTCATCCGTAGGAAGGGAGCGATTTTGAAGTAGACTCCTGTAGCTAGCAATCAGCTGTCGCTCAGCTACTTCCGAGGTCACCCGGTCGCATATCGCATGATGATAAATAGTAATGACATAATGTTCACGCAGGTTCCGTTTCAGCACAAACATGTGGAATAACATTTGCTCTCCGGCGAATCGGGTATTTGTAACATAATCATTTATCATTTCCATGAGGGGGCCACATGGATTGTAAGCTGACACATCAATAATGTTAAGTCTTGGCACATTATCACTAGGCAGTACGTATTCCCTCCAATAAGTCCATCCATCTCTTTGGGTCGGAACACTCCTCAGTAATCCTTGACTTTGGACAAAATGATTGTAGGCCTGATTCAAAAAATTATAATGTACACACTCATCCAGCCTAAATACACCTAAACTTGGTGGTGTTTGAAACGAAATTTGCATTTGTTGAATTCCACTTAGTGGATATTCTTGTGCCACTTCTCCTCTTTTAAGAAACTGATCTTTTTTCAAATAATCATCTTCCAATTGCTTGCGTAAACTTTCCACTGGATCCGAATTCATGCTCTTTAAGCCTAGACGCTGGAAAAATTCCTCTTCATCCATCGTCCAGTATTGATCAGCCATTTCAGCTCTTAGATGCAGTGGTACAATATAGTGTGGCAGTAGCTCTGGAGCTACTTTTCCGTCCATAATCCGCAAGATATGGTTAACGTCAGCCACCATGTCGGAGTAAAGCACCTGAATATCTCTAACTTCGTGAATAAAATCCCTTACTTGGTATTTCACCCACTCAAAAACACCATCCGTTTCTTGGTGAAGCCAAGACATCAGCTGATGTCTTGTTTTAATGATGCCCTGCTGCTGTTGGGACCCGATAACACTATTCTGTGTTGAACGAAGGTAATCAGCGAGGGCCCGAATCGTTTTATAGTGATAAATGTCTGCTAAAGTGACGTGATATCCTGCCCACTCCATCCTTGACATTAATGTAAGCGCATGAATAGAATGTCCACCGAGGTCGACAAAGCTATCTAAAACACTGATCTGCTGCAGTCCCAATACATCCTGCCATATATCCATCAGCTTCGTCTCCAGTCCCGGCTCAGGAGGGACATATTCTGCTCCAGCATGCATATTTCCTTGAAGGGCCAATAGTGCCTTGCGATCCAGCTTACCATTCAGTGTCAGTGGCATCTGCTCTAATTGAGTAAAAAAAGAGGGAATCATGTAATTCGGCAGTTTTATAGAGAGAGCAAATTTAATTTCATCTGTTGTCAGTTTTGTGGTCGCTGTAAAGTACGCTTCCAGTTGCTTCTGTCCGTCCTCATTTTCGCGGGCAATAACAGCCGCTTCTTGTATATCATTTATTTTTAATAGATGCGACTCTATTTCTCCTGGCTCAATTCGGTACCCCCGTATTTTCACTTGACCGTCGATCCGGCTAATATATTCGATGTTTCCGTCCGCTTGCTCTTGTACCCAATCTCCGGTACGATACAACCTGCCTCCAGGTACCCGTGAAGACTGAATAAACCGCTCTGCTGTCAGCTCTGGACGATTCAAATAACCTTTAACTAATCCATCGCCAGTGATGTACAATTCGCCTGCAACTCCCTGCGGCAGAGGACACAGCTTCGAATCCAGGACATAAATCTTCGTGTTGCTAATTGGTTTGCCGATCGGCACAGTATTCGCATTTTCGTCCAAATGATCAACCGGGTAATACGTAGCAAATACCGTGCTCTCCGTCGGCCCATAGACATGAATTAAACGGCCGGGACCCAGAACAGCGAACGCTTTACGCACATGGCTGACCGACACCTTCTCACCACCGAATAGCAAGGTTTCAATGGTTGCAAAGCAGCCGGGATCAATATCCACCAATGCATTAAAAAGAGCCGTCGTGACAAAGCATTTTGTAATCTGTTGTGTACGTAGTATATTTGATAGCTCCCGTGCATTCATAGATTGATCCTGTGTACTCAAAACAAGAGTGCCCCCATTAAGCAAAGCCCCATAAATACCAAATGTAGCACCATCAAACGAAAAACTGGACACTTGCAATATCCGATCTTTTGTCGAGAAATGGATGTAATTTGGCTTTTTAACAACACGTGTAATGTTGTAGTGCATCGTTAAGGTTCCCTTAGGTTCGCCCGTAGAACCGGACGTATACATAATGCATGCTAGCGTATCGGAACCTTGAATAGATGTGAGATTCCCTGTTTCTTTTCCATAATTCCGCTTGTCCATCAAATCCAGTACAAGACTATCGAGCTCCAATGGGTTGTGGATTGGAAGCCGGGTCAGCAGGAGGGTTGCGCCGGAATCCGTCAGCATATAGCGTATACGTTCCTTGGGATATTGCGGATCAATCGGCACATAGGCTCCCCCGGCTTTTAAAATTCCGAAAATCCCGATAATCATCTCCAACGAGCAGTCAACCATGATCCCGACGGGCTCGTCTTTATCTACACCTTTGGCTCGCAAAACATGCGCAAGCTGATTGGCCTGTTTGTTCAGATCGGCATACGTCAAGTGCTTGTCCCCAAATACAACCGCTACGTGGTCTGGTGTACGCTCAACCTGCTCCTCAAACAATTGATGAATCGTTTTCTCCCGCGGGTAATCCGCTAACATACCGTGTAACATGTTTAAGATCATCTCCTTCTCCTGTCAGCCATAATCCAGATATTACATTAGGTTGGATATTTAACTGGAGAAAAAGAAATGACATCAGAGCTTGTTTTTCGACTGAAAATTTCTTTAAAATAAGTATATAGCTACTTCTTGCTCTACAATAAAATACCACAGATTGGTTACTCGACTGGAGGAAAAGAAATGACATCGGAGTGGCAGAGATTACAGACCAAACTGCCGGAATGGGTAGAACAAAGCCGTCATGAGTATATTCATGGCAAGGTAGCAGCATATATTCCCGAACTGTCCAAAGCCCCGGCCGACGCGCTGGGTATTGTGGTAATGAACGGTGCGGGTGAGACCGTGGTAGCCGGAGATACGGAAATACAATTTACGATGCAGAGCATCTCAAAGGTATTTACGCTCATTCTGGCCTTGATGGATAATGGAGAGGACGTTGTCTTCTCTAAGGTGGGGATGGAGCCTACCGGGGACCGTTTTAATTCCATGCTAAAGCTAGAACTGGTTGAGCCGGGGATACCGTTTAATCCACTGATTAACGCTGGAGCAATTGCTGTCTCCTCTCTGATTCGCGGAAACAGTCCAGAAGAGAGATTTGCCCGTGTCCTTCAATTTTTCCGTCTGCTTACTCATAATGACACATTGGAATATGATCAGGATGTCTACGATTCAGAATCAGCCACAGGCCATTTAAACCGTTCCCTTGCTTATTTTCTAATGGAAAAGGGGATTTTAAGAGGTCATGTGGAGGATGTGCTTGACGTCTATTTCAGACATTGTGCTGTCAAATTGAACTGTACAGATTTAGCACGTATGGGACTCATACTAGCCTACAACGGCCGTGATCCGGTCACAGGTATACCTCTGATTCCCCGTCGCTATGTACAGATCGCCAAAACATTTATGACAACATGCGGTATGTATGACGCCTCTGGTGAATTCGCCATTCAAGTCGGGCTCCCTGCCAAAAGCGGCGTATCTGGTAGTATAATGACGATGGTACCCGGACGATACGGCATCGGGCTAGTGGGTCCTTCATTGAATCGTATGGGCAACAGTACAGCGGGGGTACACTTGCTGGAGACAATGTCACGGGATTTGGATTGGAGCTTGTTTTAGTATAAAAAAAGGGTATTCCCAGCCAGTACGGCTTGTAGGAATACCCTTTTTTGTTACGTTCCTGCTATGTTAAATGGTTTGACCTTGAACCAATTTAATTTGAATGCGGAACGGGTCAGCCACATACAGGGCCCCATCACGTTTTTGTAATCCATAACCTGCCGCAGTCAAACGAGCAGTAATGGCATCCAATTCTTGTTGGTCTGGAACAATCAGTTCAAAATAATCCAATCCAGCAGCCTGCTCGGGAGCTGGTGGTGCTCCTTCACCTGCCCATATATTCAAGCCCATATGGTGGTGGTAGCCACCCGCGGAAACGAACAGGGCTGAAGATCCGTATCGGCACGTAATGTCAAAGCCAAGCACATCGCAATAAAATTGCTGTGCTGTGCGCAGATTAGATACATGGAAGTGAACGTGCCCAATTACTGTTCCCTGTGGCAGCCCCTGCCAAGGTAAATTTTCAGAAATGGCAATCAGGTCTTCTGCATCCACGGGACCTGTTCCCATCATGTAAAATCCATGTGCATCTCTTTTCCATTGATCACGAGGACGATCCGCATAGATTTCAATCCCGTTATTATCGGGATCATGGATGTATAGTGCTTCACTTACATCATGATCTCCCTGTCCGATTTCAATCTCATGAGCTAGCAGATTACGCAAAGACAGGCCAAGAGCTACACGGTTCGGTAGAAGAATAGCAAAGTGATATAATCCGGCTACGGACTGGCGCGGCAGAATAACTGCATTTTCAATATAATTAAGGATCAGTAGCGCATGCTTTCCGTCGACAGTCAATTCAGCCGTATCCGCCGTTTGACGCAGAAGCTGTAAACCAACGACCTCAGTGTAAAATTGAATAGAACGCTCCAAGTTACTAACTTTTAATGAAACCTGCCCGATTTTAGTGTTGTCATGAATATGTGCTGTCATCAGATTTCCCTCTTTCTACATGGATTGGAGGACTAAGGATGAAACGAAATTATTGTTCTGTTGACCCACGACGACTGAACAAAGAATCCAGAGAGAAACGAGTTGTCGGTGCAAATACGAGATGAAGAGCTACCAGAATAAAAGCAATATCCAGCTCATAGCCAGCTCCTTGACCATTCCCCATCAACCCACCGGACAATTTGGCCGTGAAAATGGCACCGATCAATACAATAACTAAAAGTCCGGATACATAGCGAGTAAGCAATCCAAGAATTAATGCAATCCCGCCGACCAACTCAATCACCGCAACGACATAACCTAAAAATCCTGGGACGCCAATGCTGGAAAACCAGCCTGCTACATTACCCAACCCCATTTGGAATTTAGCAATTCCGTGTACCAAAAACAAAATTCCGAGCGCCACCCGCATAATTGTAGAAACGTTTCTGCTTGCCGAACTCATGTTATCTCTCCATTCTGTTTGTTTTATTACACTCATACAAGCGTATATGAATAATTAATTTATATTACTAATAATTTAGTTAAAAAAATAATAACGTTCGAATCTATACGGCAACATATATGTGTGAATCAAACTCAATTATTAGTAATAGTAATAATTATTTTGTAATGTGAATTTAGCATAAGAAACTATAGTCTGTCAACAAATTATTTGGTATGATAAATAATAAATTAGTATACATTATATTTCCCAGAAGGAGGAACGCTCAATGGGTATAGGATGCAACATTCGTGCCGCTCGTAAACGTAAAAATTTATCCATCCAGCAAATATGCGAACGAACCGGACTATCTCAAGGGTTTATGAGTCAAGTAGAAAATAATAAAACCTCCCCTTCCATCGCTACATTGGACAGCATCGCTAATGCGCTTAATGTACCTCTCGCTTTTCTGCTTCTTAAAGAAGAGGAACGAATGCAAGTGATTCGCAAGGACGAGCGCCGTAAAACGTTGTATGGTAAAAACAAGCTCCAGGTTGATCATTTGGGAGGGCAGGGTAACGTCAAAATGATGCTCGTTGAAATGCCGCCAGGCTCATCTACAGAAGAAGAGCATGCTCATGCAGGAGATGAGATTCATTTTATTTTGGAGGGCACAGTATACGTGGAGCAGGGCGAGGATTCAGCTACGCTGGAAGCAGGAGATTCCTTTAGCTGGAGAGCGGCCATCCCCCACTATGCCAAAAATGTAGGAGAAAACAACGCTCGTATTCTGATCTCCGTATTCCTCGAAGCAGAAAATGATGCCTAATCAAGATTTGAGCACATCACAATATCAATTCCCCATATCATTGCAAAAAGCGTGTACCTGGAAGTTAAATTAACTTCAACGATACACGCTTTTTTGTAGTAGCTGTTTAACTTATTCCATCGCTTGCTGAGTATCTGTACGCGATTCCCACGGAAGCTTGAAGGTTTTCATGATCTTTTTGGCATTGGCTGAGAGTACGGTTACCGGATCACCAGTCATTCCCAGCAGTTCTTCTTTTTTATCTATAGTAACACGCCCATAAAAAGTAGTGCTGCTGTCTCCCCATCCTGTAGTATACTCATAGATCAGCGGTTTATTAAATTTCGGATAGGTTCCCCACTGATTTTTGGCCTTGTTTTCCAAGAAAAGGTCCAGCGGATCGTATTCCATCGTAAATGTTTTATCAAAGGGAGCTCCCACATACCCTTGATAGGTGACCATCGGAAAATCGTCCTTCACTTCAACCAGACTCAGCACATCCCCGTCCACTGTAAAATACCGTAATGCTTCACCTTGAGGAAACATGTAGACACTAGACAAAAGCTCAGTGTTGGGACGGTGAACTTCTATATAAGGATGAACAGAACGTGTTTCTAAGTGGATTAACGCTTCGCGTGCTGCTACGAGATCCCCTCATACAATTGTTCTTTTAGTTTACCGTGAATCGGTGGCTCGATCTGAATCTGTGTGTTTGTCTTCTCCAACGTATAACCTAATTCAAGCGACACATCTCTAAGAGGTACATATACATCTTTACCTACAACCTTAAAGGTCAGCTGCTGCTGGTTCTTACGTAATTGCTCTTTAAGAATTAAGGGTTCTGCCCACTTTTGCAGCGTAATCTGCTTTTGTTTAGCGTCCCAATGGTAGCTTGCACCCACAGCTTCAGCGTATGGTTTGAGAGGTACCATCAGCTTACCGTCGATCAATAGCGGTTTGATTTTGTTGTTTAAGGGCTGACCGGCTATAACAATATCGGTTAGCTGTGTTGCTTGAGGTGCTGTGCTTTCCTGTTTAGCCGCTTCAGCGTCTCCTTGGTGTATTGTTGTCAAGAGTAATGGTAGCATCAGCAAGGCGACAAACAATCGCTGAAATCCTGTTCGATCTAGCTTCATTATTAGTCTCCGTTCACTGAATAGACTTGTTCATTCCCGCTCTATCTCTTTTTGGCTGCATCAATGTCTCCAGGTCTCATCCCTGCCCATATGTTCGGGATACTGACGGTCTCTGGATGCTCAAATACGAGAAACGCAGTCGGCAAATACCGTTCACCGTATTCAGAGGAAGGCTTGTTGACAATGGTGTTGTCCTTGACGAGCACGGTTGACGAACCTCCATCCAGATTAGCACCGATAACCGCTCCATGTTTAAGTAAAATATTTTGCATATCATACAAGTTGGCACCGATGCTGTACCCAGGCTGGCGACCGTCGACGGTTACAAAAATAATTGCCCCGTCTGCTCTCTGCCCCATTGCAGTTCGGGGAGCAATTCCCCATCCCTCGCTTGCATTGCGAATCAGACCTTTTCCATTCACGATTAGGCGTGGCTGAAAGGTAACCGCTTCTTGCACATTCATTTTGGACAACTCGGACAACGAATAGTGGCCGGCTATCATTTTTCCCTGTTTATCAATACCTACGATTTGAACAGAGGCATTTTTACCCATATCGTTGTAGTATATCTGACCCTGAGAAATGACAACACCAATCGGTTTAAAGCCATTCCCGTTCCAGTTGGGATCAGCGAATCCACCGCCATTCACCCCAGCAACAGCCCCCAAACGCTCGACCATGCTAGATACATGTTCTCCCCGGCCGACTTTAGCAGGAACCCCGAGCCTAATTTTAGTGGGGTCATGCACCGTCATAACATAGCCATGATAGTTACGACCTGACACCTCTTCCACTTCAACCAATGGCGTTTGTTGTACTTTAGTAGGTATCAGATCAGGCAAGTTGATTGTATGTCTATCCTTCTCTTCACCCATCTCTTCGAACCGGGCCGAATATTCAGCCACTCGTTGCTTCGCCTCTGCTTCGCCGATAAAATATTTCGCCCAGTGACGATGCTGAGTCGTAATCAGCGTGTCTGCAGCCAAATAGCGCATGTCCTTGCCAGAAGGGGTTAAAAACAACCATGCACCACCTCCAATTCCCGCTAACAGGAATACAATAAAAAGTCGCAGCATAAAGCGACCAAATTTTCCTTTCCGTTTCTTTTTCTTATTTTTCTGCCTGCGAGCTGCTGCACGCTGTGGCAAGACTTCCGGTTTCATTCATCATCTCTCCTGTTTGGTGACTTCTATCGTATTTCATCACTATTGCCCATCAAATGATCAGTAACGATAGGCTGCGACATCTAACGACAATATCATAAACTAATTTTGTAGAATGATAGTGTCAATTTTT
Organism: Paenibacillus polymyxa M1; assembly: GCF_000237325.1. Lineage (NCBI taxonomy): Bacteria > Bacillati > Bacillota > Bacilli > Caryophanales > Paenibacillaceae > Paenibacillus > Paenibacillus polymyxa. Next base: position 2,976,447 of record NC_017542.1, read on the forward strand.
TAACAGATTCATCCACTCTGAAAAAGAATACAGCAAAAAGCCCTTCACATAAATGTGAAGGGTTGTAACTATAGGGGGGATATCCGATTTACGGAGCAGCCTCCGGTTCGAGCAGCATGAACAGCTCTTTCATCTGCTGTCGCTTGAGTTTGGGACTAAGCACATACAAAGTATCGCCCGGTTCAATCACGGTCGTGCCTCTCGGGGCAATAATTTGCTCGTCCCGAATAATGGCTGTAAATAAGATATCTTCAGGCAGCTGTATATCCTGAATCGCCTTGCCCGCTATCGACATCCCCTTTTGTACCTGAATGTGGTTGATTTCCGAAGTGGTTTTTCCCAGAGAAACTAATTCCAGCAGTGAAGGAGACGATGTCTCGTTAGGGTCCATCAAGCCAAGCTTCACCGCTAGCCACGAGATTGTAGTACCTTGGATAATCGCAGAAGTGAGCACGACGAAAAATACAACATTAAAAAATAAAGGTCCTACATCCATTTCATCCAGTAATGGATAAGTTGCTAGTACAATGGGTACCGCCCCCCGCAATCCTGCCCAGGATAACAGTGTCTTCTCGCGTACAGAGTACCTGGAAAAAAGCAAGCTTAGGAACACGCCTATTGGACGAGCCACGAGCATGAGGATGAAGGAAAGCGCCAAGCTTTGCCACGCGATACCCAGCAATTGATCGGGAAAGACCAACAAGCCGAGCAGGACAAACATCATAATCTGCACCATCCAGGCGAAGCCATTGTTAAAATGAATAATGGATCGCTTGTAGGTTAAGTCGGAATTTCCCAATACAATGGCCATGACATAAACCGCCAGCAATCCGCTCGCCTCCAGTAACGATGCCGCCGCATACGTCAATACCGCAAATGCCAATGCCATCACAGGATACAAACCGGATGAATCAAAATTCATTTTATTAATCGCATATACACCTAAGCGTCCGAGTACAAAACCAACGGCTAAACCAAAACCCATTTCCCATAAAAACAACAAGATATGTATCCAAATGGATTGTTCAGGGTGATGTATCAGCTCAATCAATGTTACTGTGAGAAATACAGCCATCGGGTCATTGCTGCCGGATTCCGCTTCAAGCGTCGAGGTAATTCGCTTTTTGATGTTTTTACCTCCTAAAACGGAAAACACTGCTGCCGCATCCGTCGAACCAACAATAGCGCCAAACAGCATGGATTCCATCCAGCTCACGCCTAAAATAAACTTGGCGCAGACGCCAATGACTACAGTCGTAATGATGACTCCTAACGTTGATAATGACAACGCAGGTCGAATTACTGGCTTAACATCTGCAAACTTTGTCTGCATCCCGCCTTCAAACAAGATTACAATGAGCGCAAGAATGCCCACCAGCTGTGTGATAAAGGCATTATCAAAATAAATAAACTGACTGAGCACCATGCCTACGGCAATAAACAAAACAAGCGCAGGCATACCGAAACGGCTGGAAAATTTGGTAGTCAGCACACCGACCAGCAGCAAGCCGGACAGCAAAAGCACAATCAAATTAATCACGGTTGTCTGTTCCATACGGCTTCTCCTATCTTGAAAATAAATGTTCATTTTTTCGCCTTCTAACTATATACCCTCAAATCACATAGAATACTAATCTTAAGTAAAAAAAATTATAGGAGAAAATTAAAAAATCCAGCTCATGGTCTGTGCTAAATCGGCACTCCATAAGCTGGTCTGTAATTTTTATAGGTGTTAAGCTGCGACAAATGTTGTGCTTTAGGCTTTAGGATGAATCATATGCGCTGGTACAACATATTGGTCAAACTGCTCTTCAGTCAGCAGTCCGCTACGGAGTGCCGCTTCCTTTAGAGACAGTCCTTCCGCATGTGCAAGTTTGGCGATTTTAGCGGCATTTTCATAGCCGATATGTGGATTCAATGCTGTCACCAACATCAGTGAATTATTCAAATTGTGCTCAATCTTAGCGAGATCAGGCTCGATGCCGACGGCACAGTTGTCATTAAAAGCAATGATGGAATCAGCCAGCAGATGAACTGATTGCAAAAAATTGTATATGATTACTGGCTTAAACACATTCAGTTCGAAATTTCCTTGACTTGCTGCAAAGCCGATGGCTGCATCATTACCCATGACTTGCGTAACGACCATCGTTAGTGCTTCACTCTGGGTCGGATTTACCTTACCAGGCATAATGGAGCTACCTGGCTCGTTAGCAGGAATCGTGATTTCGCCCAAGCCGCTCCGTGGACCACTAGCCAACCAGCGAACATCATTGGCGATTTTCATCAAATCTGCAGCTAACGCTTTGATTGCTCCATGTACAGCCACCACTTCATCGTGACTGGTCAGTGCATGAAATTTATTAGGTGCAGAAGTGAACGTTTTACCAGTGAAGCCGGATATTTCCGCAGAGGTTCGGGAACCAAACTCTGGATGAGCATTAATTCCTGTACCCACTGCTGTTCCGCCAATCGCCAGCTCCTTCATATATTGAACCGTATCGACGATCATTCGTTTGCTTTTATCCAGCATGGCATACCAGCCGCTGATTTCCTGACCCAGTGTTAGTGGTGTCGCATCCTGTAAATGGGTTCGGCCAATTTTGATGATATCCTTGAATTGTTCTGACTTCTGTTGAAAAGTCTCTTTCAGCTTATCAATGGCAGGCAACAAACGGTCCTCGACGGCAATAACACCTGCTACATGAAGGGCTGTAGGAAACGTATCATTTGAGCTTTGTGACATATTCACATCGTCATTCGGATGCAGCTTCGCATCTTTTCCCTGTTCTTGAAGCCATTGGCTTCCCAGATGAGCAATCACTTCATTGACATTCATATTGGACTGCGTTCCGCTCCCTGTCTGCCATACAACCAACGGGAAATGGTCATCGACTCGTCCAGCTAAAATTTCGTCCGCTGCATAAATAATGGCGTCCTGCTTTTCCTGAGATAGCTTACCCAACTTATAATTGCTGATCGCCGCACTCTTTTTGAGCACCGCGAACGCCTGAATGACCTCTAATGGCATTTTCTCCGAACCAATCGGGAAATTTTCCTTACTGCGCTGTGTTTGCGCTCCCCACAAACGGTCTGCCGGTACTTTGATTTCGCCCAACGTATCCTTTTCAATGCGGTATTTCAACTCATTTCCTCCTCTTGGCCTATGTAATTCAGACAAAATATGGTGATCTTCTTTGCCTATTATACATTAAATTTCAGATGTTATCATATATTTTGCAAGCGCTTTTTTTACAATAGGGTCAGAGGAGAGACAGAAGAAAAATTCAGCTATGAGCTTGATTACCAGCCTCAGCTAATCGTGATGTTGCTTTTGGCATGAACTTCTTTTCTGCCCAGTAGCTTGTTTAACGCGTCAATATAAGCTTTAGCGCTAGCTTCCAAAATATCTGTACTTGTACCTCTTCCCAGTGCTGTGTATTCACCTTGCCTCAAAATAGCGTGGACTTCCCCCAACGCATCTTTGCCGTACGTTACAGACTGGATGGAGTAATCCTCCAATTCCACCACTTCCCCACTGGCCTTGTCTATCGCATTGAAAATCGCATCTACAGAACCATTACCCATCGCTACTTCATCAATCGATGTACCATCTTGCTTATTCAGCCGTATGGAGGCGACTGGGACCGACTGATTACCATAGGAAACCTGAATGGAACTTAGCGTGTAAATTTGAGGCGAGGCATTGCGGCTTTCATCCATCAAGACGAGTAAATCTTCATCCAGCACCTGTTTTTTCTTATCCGCCAAGGCTTTGAATTTGCGGAACGCATCCTGAAGCTGTTCCTCTGTCAAAACATCAAAGCCCATGTCCGCCAGCTTTTCCTTAAACGCATGACGTCCCGAATGCTTGCCTAATACAAGTTTACTCGTCTTCAGACCAATGCGCTCAGGGGACACGATCTCATACGTTGTACGCTCCTTCAGCATTCCGTCCTGGTGGATACCGGACTCATGTGCAAATGCATTGGCCCCCACAATAGCCTTGTTTCCTGGTACCGACATCCCCGTACGTTTGCTTACCAGTCGACTGGTGGCATACAGCTCCTTCAAAATCAGACTCGTTTGTGCACCATAGAGATCGGTTCTCGTATCAAGGGCCAGTGCGACCTCCTCGATAGGTGTATTTCCGGCTCGCTCACCGATGCCATTAATGGTACCTTCAAATTGATCTACACCGTTACGGATAGCTGCCAGCGTATTGGCTGTTGCCATGCCAAGATCATCATGACAGTGTGTGCTAAGCTGTATTTTTTCGATACCTGGTACTTGTTGTTTTACGATTCTAAACATTTCTCCAAATTGATCTGGCGAGGCATATCCCACCGTATCCGGCAAATTGACGACGGTCGCCCCAGCGCGAATTGCCATATCTACAACTTCACAAATAAAGTCCAACTCGGTACGACTGGCATCCTCTGCCGAAAATTCTATCTTGCTAAAATACTTGCGTCCATAACGAATGGCAGCGGCAGCGGTCTCTAATACCTTCGCTTTATCCATTCGCAGCTTATGCTGGCGATGAATAGGTGAGGTAGCTAGGAACAAGTGAAGACAAGCGTCCTCCGCGCCCCGTAGAGCTTCTCTGACCGCATCTATATCCTGCTCTTTCGAGCGTGCAAAACCAACCAGTGTTGCTTGGGTGACCTGTTTGGCAATTTTCTGCATGCTGACGATCTCACCAGGTGAGGTTGCCGGAAAGCCAGTCTCAATCCGATCTACGCCTAATTTTTGAAGCTGAAGAGCTATTTCCACCTTTTCTGTGCTGGTTAAGCTAACTCCTGGTGATTGTTCTCCATCTCTTAACGTTGTGTCCAACACCCATATTTTTCGCATACAGATACCACCTTTGGTTTGATTTTAGGAGATGCTCAAAGTAGAAGGTTTAAACATCATTTTATTCATCTGATCATCTGATGTTTAAGATTAAAAAAATTAAGAACTTCCCATATGCTTTTGCAGCTCCAGCTTGGTGCCGTCCAAATGCTGAATACTATACAGTTCTGCAGCTTTGCCATCCTGCTCCAAGATCGCTTCATAAATTTTTTCATGTTGAAGTGTAAAATGATTTTGCATTGCTGGATCGGTAATCAGATTGCTCAGCGCCTTGCGAATAGCCTCTACAAAGCTGCGGTAGACGTCCGTAAGCACCTTATTGCCTGTAGCTGCTGCAACAGCCAAGTGAAAAGTGATATCCGCATCCAAGTACCCATTCATATCTCCAGCGGCCAATGTCGCAGCTCGACGGTCCAGCGCCTCCCGCATCAAGCGTAAATCTTGGTCATTACGACGTAACGCAGCTAATCTGGCAATCTCCAGTTCCAGCACGCTCCGCACTTCATAAACTTCAATAATTTCAGCGCGACTTAGTCGGTAATCCAATGGTTCTTGAGAAGTCGTTGGTTGGCAGACAAAGGTTCCGTGTCCTTGCTTTTTCTCTAATAGACCGGCATGCACCAGTACGCTAACCGCCTCACGAACTGTAGATCGCCCGACTCCAAATAGCTTCATAAGCTCGGGTTCCGTTGGAATCCTAGTGCCCACATTCCATTCACCAGCAGCAATTTTTCGTTGTAGCTGCTCAGCCACTTCATCGGCAATTTGCTTGCGTTTGACGGCTTGAAAAGGCACCATTTCATAATTCATCTGATCATCTCCTGTTTCGTATCATACTATGACACATTGCTTTTCTGCAACCTATTTCACCTTCCTTCCCCATTATCTTTTATATAAGACCTTACCAACCGAAAAAGCTTGCACCGTTCATCACGATGCAAGCTTATGAGGATAGAGAACATATTAAGATTTCGTTTTATTCGGAGTAACACAATACAGACGGCTGGTTGTTTCAAAAATATGCCCCGGAGCCAGTGCAATTAACCCGATGTCTTCCGCAGGCAAGTCTGGTCGATTCGGCGCATTGATCATGTTCATTTGCGGTTCAGGACAGATAAATTCCTTGTTCGCTTTGTTGTTCCAGATCATCCAATGCTTATAAGCAGTGCCTACATCGTATACAAGGGTAGCACCTGTCTTACTGTGTGTGAGTTCCATGTAGTTACGTCCATTTTGCGGAGCCGCCGTATAATGATTATCCATAGAGGCAAAATAAGGGCTAACTCCTGTTGTCTTCATCAATTCCTCTTCCGGGGATAACGGTTGGAACTGCCCAGTGGCCAACAATCGATCTGTCAGCTCACGCCGCTCACCGATCGTAACCTTAATCTTGTAATCCTCAGGCGAGCTATCAGGTACAAACGGTACCCGAATGGCTGTGTGAAAGGCAAACAAGTTGGGAATCGGCTGATCCCCCTCGTTATGAATCACATAACGCTGATGCAGGCCAAATTCGTCCAGGCTGTACGTCAGCTTCATTGTAAAGGTGAAGGGTAAATAACGGAACATAGGATGCCCTTCCCTTACATGCTGATTCATTACTACATAACTACCTTGCTCCCCGGAACCGTAGTCCTCAACCTCCCACCGAACGGTGTGTAAAAAGCCGTGCAAATGGTTATGGGTAGCCTCTTCATTAATTGGCAGCTCATATGTAACACCATTCCACAGGAATTTTCCATCCTCATACCGATTCGGAGGGAACAAAAAAGGAATTCCGTAAACGGATGGGCTTTGCTTAAAAGCCTCTATGCTCTCAGCATCCGGCTCACGTAGAAAAGAATATCCCGTCTCATTGTCACGAAAAGTAATCAGATTTGCGCCGTTTCCTGGCAGGGCAACCGCTTCATATCGTCCAAATTTAAGACGAATCGCCGGTATTCCATAATAAAGATCACCAATTGCAGTATGCTGTTGTGTCATCAAAAATCCTCCTTGATGAAATGACGATGTTTAATGAAAGCGTTTAGCTTTTGGCTTGACTATACCATGTCCAGCAAAAAAATTCCACGTCAACACAAAAAAACGATGCCCCGCAAGGCATCGTCCTTCACACATATTACACATAGCGTCCCTGTTTGGGTACTGCCATGTGTTCAAAATTCCCAGCCAGCCGTTCCAACTGATCGGTCAGCTCGGTACCTTGCATGAAATGTCCATGCCCTGTAACTGCAATTGCGGGCTTTAAACCAGCTAACATTTTCACTGACCGCTGTGCAGCTTGCCAATCTGTTGTAAAATATGCAGGCGGTCCGTGGATTTCTTTTTCCTGTAAAAGCACAGCCAATGCCGATTCCTGCTTTACCGTGATAAAAGCGTCACCAGCCACCATTAAGCGTCTCTGCTCATGAAAAAGCGATACATGACCAGGTGTATGTCCTGGTGTATGCAGCCACTTCCAACCAGGGGCGCCGGGGATACTGCCATCTTTGGGCAAGGAGGTGATGCGATCATCGAGATCTATAGCATCATTGGGGTACAAAAAGGAAATTCCCGACATCAAACCTCCCCCCACACTAGGGTCAGGTTTTTGATAATCTTTCATTCCCGTCAAATAAGGTAGTTCCAAAGGGTGTGCATAGACAGGCGTACCCCAATGCTGTACCAACTCAATAACCGAACCTACGTGGTCAAAATGACCGTGAGTAAGCACAATAGCAACCGGAGGACCCGTAAACCGTTCCTCAGCCAGGCGTATAATCGAGTCTGTGAATCCTGTCATCCCCGTATCCACCAGCACCCAGGATCGGCTTCCCGGCTCTCCGATAAAACACACATTTACAAACAGCGTCCGTAAGCTCAGGAGATCGGGAGCAGCCTCTTCATTTGCCGTCATTCCTTCGGTGAACAGATGATTTGCCAAAGCTTCACCCTCCTATTCACATGGAATTTCTTGTTATACTCGACCTATAGGCTTCCCCCATGTCAGCAGATTATGCGGACACTGCTAAATATAATCCGCTTGTCACGAAAATAGACCATGTTTACATTACTCGGGTAATTTACTCCATGCCGCATCCAGCAAATAGTCGAAAAGATCATCATTCTCTTCAATCCAGCTATCCATCTGTAGCATTTCTTCCTCCAAGCGCGGCTCTCCAGCAAAATGGAGACTATAATCCCACTCCTTTCCCTTTTTACTGTGGAAGGTAATTTCATATATAGAACTCTGTCCGTCTACTCCAAATACCACTTGACCTAAATATGCCCCGTTCTCATCTCTTGTCATTTGTGCCTGTTGAATATGTACTTCTTTCAATTCCTGAGAAGAATTTTGCTCTGTCATTTATTTAACCGCCCTTTCATTTTCACTAAAAAGTACCAAAACTGATTTGTGAACCTTTTCGTTACATTGTACAATATATAAGCTATGTGTGGAATTTGCAAAAAAACTGTGCGAATTACCCTATTCCTATTTGAGGCTTTTTCGTGAAATGGAGGAAAGTTACATGTCAGATTTTCAACAAAAATTGCAGAAATATGCGGAATTAGCCGTTCGAGTGGGCGCGAATGTCCAACCTGGGCAGACACTTATCGTTCATGCGCCAATCTTGTCCGCCGAACTCGTACGACTTATCGTTAAATCAGCGTATACTGTCGGAGCCAAGCTGGTAAAAGTAAAATGGAGTGATGAGACGGTTACCCGATTACAGTATGAACTAGCTCCTGATGAAACTTTTAATATTGCTCCCAAATGGTACGCAGCCGAAATGACTGAAGAAGTCGAAAATGGCGCTGCAGTACTCCATGTCATTGCCGAGAATCCTGATTTGCTTCAAGGAATTCCGTCCAGCAGAATTACCGCTGCCCAGCGTGTGCGATCACATGAATTACGGCAATACCGTGAATACCAAATGGCTGACAAGTTCAGCTGGTCTCTGATTGCTTATCCTTCAGCAGAATGGGCAGCCAAAGTGTTCCCTGATCTGCCAGCTTCCGAGCAAATGGATAAACTGTGGGAAGCCATTTTCAGCACTGTACGTGTGGATCTGGACAACCCTGTGGAGGCGTGGAATGAGCATTTGAAAACTCTTTCCAGCAAAGCTGATATTTTAAACTCCAAACGCTATAAAAAGCTGCATTATCTGGCTCCAGGTACAGACCTCACCATCGAACTTGCAAAAGACCATCTGTGGGTAGCAGCCGAAAGCATCAACCAACAGGGACATAGTTTTGTAGCCAACATGCCTACTGAAGAGGTATTTACTGCTCCACTTAAAACGGGAGTAAACGGTAAAGTCAGCAGCACCAAGCCACTCAGCTACAGTGGCAACATTATCGACAACTTCTCACTGACCTTTGAAAATGGACGTATTGTCGATGTACAGGCCGAAACCGGCTTGGAGACTCTCCAGCATCTCGTAGAAATGGACGAAGGTTCACACTACCTGGGCGAGGTTGCGCTCGTGCCTCACAAGTCACCGATCTCTGACAAAAATATTTTATTCTACAATACATTGTTTGATGAAAATGCCTCGAACCATCTGGCTATCGGTAATGCCTATGCATTCAACCTTAAAGGTGGTAAAGATATGACTCAAGAGCAGTTGGCTGCCAACGGTCTGAACTCCAGTCTGACTCACGTCGACTTTATGATTGGTTCAGGTGAAATGGACATTAACGGCGTTACCGAAGACGGTACTGAGGAACCGATCTTCCGTAAAGGAAATTGGGCGATCTAACACGGCAAAAAAGGCTCTCACCGCTTTATGCGGGAGAGCCTTCTTGCTTCGTCCGTTAGGATATGTTACCTATATTCACAGTGTATTAATCCAATAGTTCGCTGCAAGTCCAAAAACGATTTGTACTATGCTGATGATGAAAAAGACAATAAAGCAGCTTACGACTCTTCGATTAATGGTTTGATGTAAGGATAAAGATGATTTCACATAGAACATACTACCTAATATCCCTAAACATAGACCAAAGACGCCTGCAAATAACCACCCTATAACCAAGCTGACCACGACAAAAGCCCAACTCCAGCCAGGAGCCTTACTTACTGGAACATAAGGTTGATTGGACCCAAGATATATACCGTTCACAGCTAAATCTGCTTTGTTGCCAATGACTACAACATTCAGAGCTTTCTCCTTTAATCTTATTGGAAAATCAATCAAGTTTAAAAATGCGTTCTGGCTTTTCACCTTCTGCTCGCTACCATTCACAATGACTTTTCCACCGTTAAAGCCACGCTTATACTCAATAGTATATTGAGTATCTTGATCTTCTACATTCCACTTTGCCATCGCTAAACTCCTTTCAAAATTTAGGGGAGCCGTAAATATACTCCCGGGATTTCCTAATTATGTACCATGAAAATCATACCATAAGCTGCAAGTTAAATAATGGAAAAAGGTCGCTTATTAGCGACCTCTGAACCTACTTTATTAGTATGGGATTAGTTTCAATGTCCAATTTTAGCCTTGTAGGCAACTGAATACTGGTCAGCTGCTAAGATTGCATCAAGCACATCATCCGCTGTAACAGCAAATGGTAAATTGTGAGCTGTTTCGCCTTCTTTGGTAGCAGCCTGAGCTACCCGGTACAAATCCTCTCGTGAGGCTTCTTGCAGCTTAATGTCTTTCAGCGTAACCGGCAAATCCAGTTTTAGGTAAAAATCAATATACCGCTCCACCTCAGTTAAAGGTCTTTTTTCCAAGGCAAGCTGTACTAAGGTGCCAAAGGCTACTTTTTGACCATGCGTCAGGTGATGAATGTCTCCTTCGAGTACGGTAAAACCGTTGTGAATGGCATGTGCGCCTGCCAAGCCACCGCTTTCAAAACCCAAACCACTTAGCAACGTATTGGCTTCCACCACCGCTTCAAGCGCCGGTGTAACAACTTTGCGTTTCACAGATTCATAAGCTTGCAGTCCGTAATCGAAAAGAACTTCCTCGCACTTGGACGCAATGGCTTCTGCCGCCAACGTTGGCAAACCACCAGCCATAGTGGTAGCACGAGCTTCAATGACTGCGCGGGTTTCAATCCACGTTGCCATAGCATCCGCAATGCCTGAGGAGAGGAACAAAGGCGGTGCTTGAGATATGACTTTCGTGTCAACCAGGATTAAGCTTGGATTTTTACTGAAAAAGGAATACGTATCAAATGCACCCTCATCGGTGTACAAAACAGATAGTGCACTGGTGGGTGCGTCTGTAGAGGCGGTCGTTGGAACAATCACAACTGAGGAATCGAGTAGCTCATTAACGGCTTTGGCGGTATCCAACGTTTTACCGCCACCTACACCAATGACAATATCGACCTGGCCGCTTCGTCCCTCATCAGCAATACGGTTTACTTCATTTTTGGATGCTTCTCCTTGAAACTCAACCTTTACCACCGTAATCTCGGCCTGTTCTAGACTTTTGACCACCCGATCGGCTGCAATCTCCCAAACCAGCTTGTCCGCAATAACCAAGGCCGTATGACCTAAAGGCTTAACATATTCACCTGTTTTATCAATCACATTTTTCCCTTGCACATATTTACCTGGACTAATAAATACTTTTTCGCTCATCATTCAACTCTCCCTTCCATGTTTGTACAATCTCTATTATACGGCTGAAAGAGCACACATCTCAATTTCAAAGCCAAGATCTTCTATCATTTGATGATCAGCGGTAACTTCTTGGCCTTCTGTCGTTAAATAATCTCCTACAAAAATCGAATTTGCTGCATAAAGGGATAGCGGTTGTAATGAACGCAGATTTAACTCCCTTCCGCCTGCAACGCGTATTTCCTTGGATGGACAGATGAACCGGAACAGTGCCAATACCTTCAAAGCTTGGATCGGCGAGATCCGCTGTGCTTCTCCTAAAGGGGTTCCGGGGACTGGGTTCAGGAAATTAATCGGAATAGAGTCGGCATCCAACTCTCGTAAGGCATAAGCCATTTGAACGATTTCCTCATTCGTCTCCCCCATACCGATAATAACGCCAGAGCATGGAGACATTCCGTGTGATTGAGCCATTTTCACAGTTTCGACGCGTTGATCATATGTATGTGTGGTTGTAATCGAGGGATAGTTGGCCTTGCTTGTATTTAAATTATGATTGTAACGGTGTACCCCCGCATCTGCCAATCGCCGTGCTTGATCTCCCTTGAGAATCCCCAAGCAAGCGCAAATCTTGAGCGGCATGGTACGAGTAATTTCCTGTACAGCATCAATTACCTGATCCAGCTCCCGATCTGTCGGACCTTTGCCGGAAGCTACAATGCAATATGTCCCTGCTTTTCGTGCTACGGCTTCCCTTGCCCCAGCCAACAGTGATTCCTTGTCCAGCATACTATACTTGCTGACAGGTGCCGTGGAAACGATGGATTGTGAGCAATAACTACAATCCTCCGGGCACAGACCACTTTTGGCGTTCATGATCATATTGAGCTTTACTTTTTTTCCGTAAAAATGATGCCGCACCTGAAATGCAGCTTGCATAATCGGTAATATTTCTGCATCGTCCGCTTCCAGTACCCCCGTACCTTCTTCCAGCGTCAGATTGCTGAAATGGATCGCTTTTTCAGCTAATCGGCCCCAATCTACATCCTTATTGAATAAATTCATATTTCTTCCTCCCTCATTTAAATGAACATGTAACCAGATGAGATTTTTAGCGTAAGGAAATTCGCTCTATTGTCAACCTATTGATATGCAATTAGGTTGACAATAACACGAATATCATATCAATTCATATCCTTTATGTAAAGAAGGCAAATTAAAAAGCGACCCCACATCATTGAAGGTCGCTTTCCATATTTATTCCATTATGAGACTCCTGCTTCCTCCACGACGATAGGCTGTTTAATTAGCCGAATACGTGAAATCCGCTTGTTTTCAACTTCTTCCACAATGAACATACATCCTTCAAACACTACAGACTGGCCTGGCTGTGGAGGAATAACCTCTACATGTGAGTACAGCCAGCCTCCTACTGTATCATAATCCTCATGATCAAGATCCAGTCCAAAACGATCGTTCACTTCATCAATTAATAACATACCGTCAATGGAAAATTCCTCGTCATTAATCTGCTCACAACTCGGACGTTCTTGGTCGAACTCATCCTGAATTTCACCGACGATTTCTTCCATAATATCTTCCAGCGTTACCATACCCGATGTGCCACCGTATTCATCAATCAAAATTGCAATTTGCGTCTTGCTACGCTGCATGCGTTTGAGCAGATCACTAATTTGCGTTGATTCAGGAACAGCAAGAATCGGCCGAATCATCGTACGGGTATCCAGCGTGTTCGCACGTAGAAGATCTTTAATATGGATAAAGCCGATAATATGGTCCTTATCTTCGGCGCAGATTGGATAACGGGTTCTCATGCTTTCCGTCGCAATCGCGAGATTTTCTTCTGTAGACTCATTACTGTATAAACAGATCATCTCCGTGCGTGGAATCATGATTTCCCTGGCGGTTGTGTCGGCAAAATCAAATATATTATCAACAAGCGCCAATTCCGTATTATCAATTAGTCCGCTCTTATTGCTTTCTTTCATCAGAATGCGTATTTCATCCCCCGTATGCGCGGAATCATCGTATTCGGATACCGGCTCCAGACGAAATAAACGCAGCAGGCTGTTCGCCATTCCATTCAACGCCCATATAAATGGATACATCAACTTGTAAAACCAAGTCATCAGCATGGCCGAATACAGCGTAATAGTCTCAGATTTACGAATAGCTATCGTTTTGGGTGCCAATTCACCCAATACAATATGCAGAATCGTAATGACAATAAATGCAATGACCACGGCAGTACCGTGCACGTATACCGCCCCCAAGCCAGCGGCAGTAAATATAGGTTCAATCAAATGTGCGATGGCCGGCTCTCCGATCCATCCCAGTCCCAACGATGCTAGGGTAATACCCAATTGGCAAGCAGACAAATAAGCGTCCAAATTGTGTATCATATTGGCGGCGTATACGGCCTTTTTATTGCCCGCCTCCACCAAGGTTTCTATACGGCTGCCCCTAACCTTCACCATGGCAAATTCCGCAGATACAAAAAATCCATTCAATAATACTAATGCAAAAACAATAAATAAGTTAAACATACTCGGTAAAGGGTCACTCAATATGCTCCCCATCAGCCGTCATTACGGCAGACAGGCGCACCTCCTTCGGATAGTTTCATCATAGACAGAACGATAACACATCATAAGCAGCGTCAACTTCCCAACACATTCACCCCTTCCGGCTTCCCTAAGCCATATTCCGCAAAAATGATTAAATCATTTATCAGCTTATATTTAATTATATAACTATACTCTATACAGTCAAACCACAAGCAATGTCAGAAAAATCAATCCCTCTATCATTTAGGTCGGAAAGCTCTCATTTTCGCCTCTTACCACCAAGAAAGCAACTATATTTGAGAAAGAATATAAACAAAATACATCCCCTGCCGTCTGGCAGAGGATGTAAACTCATATATATGAAGGCATCAGCGAACCGGAGATCCGCCCGGGTTCCCGATGACGCCGGGATATTGGTACAACAATGGCTCATCAAAAGTTGCATAATCCAGGTTTAACATCAGCAGAATGGTCCGTTTGCCTGTCGCCGGATCACTAATAATAATGTGGTCCCGACCTGCTGCTTCTAGAATGCCTTTGAATATTTTAGCATTCCATTCCCGGTTATTTTCATAGGTCATATAAAAGGTTCCCGTTTTGCCCAAGTTCAAGCGTAAAATATTCTCGATGTATGATTGCTCGTATTGCGGAGTCTGAACCTGCACCACTGTACCCGTTGGTGTCATAGGGCTGCCACTACTTACTTGAGGTGGAAAGCCAGTCATAGGTTGCATAGGTTGCATAGGTTGCATAGGTTGCATGGTTCCGGTTGGAGCCATCCCTCTTGGCCATTCGGGATATCCATTACCGGAAGCATAAGATACGGGACGGTAAGCTTGCTGTGAAATCATGTAAATTCCTCCTAAGATGGTTTTAATTTAACTTTAATTCTTCAAGCCATTCTGAAAGGTGTCTAATATACATTAGGACAGTCCTGTGCAGTCGGGCTAAAAAAGCAGTGGGCTTTAAAGCGTCCGGTATTGGTCTGGTTATACCAGGTACCCGGGCATTCACCAGCCGGTCTGAAAAACCATAATGCATTGGATGCCGGACGTATTTTTTCTCCATTAATTACACGCTGGGCAAGTCGAATGTCCCGATCACGGGCTTTCTGATAAAAATACCCCTTCTGAGTAGCTTCAAAACCACCGGGGCTTTGAAACACCATGTCATTCATGAGGCGTATCCCTTGGAAATCCAGGCAATTGGATAAAATTCGGTTCACACCGACATTACCAACCATGAGCATTCCCATCTCACCTTCACCTTCGGCCTCAGCCCGCATCAGCCGGGCGAGGGTCCTCACATCCCCTGAGTTGGTCTTGATTACAGCCATCGCGTCCCCTCCTTGCTTCTCAATCACATACCCTATCCTATGGTACAAATGCCCAATAAGTGACAGTCCAGAAAATAAAAAAATAGCCCCAAGAATGGGACTACTTATTTAGGCTTTTATCATGGCTCGTAAACCATCTTACGCGTCATACCACCATCGACCACCAAATTCGTGCCTGTTACAAAATCATTGCCCGGTTGTGTCAAATACAGACAGGCTCGTGCGATATCTTTAGGGGTCCCTACTCGTCCAGCCGGGTGCTGTTGATGGTCTTCAGCACGCAATTGCTCGTAATCCCCGGTTTCAATCCATCCTGGACTAATACAATTGACCTGAATCCTATCCTTTCCTAGCGATATGGCCATCGCGTGTGTAAGGGCGGCTATGGCTCCTTTGGATGCCGCGTAGGCTTCTGTATCCGGCTCTGACATGAAAGCTCGTGTAGAGGTCATATTAACCACTGATCCCCCTTCTGCGTTCCGCTTCATTACCTTAGCTGCTTCTCTTGTTGCAATAAAACAGCTGCGTACGTTTGTGTTCAAAATGTCATCCCATTCTGCTACGGTTAACTCATATGGAGATTTCCATCTGGACACGCCTGCATTGTTAATCAATGTATGAATTGTACCGTATTCTTCTTCCGTGGCACGGATCAGCGCTACAATATCTTCTTCCTTACGCACATCACAAGGGATAAAAATAGCCTGATGACCCTCGTTCCGGACTGCTGCAGCAGCTGCGGCGCCCTCTTCCTCATTGCAGTCAGCAAACACGACTCTGGCACCCTGAGCAGCGTAGGCAAAAGCGACCTCTTTCCCGATACCATGCGCTGCTCCTGTTACAATAACAACTTGTCCTTCAAATGACACGACTTATTCCTCCTCTGAACTACTCTGTTTTAGTATATATGTACCAAAATGTGCCGTACAAGAAACATTCACAGCCCCCTACCCTGGCTCCTAGCAGAAGGCTGTAAATGAGCATGAATATTTTTGACTGAATCTTACATTTTAACCTGCTCCAAACTATAGCGATTAAGACGCTGAAATCCAATATACCTTGTACCTTGAAAAGTAAGCCGTCCCTCATCCCCTTCAGCACATTGACCATATTCTTCCCCAGATACTTTGAACTCCATCCGGTCGCCACTCTCCACCTCAAAGGTTACATAATAGAAGGTATAGGTACGAGTGCCTTGTTCCTCCTGGCGCCTCTGTTGGAGATGTGTCCTTCTGGCCGTAATGCGGGAACCCACCGTCAACACAGGCTGCCGCTTGTTCCGGCTCCATTCCATGACTTCCCTGCCCGCAGACAACACGACAATACCCAACACAACTACGAAAAATACGGGCAATACCGTACCCAGCCAATCGAACATCCATAATGACTCAAATCCCATGCACCGCACTCCTCTCCGCCAGGCATTCCACAGGGAAACCACCGGGCATCCTGACCTGCCTCAAGCCTTCTATAACAGTATATGTATGTTGCTGCCCAAATTTGATAGTAACCCTCAAGAACGCCAAGAGCCTCCACGGATTAATCCGGGAGGCTCAAGATATGGCGATATCAGAATAGCTCATCGATTTACACATGTACAAGCTGGAGATAACGTTGTGTTTCATCCAGAACTTCATGATCTTCTTCCTCGGCGTAACGCTCTGCGCATTGCTTGCAGTCCTCTTCAGTCGTGCAACCGTAGGCATCCTGACAAGTGTAGCAAAATTGAAGGTAGTATTGGGTTAACATATGATCCTGATTCGCTCTCATGATTATCACTCCTATCGTTGTTTACAGGTTTAGTATAACAGTGGCTTATTTGTTAGTTTGTGATTTTTTTCACATGTTGTCGTATAAAATTTAAATTTTTTAAAAATAAAACGCCCTGGGAAGACATCCCAGGGCAATCACCTTTATCGTGATTATAAAATCCTCCAGTTTGCACCACCGTCCGTTGTTTTTAACAGCAGTGATTTCTTGTCGTCTAGTCGTTCCAAAAGCAGCCAACCTACCGATGAAGAAGCAAAACGTAGCTTGACTGATCGTGGATAGTCTTTTAGCTTCGAAGGCAGCACCTTGTTGCCTCTGAGACTTGTCCACGTCTTTCCTCCATCCATTGTACGGCTCATTCCGTTTACGGTTATAACCCACCCTTCTTTATCGCTTAGAAAGGTACGCCCAGGAGTTATAGAAGTATTATTGCTACTCAGACCCAATGGCACATCATTCCATTGTGTTCCTGTATTATTCGTAAATAGCCCGTTATATTTTGTACCGTTATCCCCGTAGCAGAGAACCGGAATCCAATATGAAGAACTGTTACCTTCAAGAGACTGCTGAGCTTCTGCCTTAGCCTGAGGGCAACCCTGCATGCTGTTAGCGACCGGAGTCCACGTTTTCCCTAGATTCGAAGTTTTATACAACTTCACCCTGCTGTCCACATTAATCGCCACAAAACCCTGATTGTTGGAAGAAAAGCTCATTCCCGCCACACTGCCCTGATCGGGTAAACCTGAGCCTGACTTGTTGGATGTCGTACCAGAACTTTGGGCGACTTTATTCCACGTGGCTCCTCCGTCGGTGGTGTGATACAACATTTTTTGTTGATCCTGCTCATTCAGTTTTATATAAGCCATGATCCAGCCTGTAGTTGGATTTACATATTGAATCGAGCTTACATGGTCTCCGCTTGGTAGCGCTGATACATCCCAGCTCTGTCCTCCATCTGACGTTCTTAGAATGACCGTTGCTGTTTGGTCCAGATTTTGACGGACAACCCAACCGTGACGGGAATCTGTGAAACTGATATCCTTGCCATATTCAAGCTTGTCTTGAAATTGAACATTTTCGGAGGGAGAAATATTATTCCATGTTTTCCCACCATCATGGGTATCATAAAGGCGCAGCTCATTATGGGTAACTCCCCAAACCAACCCTTTATTGTTATCGATTAAATGAAAATCCGCGATTCGTGTTTGTACAACATATTTGGCGTTTGGATCACCCGCCTTCGGGGTCACCGGCGGATTAATAGTTATCGTCTGTCCCTGGTCATCTGGTTCCTCAATCGAAGGTTTAGTTACAGTTTTTGGGGTTTCAGCAGAACAGGCAGTTAGCAAAATACCCGTTAACAGCATTACTCCTCCCAAGAGCGCACGCCAGCGCAGTTTCATATCAAAATCCTCCCTCGATGGCATGCGGTAATCACGTGCCAAAAGCTTATCTGAAACAGAATTATACCATAAACACCCCTATGTGACACTTTTCGCGTAATGACAAAAATAACCGGCTCCTTCACAAAAGTGAAGGATACCGGCTTTTTTTATACTAATATTGTTCAGGATTTATGGTTCAACAAACTTTTGTGATATCCATAGAAGAAATAAATCAGTAATCCAAGGAGTAGCCACACGATAAATCCGATCCAGGTGCTGATATGAAGCTGAAGCATCAGACCGATGCAAACCAAAGCACTCAGTAGCGGAAGCAACGGAACCCATGGTACGGTAAACCCTCTTTTCAAATCCGGGCGTGTCTTGCGCAGAACGATGACCCCGACCGAGACTACAGCAAAAGCGAACAGAGTTCCAATACTCGTCAGATTGGTCAGTGCATGCAACGGGAACAAGCCGCTAGCCAATGCGATAATGCTACCCACCAGCCATGTACTTCGAATTGGTGTTTGGGTTTTGGTATTTATTTTAGATAAAAAAACGGGTAAAAGGCCATCACGTGACATGGAAAAGATTAATCGTGTCTGGCCATACAACAGAACCAGTAAAACGGTCGTCATCCCTGCAATCGCACCGACTGAAATTAATCCAGCTACGAAATCCTGATGAATAAAGCGGAGAGCAAACGCAACCGGATCACTAACGCCCAACTGCGTATAAGGTACCATTCCTGTTAGCACAACTGAAACGGCAATATACAGTATCGTACAGATGGCTAGAGAGGAGATAATGCCAATAGGCATGTTCCGCTGCGGATTGCGCACTTCTTCGGCTGCGGTTGAGATAGCATCGAAACCCAGATAAGCGAAAAATACGATTGCCGCAGCACTCAATACACCAGAAAATCCATAAGGCAAAAATGGTGTCCAGTTGGCAGGCTTAACATAAAAGATTCCAATCGCAATGAATAACAGTACAACCCCAACTTTGACACAAACCATAATGAAATTGAATCGGACCGTTTCCTTGGCTCCGAGACTTAGCAACAGTGTGATGAGCATGATGATGCACACCGCTGGCAGATCAATAATGGTCCCCTTGGTCGAATCAAAGGCTGCGGTTATAGCTAACGGTAGATGTATATCAAATCCGGCCAGCAAGCCTTGAAAGTAAGCAGACCAGCCACTACTCACAGAGGCGGCCGCTACTCCATATTCCAGAATCAAGTCCCAACCCAGTACCCAGGCCAGAACTTCTCCAAAAACAATATAACTATATGCATAAGCGCTCCCAGCCGCGGGAACTGTAGATGAAAGCTCTGCATAGCACAAGGCTGCCAATACGCAGGCAATCCCTGCAATAACAAAAGAAAGCATCAAGCCGGGACCTGCATTTTCTGCTGCTGCCTTGCCAGTAATAACAAAAATCCCTGTCCCGATGATGCATCCTACTCCTAGCATGGTGAGATCAAAAGGCCCCATTGTTCTCTTTAAGTGACCTGTAGATCCGCTTTCCTCGTGCGAGAGCAGTCCTGTTTTTTTTCGAAATAAGTCCATATTCTTAATCCTCTTTCCATAATTTCATGCGTCAATATCGGTGCTGCAACGCTTTAGTGCGTGTTCTTATCATTCGATTAATTATTAGCGAGCTCGTCTTTGAAGTCAAGGAAAAATGTCATATTTCTTTGCGGTGGGTTAGTATATAGGGTACACTAAATTGGAAAGATAAATTTTTAAGTAATATCCCAAAATGAAAAGGTATACAACCCGAGAAGGAGATGAGGATTTTATGAGCTTAAAACCTTACAAACGAAGTAGAGTGGCTATTGTCGGCATGGGAGCGGTTGGCACAACAACCGGCTACACCCTGCTGCTGCGCCAACGCATGCAAGAACTTGTCTTTATTGATGTCAACGTCAAAAAGGCGAAGGGGGAAATGCTCGATATGAATCATGGGCTTCCTTTTCTCGGCGGTGTCAAAGTATGGGCGGGTGATTATGAAGACTGCCGTAATGCAGATATCATCATTGTTGCAGCGGGAGCTTCACAAAAGCCGGGAGAAACACGTATTGATCTTCTCAAGCGTAATGCCGAAATTTTTGAAAGTATTATTGATAATATCGTCAAGGTCAATACCCATGGCATTTTGCTGATCGCAACCAATCCAGTGGACATTCTCTCCTACATCTCTTGGAAACGCAGTGGTTGGCCTTCAAGCAGAGTCATTGGATCAGGAACGTTGCTGGACAGCGCACGCTTCCGCTATCTGATCGGGAAGCAAAAGGGCATCGATCCACGAAGCATCCACGCCCATATTATTGGAGAACATGGTGACTCTGAGTTACCTGTATGGAGCACAGCCAACGTGGCTGGAACTCCACTGGAGTTGGACGAAGGAACGAAAAATGAAATTTTTGAGAATACGAAGAATGCTGCCTATGAAATTATAGATGCCAAAGGCGCTACATCCTACGCCATCGGGCTGGCTCTTGACCGTATCGTAGCCGCTATTCTCGGAGACGAGGGGTCGGTACTTAATGTGTCCACCCTGCTGGAAGATTATAACGGTGTATCTGACGTTTATTTAGGTGTTCCAAGTATCGTGGATCACAATGGAGTACGTGAAATTTTGGATCTTCCGCTCAATGACGAGGAACGTGCAAGGTTCGTTCAATCTGCGGACAAGCTGAAAGATCAAATTAGTAAAGTGCATATGTAATTCAGTAAGTCAAGAATATAAATGCTAAACAAAAACGGACCTCCACAGCGGATACATCCGTTGTGAGGTCCGTTTTTTTATAATATAATTTCGTTCGTTTGTCGCCCTGCTATGCGTTCCAAATTACCAAGGTGGTGTATCGCCATCCACACCCTCATTTTCATGCTGCCTTTTCTCTTTCAGCCGCTCAGCCACTGTTTCAAAGGATTCTGGTTGCAGCAGTTCAATCGGTGAAAATCCCTTTTCAAACGTAAATGCATCACCTTCAATAATAAGTGCATATCTATCATGAAGTTTTGTGATATGCAGCTTGGCACCAAAGTCGGATAGCAACCCACGTACAGCCGTATCATCCAGTTTGAAGCGAACTTCAATTTCCGGTTTTAGCTCGACAATATGCTGCGCAGCCTCTACGACCTGAAGGGGTTCCCACTTCCCTTGCAAATCCCGTTTTTCGCTGGCTGCCCATAGTTCCAGATCGCGCTCTTCCTGCTGTCTTTCCTCATTTGATGCATCCGGCCATTTGGTTTCTACATAGTTCTGAACAAAGCCCATGACATGCTCATTAACGATTTCCGGCATGGATTGCTCATAAGTGACGAATTTCAAAAAGTCTTCAAAATACCGTGCATGCGAAGACTGATGTATTTTAAGCTCCCATTCATCGTTCATACCCTCCTCCAGCATGTAAGGATACATGATGGATTTCATATTACGGGCTGAAATCGCCATTTCGACCTCACTTACCAGACTACTCTCAGTAATCCGTGCAATTTTAGGTTCAAAATCACATTTGAGTACAAAAATAAACGGGTCGTCAGAGTGGGTATTTAATGTAGCCTGTACAATGATCAGTGCTCCACCTCGTACCGCGCTTGTATCCAAATACATCCGCACCAGATCATCACATGCATTTTTAAAATCTTCCTTATCCTCTGCTGCACGTAGTCGGGCGAACATATTGAAATTCGGATTACTGCTCAGTTCATGTTCCGGTTCGACGATAAAGCGGCCGATTTTGGTCGGTGCCTGCTCTGTGCTGGGATTTTTTTCAACCTTTCGCTTGCTAATACGAGCAAATTCCCCGTCCAGAAATTTTTTGACATCACTCTCGTCGTAATCATAGTCGTCCATTGTAGCATAATGCTTGTAGGACTTACCGCCTTGTCCTTCTTTCCCGTCTACCTGAATCACAAAAAAAGATAAAAAGTCCACTTGAAAGTTCATTTACGTTCTATACGCTCCTTTTCAGGCATGTACGCGTAATTATATCACTATGATTTTAAAAGGTACATCGGATTCAGATTCTGATAGATAAACATACGCTTATTAGTTAACATAATATTAATTATGTTTATCTATTTTGTTTGAGTATAATTTACAATTTATAAATATGTAGTGACTCATTCCCTTCTATTCTAATCCGTATTCTTTAGCATGATTGATCACTTCCTTTTTCCTGCTCTACTTCATTCATAATCACAAAAAAACATTTGACTAAATAGTAGTATATTTATTATATTATCTATTTTTATATAGACAAATATTAATTTTGTTTATAAAAACAAAAAATAGACTCTAAGGGTTTTACCCCCTGAAAACTGGAAAGGAGAGTTTGTTGTTGTTTAAAAATCCATATATAAGGACTATTATCGCCTCCAATGCGTTGCTAAATTTGGGCATCTGGGTGCGGAACTTTGCCATACTGTTGTATGTAACAGATCTGACCCATAATGATCCCGTATACGTATCGCTCATTTCGGTTGCTGAATTTGCGCCTATCTTTCTGTTTGCCATCATTGGAGGTACGTTTGCGGATCGTTGGCGGCCTAAACGGACAATGGTTAGTTGCGATCTGCTGTCGGCTGCATCCATTTTTATCGTGTTGCTCGCATTGTGGTACGGGTCATGGCAAGTGCTCTTGCTATCCACTTTCTTCTCGGCCATTCTATCTCAATTTTCTCAGCCATCTGCGATGAAGATATTAAAGCAGCATGTAGCACCAGAACAGCTTCAGGGAGTGATGGCTCTTTTTCAGTCTCTCATGGCATTATTTATGGTTATCGGTCCTGTCGTCGGTACATTTATTTATCAACACTTTGGAATTTTCTCTTCATTGTCTATAACAGGAATGTTGTTTCTCATCTCTGCGCTTGTTCTGACTCGTATCCCACAAGATGAACAAGCAATTGAGATAGATCGATCAACTCATTTTATTGAAGAGCTTAAAGAAGGAATACGTTATGTATGGAATAACCGTACACTTCGCACGCTTGGAGGAACATTTACCATAATTGGGCTGGCAGTCGGACTTATTCAACCATTAATGGTTTTTGTCGCTATCGAGAACCTCGGACAAGATAAGGAATTTTTACAATGGCCGTTAATGGCGAACGGAGCGGCTATGCTGTTGGGCGGCGGTCTGATTATGGGGATTGCTAAAAAAGTTCAGCCGCAATTGCTGCTGGCGACTGGACTTCTGGTCAGCACACTGACAACCTTTGGAGTCGGATGGTCGCACAATATTATGCTGACAATGGCATTACAAGTACTTAGCGGTCTATTTTATCCTTGCATTCATATCGGTATCAACACGATGATGATGAAAAATGCCGAAGCTGCTTTTATCGGCCGAGTCGGTGGTGCCCTCTCTCCCCTGTTCTCGGGGATGATGGTCGTCGGTATGAGCATCGGCGGTACACTCAAACGCGAATCCTCCCTGTACACCGTATATATCGTGAGCGCCGGCTTATTTTTAGTCGGATCGATGTTGTTGTTACCGCTGCTTCGTGACAGACAGCCTGTACAAGCTGTCACATCCGTTGATTCTAAATAAGAGCACAAGAAACCGCCCTGGGAGATATGATATGCCAGCTACTAGGGTGGTTTCTTAATGTTAGTACTCTGTTTCATATGGATGCTGTATTCCTGCTGGAGTGGGATCATTTTCATAAATCGTTTAATCAAAATTAGTTAACATAATATATATTGTGTTAACTCCTTGTTCTCATGATCACTTTTTCATCAAATTGATGAAGTCAGCCTTGACTTCAACACCTGTCTGATTGTATATTATGGATATATCTTCAATTAAGGGAGAGATTTTAATGTCGGTGAACGTTCTTAACTAAGCAATTGCATATTCAGGGAAAACCATCAGGCGCTTGTACCCTTCAGGGACAAGTTTGTTTGTTGCTGATCTTTTACCCTGGTATTAGTTAAGAACATGCGGATATCATAAATCGCCTTAGGGATTATTTTCATTTAGGCCTTATTCCGTGCTGTGTTCAGCACGGTTTTTTTGTTCCAGCTTTGTGAACTCTTTTTACACGTTTTTCTATTCATAAGCCAATTAACTGATATGTTGGTTGGCCTGTGGTTTAAAACGCAGAATTGGTGAGTTCACATGCTGGATTATAGGCTTATTTGATGATACATTTCCTCTTCCTTAAAGGGCGGAGAATGAACGTTTTGTTCATTCTCCGCCCTTTTTTTGTTTTCCAGAAAAGTTTTGAAAAAATCCTGTCAATACACATCTAAAGGAGAGATTTATTCATGAACGAAACTACAATGCTGCGTTTGGAATATGATCAGATTAAAACAAGAGTATCTGAATGTGCTTTTTCATACCTGGGTAAGCATCATGCCGCTTCCATGCAACCAATTACAGATATCCGTACAATCAAAATTCGTCTTAACGAAACGAGCGAAGCTTTACAGCTCATTCGCCACGGAGCTAGCGTACCCGTTCCTTCATTGGAAGGAATGGAGCACATTCTGCACCTCTTGGGAACCGGCTATATGTTCAGCGAGCGTGATTTTTCTCATTTGGCCCAATTCATCAGAAGCTGCATGCAGCTGATGAAATATATGCATGCCAAGGCGGATGCAGCTCCAACCGTCAGTGCTTATGCCTCTTCCATGTATGGTATGGAGTCACTCCTATCCGAAATCGAGAGATGCATTTATTCGGGTCGAGTGACGGATAACGCCAGTAAAGAGCTAGCTAAAATTCGCAAAAAAATTGCAGTTACTGAAGAACGTATCAAGAGGAAATTAGACTCTCTCACCAGCCGTCATCGATCCATCATGCAAGAAAATATGATCAGTCAGCGCAATGGCCGTTATGTACTTCCGATCAAAAAGGAATTCCGCAAACAGGTGAAAGGCAATGTACTGGATGAATCGGGAAGCGGTCAAACGGTCTATGTTGAACCTGCAGAGATCGTAAATCTACAATTCGAACAAAGCGCAAACATGGCAGAGGAATCAAAAGAGGAAATGAAAGTGCTGGGAGATCTGACCGCAATGGCTGAGTCATACAACCGGGAACTAAGCATTAATACAGAGACGGTAGGCATACTGGATTTTTTATTGGCTAAAGCTAAATACGCCATGACCCTGGATGCTGTTTCTGTCGAGCTTAACGATGAGGGGATTATAGATATCCATGGTGCACGTCACCCATTGATGGCGAATACTATGGTGCCGCTTGATTTCTCAATTGGTGAGGGTTATTCCTCGCTTATTATTACCGGACCGAATACAGGCGGAAAAACGATGGCTCTCAAAAGCGTCGGTCTGTTAACACTCATGGTGCAATCCGGCCTGCTGGTACCTGTTTTGCAAGGCAGCCGCATGGCTGTATTCGAGGACATTGTGGTAGACATCGGGGATGGCCAAAGTATTGAACATGCTTTGAGCACCTTTTCTGCACATATTCGCAACATGATTGGCATTTTGGAAACGGCAGGCAGCTCTACTCTGATCCTGATCGATGAAATGGCTTCTGGTACTGATCCGGGAGAAGGCGTAGGCCTATCTATCGCACTGCTGGAAGAATTTCATCGTCGACGGACGACAGTAGTGGCTACCACCCACTTTAGCGAAATCAAGCATTTTGCTGAAAACACACCGGGATTTCAAAATGCTCGTATGGAGTTTGATACCGAAACGTTGCAACCCTTGTACCGACTTCGCATCGGTGAGGCTGGGGAAAGCTATGCATATGCAATTGCTTTGAAGCTAGGCATGTGGACTCGCATTATCGAACGTTCGGAGGCCATTTCTGCTGGAAGAACGTCTCAGAATACACAGAAGTCTTTGGTTATTCCCCCTTCTTTTGACGATAAAAGGCCTGATGATGTATGTAAACCTGCCTCTAAAAAAGCATCTACAGACCATACAGTCGCAAAACAGGAAAAACAAGAGAACCCACTCATAACCAGGTCGTTTGCTCTTGGAGATAGTGTTTATGTCGGCTACCTAGATCGAACTGGTATTGTTTGCAAAACGGAGGATGAACGAGGCAATGTTGGAGTTTTGATTCAAGGACAAAAGCTGATCATAAACAAAAAGAGGCTCGTTCTTCACATCGCAGCAACAGAATTGTACCCAGACGATTATGATTTGGATATTGTTTTAGAAACAAAGGAAAATCGAAAAAAACGAAAGCTTCTAGCGCGCAAGCATGTTCAGGGGCTAATCATTGAATCTCCTCCGGAAAATGAAAAGTAAGCGTACGTGCATATTCTTCATTGAAAAATAAGTTGCTTCGGAATGTTATACGCAACAAATAAACATAATATTTATTATGTAAACTAGATGAATACAAAAGAGCATGTCTTAAGCTTAAAGACACGCTCTTTTGCTTTTATTTTATCTCATACTTCAAGATGGTGTGATTGCATGTAGTTGTATATAGCACCTATCAAATTCGCTTCATTGCCTAATTTACTTTGCTCAATATCTGCACGCACAAAATTTAAGATTGAATGCAAATAAAGCTTCTCTAGCTCTTCCTTAATAGTAACAACCAGCAAAGGATTGGCAGATATGCCTCCCCCAATCACAAACTTTTCAGGGTCAAGAATTGCTTGTAGGTTAATAATTTGTGTTGCGATGTTCCTACAGTATTCTCGAAAAATCTTTTGTACCGTGTGATCACCTTCTTCAATGAGCTTGAATACTTTTTCACCTGTAATAGAATCTGCTGGAAGTCCTTTAGCCTTGGCAACCGTTTTAGCTAAAACAGAACTACTACCCTGCATACCAAGCAGATAATCCACATTGTCTGCATGCTCGTTGTTAGTTCTGATGAAGGAGAATTCCCCAGCCGATAAATGATGGCCTTTCAGCAATTTACCTTGAGAGATGATTCCACCGCCCATCCCTGTTCCAACAACCAAAACAACACCATCAGCGATCCCCTGTAGTGAGCCGCGCCATACTTCTCCAAGAGCAGCACACTTTCCATCATTTTCAATGGCTACGGGTAAATGGAACGCTTTCTTAAAAACTTCAATCATATTGATATCGTTTATATACCTTAATGAACCCCCATGCACCATATGACCAGTGATCGAGTCCACAATACCTGGCATGCTGACGGCTATACCTTCACATTCATCTATAAACTGACTGTGAATTTGCTTCAAAGCTATAAGCAGATTCTCTAGTGAATCTAACGGTGTAGCAACTTTGCCCTTTGTCATAAATTCACCTTGAGAATATAAACTGAATTTAATAAAAGAGCCGCCAATATCAAAAACCAGTATTTTATTTTTCATGCTGCGTATAGTCCCTTCATTCGGTAGTGTGGAATCTGGAGGTCTATCTTCATAAACGATAATTAATATTAGTGCTTTTGTAAATCCATCATTTTCTTTATCGTTAACAATACACCGTTTTCTTCATTGGATTTGGTAATAAAACTTGCTGCATTTTTAGTATTCTCACAAGCATTTTTTACAGCAAAACTGTATTTGGCAATACTCATAAGCTCCACATCATTTTCACCATCTCCAAAAGACATGGTTTCATCCATAGTAACGCCCAATATCTCTTGAAGTTTTCTTACCGTCTCCCCTTTATGAGTATGAAGGGCTGTAATATCCAGCCAATTTGCTTCAGAATCGACAATATAAATTTGATCTAGCAGCGTTTTTTCAACATGTTTTCTTAATAAGGAACTTCTCCCGGATGGATCGTAAACCGTTATTTTAAGAAAGTTGCTGTTTATTTGATCAAATGAATCAATCTTTAGCACTTCCTTGTAGGAGCCCTTCACAATTTTGTAATATTCTTCTTGAATATGAGAGTGAACATAAGCTCCTTCTGTTGTACATGCTATGATAATAAAATCCTTAGCAAAAGCTTCAATTTGATTGATCGCTTGTAATGCTAAATTACGTTCAATTGTAAACTCTTTTACAACGACTCCATCCTTTTTAATGCGAGTCGCGCTGTCCCCTAAAATCCAGATCCCTTTTCCATGTTCACCAAACAATTCTTCTACTCTTTCACATTGCTTACCTGTACAAGCAACAAAGGAGATATTATTTTCTTGCATTTCTTCATACACTTGATTGAATAATTCAATATCAAACGTGCCACTATTGTTCAGAAAAGTACCATCCAAATCACTTACTACCAGTTTAAACATAAATAAGCCTCCCTTAGTTGTTTGATACACTTATTGTCAGTTCATACTTACGGTTTTTTATGTTCATTCCAGGGATCAACATCAAAGTCTCTATTAAAATTCTCAAACTTACGTGCTGCAAGCTTTTGAACAAAAGAAGAATGAGCCAAACTACTGATTATGAAATACGTAATGCATAAAACGGTAACGCATAAGACTCCTTCAATCCCCACATTGTCGCACTCCCTTCTGTCGTATCTGCAACTTTTATACAACATCTAATCCATTTAAACAGCTCGATACAGTTCCAGTCCACTTCATAAAAGATTTAATTAAAGATGTTAATAAAGAGAGTAAAAAAAGCACCTTTATTAAGTGATTATAAAACTACTCAAAAAAATCATCGATGGAGCGGTAAGGTTTTACATCCATAGGCTGTCTTGATAATGCTAAGCACCAGTAAGTACCACACCATATAACTAAACATAAAAAAATAAGTGAGATCATAGAGTGCTCTCCTTTCTCTTTTAGGGTATACATTTACTTTAGCTGATGAAACGCGTTTCAAGTCAAGTTGTAATTTGTCTTAACCCTTCAAAATTCTCTTTCTCAGTATACGATTCACTTGTTCTGAACTGAGTAGCATAAAAAGAAGGAAAACAAGGACTGCAACCGGAAAAAAATGAATACTTACCTGAGATGCTATCAGCCCAACAATGGGCGGGAGTAATGTTGTGCCTGTATAAGCAACTGCCATCTGATAACCCATGAGTTTGGCGGAGTTTTCCTTACCGAACCGTGTTGGCGTTTCATGAAGAAGTCCAGGATAAATCGGTGCAAGCCCTAATCCAATAAGGATAAAACCGGGCAATAAAAAGGCAACAGGCAACGGAAATAGCAAAATGAGTCCACCTGCAACAGCAGTAAGTTGGCCAATCCGGATTAGGATACGATTATTTATTTTTAAAGTTACAAACCCCGTAATCAGCCTGCCTACCGTGATTCCACCGTAGTACAAAGATACCCAACCAGCAGCAGTTTCAGCTGGGATGTTTCTAGCCCCTACCAAAAAGCTGGCTCCCCATAAACCTACCGTTGCCTCTACACCACAATAAAACAAAAAAGCAACGAGCGTGTTCTTAACTCCTTTCATTCGAATTAGATTTTGTTTGGGTGTGTTCTCAACTTGTGCTATATTGTGATCCATCTGTGAGTAGTCTGATTGAGCTTCAGAAATAATCGAATCTTGTATCGCGTTTACACGTTTCCATAATGGCAGTGTAATAAGCAAAATAATAACAAGTCCCCACTGAATCATGGATACGGCTGTATAGCCACTTCTCCATGAATTGTAGTTCGAAATGTAGAAAGACATAATGATTGGTCCCATCGTAGCTCCAACACCCCAAAAACAATGCAGCCAGCTCATATGATGTGCCTTATAATGAGTAGCCACATATTGATTGAGTGCTGCATCTACAGCTCCCCCGCCGAGGCCAAGAGGAATTGCTAAGAGTACGAGCCAGAACAATGAAGGTGCAAAAGAAAACCCGAGTAAAGCTCCTGCAGTCAAAAAGCAGCTCATTAGAGTAATCTTGCCTGTACCTATTTTTTCAATGATAGTTCCACTGGCTAGACTTGATACAATGGTTCCGCCTGCAACGACCATGGATACTATTCCGGCTGACCCAAAATCAGCCCCGAGTTCCGGCCACATCACAGGCCATGCTGCCCCAAACAGGGAATCCGGGATTCCCAAGCTAATAAACGCTAGATAAATAATAATCAGAAACCAGGTTGCCATCATGTTTCTCCTCCTCTGCTCAAACGATAGATGTCATTATCTAAAAACAATAATAGGACGTTCTAATTCTTTTAGGGTTAACTCTCTCAACCCTGTTTTAAAATCCTCATAAAATAAATCGGAGAGAACAATGTCAGGATACAAAGGCATCTCATGCTTAGCTTTGTAGGTTTCCAAAAAACGAAAGAAAGAGTCTTCTTCTATATTCTCTCTATAGACTACAATTTGATCAGGATCAAATATAGATTGTAATGTTTGAATTATTTCACATATACTATTGAAAAAAACTTCTCTTCCCTTGCTTTCATCCCACACTATAGACGGGAGGAATTTGATTTCACCAGCCAATCCATGTTTGCCCTTTAAAACTCCATTGCGTAAATAAATCCCCATCCCTGGTGGAGAATTTTCAGGAAAATAGATAGCTAGCACACATTGATCTTCATCTAACTGTTCTCTGTAAACGTATCCACACACAGCGGCATTTACATCATTCTCCACCATAACGGGCAAACCAAATTTGCTCTGCACATCCTCTGCTAACCGGATTCCATTCAACCTTTCATGACTGCTGACTGTAATCTCTCCATCAACCGATTGTCCCGGGATTCCAATACCAATAACCTTAATAGAAGGATAAAGTGAAATGATGCCTTGAATCGTGGAATAAAATTGTGCATCATCAAAAATTTGAAAGGGGTGTTCTTCTTTCATGAGAGCGTCCTCGTTTAAATTAACGACCGTGGTTGATACTACATCCGTTCCTTGTTTTTCATTAATATGTATAATCAGTGCCAGACTATACTCATAATTAAAACGATAGGTTAAGGCATGTCTACCACCGTTGGAAGGCACAATCTCATCTTCAAAAATCTCTCCATTATTAAGCAATTCCTGCATAAGCGTATTGATAGTCACCACACTTAAATCAGTCAATGCGGCCAGTTGGGGCTTTGTGGCCTTGCTGATCTGCTTTAATACTTTGCGAACCAGATTCAAATTTATTTCTTTAATTAAATTTGTATTAGCTTTTTCCATATCGGTGCTCCTTCTTTTACAAAATTAGTGGGATCACTTTATAAAGATGCTTTACGAAGTAGTCCCACTAATTTTGTAGCAAAATATTACCTTTGTCAAGACCAGAGTATGCTGGGCATTAAATAAACAAAGCTGTAAAAATCAAGACAAAGCTTATGATAAAGATTACAAGTTCATAATATTAAGAACATAGTATCATGGATTTAATTTACAAGTCAGGTTCAATTATTTTCTATCCGGTTTACGTAATAATAATTATGTAAACTAACTCTAGATAAACTATATAATATAATCGTGGAATATAATTACAATCCCGTTATGGGTATCTGAATATCCAGCTTATCCATCGCTTTTTCCTTTTCCCGATCAGTGACATGTGTATATACAGTGGTGGTCTGGATGGATGAATGCCCCAGCAGCTCCTGTACTGTACGCAGATCTGCTCCCTTGCGCAATAGCATCGTGGCAAATGTATGTCTTAGCTTATGGCTGGAATAAGCCTCCCGACGCTCTAAGCCCTTATCTTGCTGGAATCGTTCGAACGTTTCTGTAGCAATCTGTTGGATAGAGCGCACGGCCAGACGGCGACCTTTTTGGGATATGAACATCGCGTCTTCCTTACCTCTCCACGGCGTCAATCTTTCCTCCAATGCATGCTCTACAAAATCACATACAGCCGCTGGCACTGGCAGGGTGCGCCACTTACGTCCTTTACCGAACACATCTAAGGTGCGTCTTTCTCGGCTGTAATCTGAGACATTCAAAGAATGAATCTCCCCCACCCGTAATCCCATGTAAACCATAAGTAGAAAGATAGCCATATTACGATTTGCATACTTACCTTCCACCGCAAGCAAAAACGGCTGAATATCCTTCTCATCCAGATAGACAGGCATACGATTCTTTTCAGTCTTTGCTTTTTTGATTCCCGCAGCCGGATTCGTGCTGCATAACTCAAATTCTTGTAATGCTCTAAAAAAACTGTTCACCGCTGCATGCTTCCGGTTCCGCGTACTATCTCCGGCGCCTCCTTCCCGCGCTTTAGACAAATACGACATCACATGAATCTTTTTCACCTGGTCAAGTGGTTTATCACGCAATGTACGTAAAAACTGTTTTACATCCCCTGTGTAATTTTTTTGCGTATGTATCGTATACCCCGCATCCTTCATCCAAATCAAAAAAGCTTCCAGCTCTTCAGTATACACTTCATCAATTTCTTCTGTCGTATCTAGCTCCATATGTCGCAAATCTTTTTTCATCCCGCTTGCCTCCATTCAGTTCAAATTCCAAAATATGCTGTAAAACGATCATCTTCGTCTGATTTTTATCGACAATCCAATCGACATCTTATGCAGGAGAGCATATAAAAGTCGTTTTAAATCTAAACTGCGTATAATT
Organism: Paenibacillus polymyxa M1; assembly: GCF_000237325.1. NCBI lineage: Bacteria > Bacillati > Bacillota > Bacilli > Caryophanales > Paenibacillaceae > Paenibacillus > Paenibacillus polymyxa. The sequence goes on from NC_017542.1 coordinate 3,009,344, forward strand.
TATATTATACGCAGTTTTTTTGAGCACTTTTTAAGTATAAATAAAGCGTGTCCCTCTTGTCCAGCCTATGTACTTACCCTTTTTTGCTCATCCGATTATACATCAGCACGTACTGGCCTTTGTGACGGCAGATTCCTGCTGGACGCCTACATGCCCTATCATTTAAACTATTAGAAATTAATTTTTGAAAGTACGGGATTACAGCGAAAGCATGAGGCTCCATCACCCCATCTTACAATGTAATACAAGCATCACTTTCTGCCAGCTGTAATCCCGTTTATTATTACATAATAATTATTATGTAAACTAAGAGCGGAGGATGAATGTATGATTAACAAATTGTACTGGTTACCGGTCGGTCAGCTTGATATTGATCGCTCCTCACTCAACCATCATGCACAGCCTGGTGAACTGGTGCGCCTGCAAATCTGGTCGTATCTGTTGGAGACAGATCACGGTCCGATTCTCATTGACACCGGTATGCCGGATTCGTTTATCAACAATCCAGATTATTTTAAAAATACACCGTTTGAAGGGCGCTTCATTCCCCATATGTCAGCCGATGATAGTATCGTAGCTGTACTGGATCGGATTGGCTATCAACCAGACGATATCCATGCCATCGTAATCTCTCATATGCATATGGATCATGCCGGAGGCAATCCGCATTTTCCGAAGACACCGATTTATGTGCAGCAGACCGAAGCAGACGCTGCGATCGGTAATCTGGAGTATGCGCCGCCGGAATGCGTGCAGACGAACTTGAATTACCGACTGCTCCAAGGGGACCATGAGCTGGTTCCGGGCTTGCAACTGCTCTATACTCCGGGTCATTCGCCGGGTCATCAGTCCGCGCTGGTCACAACAAAGGAATCGGGTCCGGTCATGCTGACGATTGATGTTGCCTACACGCAGGAGAATTACGCAAACGACGTGCCGTTTGACGGCTTTGACCGTGAACAGGCACGCCAGTCAATCGCCCGCGTTCAGCAGATTGTGCAGGAGGTTAAGCCGAACCTATTGTTCTTCGGTCATAATCCTGAGCAGGTAGCCGTTCAGCCGGTATATCCACAGTACAAATAATGATAAATGTTATAGCCTCTTATTTTTTTCTTTTCATTAGGTAGTTGTAACGACTTCGACATTTAGGGCTGCAAAATTTGGTCACCTGAGATCGCTGATATGGAATAAACAAAGATTGCATTGAATAACCTTTGCTGTTCTCGTTGCTCCTCTCCATAGCTTCCAGCAAACTGATAAGTGATTGCATAAACATGAAGCTAATGTCCCTAATCTCCTGTTATCGCCAGCATAAGGAAGTATATCTAAGAACTCAGGGGGTGAGCAGCTGTCGACGCGGTATGGATGATGAGGATAAGTATTTTGCTATCTCATTCTGTTTTCCCTTGATCATCCAGCACGATATACTTAAAGAAGTCGAAAGGCAACCTTATATTCAGTCTATGCTTATTTCTAAAATGTAGATTTATTCATGACAAAGGGAGTGTTCATTTACTTATGAGTACCGAAATGCTGGAACGTCGAAGTGAGATTTTAAAACGAAACATCCATCAGTTGCTGGTTCAGGAAAATCAACACGGCGTGACACGGCAGGAAAATTACACGTTGCATAAAATGATCAGAGAGCTGCATCAAACCTCTCATGCCTTGAATACTTCCCGTTGAGATGAAAGGCTGCTACATCAAACAAAAAATAACCTTCAGCTCCACTTCTTTAGTGGTGTTGAAGGTTATTTTTTATGTTATCCTTTTGAGCGACTCAAAAGATATAAGAAGTATGGCGCACCTATGATGGCAACAATTAATCCTGTCGGAATTTCTTTCTGTAAAGGTAAGGCTCGTGTGATCGTATCCGCTACAAGTACCAGGAGTGCTCCGACTAAAGCACAGGTTACCAGCAGCATTTTATGCTTCGGACCCACTAGCTTTCTTGCCAAATGTGGAGCTACCAAACCGACAAAACCGATCCCGCCACTAACCGACACACTTGAACTGGCTAGTCCAACTGCAGCCGCGAGGAGAAGAATGCGTTCCTTTTCGATAGGTGTACCTAACCCGGATGCCGTCTGATCCCCCAAATTAAGCACATTCATTACGTTTGCTTTATAGTATGCGAAGGGAAGCAATACAATTATCCAAGGCAGCAGAGCCATTACGAATTTCCAGTTTGAACCCCATATGCTTCCTGCTAACCAATTAGCTACAAACGTGTAGCTTTCAGGTGTCAACTTAAGAGTCATAATGATCATGGCAGCACTGATGCCCGCCGCTACCCCAATTCCGCTCAGCAATAGCCTTGTCGGAGAAATGCCTTCGCCTTTTTTGTAAGAAAGAGCATAGATCAGAATAGCAGTCGCTCCCGATCCAATTAGTGCAAGAGCGGGTAGTAAAAATAATGAATTCATAGTTTGCATAGATGGGAAAAGTAGTACAAACAACATCACCATCAGCCCGGCGCCTGCATTAATCCCCAGAATACCAGGGTCTGCTAGACTGTTGCGTGATACCCCCTGCATAATACAACCGGAAACAGCCAAACCTGCACCGATCAGAATGGCAATAATCATTCGCGGTAACCGAAATTCAAAGAGAATTAATTCCTGCTGTGGAGTCCCTTGTCCGAACAAGGTTCTAAAAAGCTCCATTGGCGAAAGTCGGATCGTTCCCGTGTTCGCGCTCACAGTGAATGCAGCAATGAGCAATACAAGCAAAATGATAACAACCATCCAATCATGGATTTTTTTACGGTGACTTGCTTTGGCAATAGCCCCATTCGTAACGTTACTCATCTTACAGTGCCCTCCTTTCTTTACGTGCTAGGTAAAGGAAGAATGGAACACCAATTAAGGCAATAAGTACACCCACTGGTGTTTCCTCAGGTGCATTAATCATACGGGCCGCCAGATCGGCAAACACGATCAGTAAAGCTCCCATAATAGCCGAACAAGGAATAATCCAGCGATAATCGACCCCAACCAGTTTGCGCGTGATATGGGGAATAATCAACCCTACGAACCCTATAGAACCAACCAACGATACCGCAACACCCGCCAGGATTAATACGAGAATCATACCGGCGACCTTTACCATCCCAGTTCGCTGACCAAGGCTCAACGCAATTTCGTCTCCTAGACTAAGTAACGTAATGGAGCGTGATAACATGAGGGCACCGATAAAAGCTGCCACAACCCATGGAACGACAATGCCTAGCTGAACCCACTTGGTCCCACTAAGTCCTCCAGCATACCAAAAGGCCAAATCCTGTCCAACATTAAAGTATAAACTGATCGTATCTCCTAAGGCAGACAGCAATGCCGTGACAGCTGCACCCGCCAATACAAGGCGAACTGGCGTAATACCTGATTTGGATATAGCGCTTGTACCATAGACCAACATAACCGCCAAGGCTGCACCCACAAAAGAATACAACATTAACTGCAAAAAGGAAGTACCCGGAAAAAGAGCAAAGCAAATCGCCATCGTCAAGCTGGCGCCCGAATTCAGCCCAAGCAAGCCAGAGTCCGCAAGCGGATTGCGGGTCATCCCCTGCATAATGGCCCCTGCTACGGCGAAACAAACTCCGATTAACACACCACCCAGAATCCGAGGTAGACGGATTTCCCATATAATTTGATGGTTTTGCAGCTCAGGATTAAAATGAAAGACGGCGTTCCAGACCTCCTCCAGTTTGATTGAGGCTGCACCAAATGATAAAGACAGAGCGATACCGAATGCTAACAGTGCTAATCCGGCTGTCAGGATAAGCGAAGCCGCCCATGGCCGCGAGTGAAATTGAGTCGGCGGCTGATTACGATTGCTTTGAGCAGAGCTATCCGAAGATTCTGATAATTTCATAACTATGGTTCACCCTTACTGTTAAATAGTATGTAGGCTATCACGAAAACCTGTAGTGAAGATAATATTTGATAATGAGAATTATTATCATGCAATCTTTACTATTGTAAATTAATGCGGCAACAGCTTCAATAGCAAAATTTCGACGATTTTCTTATGTTCAGCTGTTTGTGAAAAATAAAGCCCTCTGGCAAAAATACCAAAGGGCTGCCAACATTACCGAAACAACTACTTCTGTGAGACGTTCTCTTTATTCCGCTGGACGATCATATCTGCCAATTCTTCAGCTTGCCCCGCAATAGCGAGGATCGAAGTACCAGTATCGATCCTCCTGAAGCTCAAAAACCTTCCCATTCCGGACCGCACTCAGTGATTTCCATATGCTGTCTCCTTCATAACCGCTCAAATCCTTATTAACCGTCAGGAAAATATAAGAGCCAGCATATTGATTAATAACTTCCTTGGAAATTGACTTCCATTGCGTCTCGCCTAATAGTTCTTTTTGGACTTGTGGTGGAGGTGTCAAATTCAATCCTCTATAAACCGCCTGTCCGCCTCTGCCGAAATTATCACCGTATACATAGTATTCTTTTTCCGTGGCTTCCATTACCGTGAAAGTATCCCCGGCTTGAACAATTCGTTTTAATTTGTCACGTGCAGCTTGCAATCGCTGATCATATTGGGCAAGCCACGTTTTGCTTCCTGCTCTTTTCCCAGTAGCTCACCAAAAGCTGTCAGTTCTTCATGTACATTCTTGTACGTTCCATAAGGAATGACTATAGACGGAGCAATTTTATTATATTTTTCATATTCAGAAGTATCTTTAGAACCAATCAGAATCATATCCGGCTGTAAAGCCAATACTTTTTCAATAGATACACTGCCACGGTCTCCAATGCTTTCAATGCCTTGTACAAGATCCTTCGAAAACGGATTATCCAGATAATACTTAACACTTCCCACAGGTTTAATTCCTAGTGCTAATAAATCATTCTGGTACATATCTACTACAATCCGCTGAGGGTGAACCGGAATCTTAATATCTCCATGAATTGTCTTGACTGTTTTCGTTGCAGCTGACTTTGATTCACCAGAAGCTTGATTCTGCTTTTCGTCTGGCTGATTTCCCCTTCCACCACAGGCGCTAAGAAAAACAATGACTGACAAAAAAAGCATCGTCACCATCCACATTTTCTTTGTCAAAATCATTCATTCCTCTCTCTATTTACGATGTTGCAGTTGACTCTTACGTTCCATATTGAGCTTGGTGCAGGCGGCTATATGCACCTTTTACGGCCATTAATTCTTCATGTTTTCCTTGCTCGGCAATCCCTTGATCTGCAACTACAATAATACGATCAGCATTTTTGATCGTTGCCAGACGATGTGCAATCACGAGTGTCGTGCGACCCTGTGATAGCTCTGTCAAGGCCTGCTGAATTGCAGCTTCTGTCTCTGTATCCAATGCTGATGTAGCTTCATCCAAAATAAGAATTGGCGGATTTTTCAGAAACATCCGGGCAATTGATAAACGTTGCTTTTGACCACCGGACAGCTTTACGCCTCGCTCACCGATCATCGTATCCAGACCCTCTGGGTAGGATCGAACAAGTTCTTCAATCTGAGCTCGACGAGCAGCATCCCAAATTTCATTTTCTGAAGCATCAAGTTTGCCGTAAGCGATATTCTCACGAATCGATCCATCAAAGAGGAATACATCCTGCTGTACGATACCAATCATGGATCGCAGCGAATCCAGCTTCATTTCGCGGATATCCATACCATCAATCGTAATACTGCCTTCCTCGACATCATAGAAGCGAGGCAGCAAGCTGCAAAGTGTCGTTTTGCCTGCACCTGAAGGGCCTACAAGAGCTACGGTTTCTCCCGCATGTATGGATAGGTCCACTCTATGCAAGACCTTGTCTTTATTTTCATAGCCAAACGTTACACCTTCAAATTGAATATCTCCCTTGAGATGCTTAACGGTCTTCGCGCCTGGCAGATCCTCTACGTCGGATTCACTTTCCAACAAGTCCAGGTAACGTCGGAAACCGGCAATTCCTTTGGGATACGTTTCAATGACAGAATTAATTTGTTTGATGGGTGCGAGGAATACATTGGACAGCATTACAAATGCGATAAATTCCCCATATGACATCTGTCCCTCAATAACAAACCATGTTCCGCATACAAGCACAAACAATGAGACCAGTTTCATCAGAATAAAGCTAATTGAAGAATTCCACGCCATAATGCGATAAGCAATCAGCTTTGTTTTACGAAACCGTCCATTATTTTCAGCAAAACGCTCCATTTCATGGGCTTCGTTGGAGAACGCTTGAACAACGCGAATACCGCTAACGTTATTTTCAATCCGGGCGTTGTAATCTGCAATATCAGAAAACATACGATGGAAAGCAGCATTCATTTTGCGACTAAAATACAATGACAGGTAAATCATTAGTGGAACGATAATAAATGTCAGCACAGCCAGCTTCCAGTTAATACTGAGCATAATACCGAAAGCCCCGCCCAGAGTCATCAGCGCGATGAACAAATCCTCAGGTCCATGGTGGGCAATTTCTCCGATATCCATCAGATCGTTGGTCATACGGGAGACCAGATGGCCTGTTTTGTTATTATCAAAAAAGCGAAAGGATTGCTTTTGTACGCGATCAAACAGCTTTTTGCGCATGTCCGATTCAATGTTAATTCCCAGCTTGTGTCCCCAATACGTAACGACGTAATTCAATCCGGCACTTACAACATAAATCGCAAGTAGAGCCAGACAGGCAAATAAAATCCATTTCCAGTTTCCGCTGGGTAGCAAATCATCAACCACCCGATTAACAGCAAGCGGAAAAGCCAACTCCAGCAGTGCAGCTAGTATAGCGCAAGTAAAATCAATGATAAATAACGTCCGATAAGGACGGTAATACTCAAAAAATCGTTTAAGCATATGACTTCTCCCTTCCTATTCAAATGAACTGGTTATGTAGGATCGACGGAAAGCATCTTAATAGCCTCATCCAGTGATTGATCGATAGCCAGTGGTGAGTAGGTAAACCAAGGATCGGCCTTGATGAAATACATTTTGTGGTTTTTGACAGCCGGGAGATTTTTCCACAGTGCACTTTGCTCAATTTGCTTAAGCATTCCGTCCTTGCTCGCTTCATCATAAACCAGCATAATAATTCGGTCTCCTGACAGTTCAGGTAGCTTTTCCATTGAAATAACATCATAAACATAATTAAATCTCGGGTCCTTTGCGAGCTTCTGACGTATGTACTCTGGAGGATTCAATTCCAGTGAACGGTAGATGACATGTCCTACATTTCGCGCCCCGTACACTCTTAGCACGTCCTTACCGTAGGTCATATAAATGGTAATCGTTTCATCCTTTTTGAATTTTCCAGCCAGCTTCTTTCGACCTTCTTCAGCCTTTTTGTCGAAACTAGCGATCCATTGCTCGGCTTCCTTGTCCTTACCCAGCACGGCTGCGACATCTCGAAGTTGCTTAAATACATCCCCATCTCCAAACGAAACGGCTACAGTTGGAGCAATTTTCTCCAGCTGCTCTTTTACTTCTGGCGGGGTATCTTCTGTTGCTATGATCAGGTCAGGTTGTAGCTCCAGTACCTTTTCCACATTCGTCGGGTTTCCGATATCAGCAATCCCGTCAATCTTTCCTTTCAAATAGTCGCCTTCTAACACATGAGAAGCAACCCCTACTGGCTTAACACCTAAAGCCAGCATTGCATCCAAATATTGTGTCGTGACGACTCGCTGTGGATTTGCAGGGATACTGACCTTTTTGCCAGTGGCATCAACATATTCACGCATAGCAACCGATTGGGATTGCCCGTTAAGAGCATCCGTTCCGCTCTTTTCATTGGTCTGGTTGTTACTAGCTGCGTTTCCGCATGCAGCCAATACAACCATCAAAAAAACGCCAAGACCAAGCATGATTCCCCATTTTAAGCTGTACTTTTGTTGCACAATATACGTCCTCCCTAGATATATGTCTTTATAAAATGATAGTGATTCTCATTATCATACAATTGTTATTCTATCTTTTACCATCCTTTCTTACAATACAAAAATTAAAAACTTCCATTTATGTGTATAAATCGTCTGGGTAGAATAGCCAAAAAAAGGACTGATGCGCATTACAGCATCAGCCCGAAAAGCTTAATATGTTGGGTTCAAACGCCCGTTTTATTTCGATTGATCCACTAACTCCAGCTTAGCGGGAATGGATGTTTTCACGGTTTTACCTTGAAGTACATCCTTGGCTGCCTGTACCGCCAATTGACCAATCAGCTCGGGTTGCTGAGCCACGGTGGCGGTCAGCTTCCCTTCCTTAATTGATTTGAGCGCATCCTCGTTACCATCAAAGCCAATGACTGGAATATTCTTACCAGAGCTTTGAATGGCTTCAATGGCTCCCAACGCCATTTCATCATTGTGGGCAAATACAGCCTGAACATCCGGGTTGCCTTGCAGCAGATTTTCCATCACATTCAAACCTTTGGTCCGATCAAAATCGGCCGATTGTTTGGCTATGACTTTCAGATCCTTATCTGCTACTTCATGGAAGCCTTTCCCACGTTCGCGGGTAGCCGATGCGCCTGGGACGCCTTCCAGCTCAATGACCTTGGCACCTTTTCCGACTTGATCAATCACGTATCTGGCAGCCATCCGTCCTCCCTCGACATTGTCCGAAGCGACAAGTGCTTTTACATCTCCTTTGTCAGCAGATCGGTCCAGTGTAATAACCGGGATGTTCAAAGCATTCGCTGACTGCACGACAGTTGAGATAGCTGACGAATCTGTCGGGTTAATGAGTAATGCGTTCACTCCCTGCTGGATCAGATCATCCACGTCATTACTTTGTTTTGCAGAATCATTTTGTGCATCGACCACAATAACCTGCAATCCTTGTTTTTTGGCCTCTGCAACAACTCCGTCTTTAAGAGAAACAAAGAATGGATTATTCAATGTTGAGATCGACAAGCCGATTTTAATATCCTTCAGGTCTGCAGTCGCTTTAGGCTTCGCCCATTCGGGCGGCTCCAGGGAACACCCTGTCATGAGCAGGAGCAGTAAGGCAGTCATGATTAATGTAAGCTTTTTCATATTTGTGTGTCTCCTTCTATGCAGATTAGGTGTATTATGCGGATTTTTTACGGTCAATCAATACAGCAATAGCAATAACGATCCCTTTTACAACCATTTGGTAAAAAGAGTTAACCCCCAGCAAATTCAAGCCGTTGTTTAGAGTACCGATGATAAGTACACCAATTAATGTACCTACGATTCGTCCGCGTCCTCCCGAAAGGCTTGTTCCACCTAATACGACAGCCGCAATGGCATCCAATTCATAAGAAGTACCCGCTGTCGGCTGCGCCGAGTTCAAACGTGAAGTCAAGATAGCTCCCGCCAATGCGGAAAGCATTCCAGCAAGAGAATAAATCCAAATTTTTACACGTGGTACTTTAATACCAGATACAATCGAAGCCTTCTCGTTACCGCCGATGGCATACGTTTTGCGTCCGAATGGTGTTTTATGCAAAATGATCCACAGGACAGCAAAGGTAATGAGCATCGTAATCGCTGGAACCGGAATACCAAACTGATAGCCACGACCGAATAATTGAAATACCAGACTGTCTCCGAGCCCCGTAATAGGGTTACCGTTGGTATAAACTAAGGTTAATCCTCTAAAAATAGTCATGGTTGCGAGTGTCGCGATAAACGGAGCCATTTTACCTTTCGTAATCATCAAGCCGTTGACCATCCCCATCACGCCACCCAATGCACAACCAATAATAATTGCCAAAATCGGATCAAAGCCGACCAGCATCATATTTGCTACAAACGCACTGGAGAGTGCTAATATGGAACCGACGGACAAGTCAATTCCACCTGTGAGAATAACGAAGGTCATACCGAACGCAATCAATGCATTAATAGATACCTGGCGCAACAAATTCAAAATATTAAGCGGTTCCAAAAAGCTGGGATTTAAGGCCGATACAATGATCACCAAAATAATGAGTCCCAACAATGGGCCAAGCTTCTGTGTGATTTGTGATATTTGAATGCCTTTGCTACCTTTTGCTTCATTCTTAGTTGTCATATTACTGTCCTCCTGTAGCTAGCGTCATAATATTTTCTTGTGTGGCTTCTTCCCTGTTCAGCTCTCCGCTGATCTTTCCCTCGTGAACCACGACAATACGATCACTCATGCCAAGTACCTCGGGAAGTTCTGAGGATACCATGATAATTGCGACTCCACGTTCGGTCAGCTCGTTCATCAACTGGTAGATTTCCCGTTTGGCTCCCACATCCACGCCTCTTGTCGGTTCATCAAGAATGAGCACATTGGGACCAATACCCACCCATTTGGCAATGACCACCTTTTGCTGATTGCCGCCTGACAAACTGCCAACCGTTGCTTCGGCTGATTGGGTTTTAATTTGTAAGCGCTTAATTAATGTATTAACAAAATCCATCTCTTTTTTGCCTGAAATAAATCCTTTTGATGTAAAACTGAACAGATTCGTCAGCACCATGTTTTCCCGAATGGAAAAATCCAGCACTAAGCCCTCATCTTTTCGGTCTTCTGTAATGAAGCCAATCCCTAGTTTCACTGCATCATCTGGCTTGCGAATAGACACCTTTTTCCCACGTACGTGTATCTCACCACTATCCAAAGCATCCAGTCCAAATAACGACCGCATGATCTCGGTCCGTCCCGAACCCATCAAGCCCGAAAAACCTACGATTTCCCCAGAGCGCACAGTAAAATTCACATTTTCAAATAGACCTTTATGCGATGCGTTTTTGACCTCTAGCACCACTTCTCCCAAAGCAGGCGTTCTTACCGGGTAGCGTTCAGTCAGCTCTCTGCCAACCATTTTCCGTACAACCTCGTCAAAATTCGTATCAGGGATTGCTTGAGTATCTACGGTTTTCCCATCACGCATAATGGTAATCCGATCACAGATTGCGAATATCTCCTCCATCCGATGGGAAATATACACGATTGAAACACCATCTTTTTTCAAGGAAGTAATAACCTCAAACAGCTTTTGTATTTCCCGTTCGGTTAAGGCTGCTGTCGGCTCATCCATTACGATCACTTTAGCATCCGTCATGAGTGCTTTGGCTATTTCAATCATTTGTTGTTGACCCACTGAACACTCGCCTGCTTCACCGTTCAAAGGAAGATTTACTGAAAGCTTGCTAAATCGCTCATTTGCTAGCGCTTTCATTTTAGAGCTATCTAGTAATCCCCACTTGGAAGTCATCTCCTTGCCGATAAACAGATTTTCCAGTACCGTCATCTCCGGCCACACATTCAGTTCCTGGTGAATAAAAGCAATCCCTTTTTGCTCCGCTTCCTTGGGGTTGGCAAAATAGGTTTCCTGACCGTCAATGATGATCGTTCCCTCATCGCGTCGATGCAGTCCGATTAAAATATTCATCAGCGTTGATTTGCCTGCACCATTTTCACCCATGAGGGCATGTACTTCTCCTTCACGGAGATCAAAGTCAACACCACTTAGGACCTGATTGGTTCCAAAGGCTTTGTGAATTCCTTTCATTTGAATCTGCATGCTGTCCCCCCCTTTTCATTTCACACTGATTTATCCAAAATGAACTCCTGCCTGTAAAATACAATTGGCAAACGGCGTAGCTTCTCCTGTACGAATGACAGCTTTGGCTTGTCGGGTTAATGCCTTAAATTGTTCATGTGAGCAAAACTCAATGACGGTAGTCGGCTCAATAATCTGTGAATGCTCTAGTTGCTCCCCTGCAAAGGTGCGCATAATATACTGCAATGCTTGTTCATTTTCTTGTTTGATTTCTTCGGCTAATGTTACTTTTTCAATCACCATGTCTGCCGCAATGACATCAACAACATCCTGAAAGGAGGGAACCCCCAGTTTCAACGCCAAATCAATTTTGGTAACGCCTTCAGGAACTGGTAAGCCGGCATCAGCCACGACAATAAAGTCCGTGTGGCCAAGATCCGCTAGTATTTTAGATATATGACTGTTCAGAATTCCATGTTTCTTCATTATAATTGCTCCTCCACTTCACAACGGGTTGGCATTCCGCCTTGCGCTCCAAATTTGGTAACGGACAATGACGCAGCCCGATTAGCAAATTTCACACTGTCTGCTAGCGATTTTCCTTCAGCCAGTGCCACCGCAAATGCAGCGTTGAAAGTATCTCCTGCACCTGTTGTATCAACGGCTTCTACCTTGTAAGTAGGAACCACAACTTCCTGTTCTCCGTCGAAAAACCGTACACCATTGCTGCCTTCAGTTACAAACAGCTTATTCGGATATTTGCGCAACGCTTCTTGAAGACTCATGTCCTTAAACATGATGGCAGCTTCATGCTCGTTTGGCGTAATGTAGGTTGCATTGGCAATTACGCTTTCTTCCACCTCACGAGCTGGGGCTGGATTCAGCAATAATGGTACCTGATACTTCGCACAAATTTCGCTTACATAGACAATCGTCTCTGGCGGTATTTCCTGTTGAATTAACACAATATCCGAATTTCGAATGACATCAAGCGCTTCTTCCACGTAAGCGGGTGTAACTTCATTATTTGCTGCTTTTACCACGACGATACTGTTATCACCCTCGGCCAGTACAATGTGCGCTGTACCACTTTCCATATGTGTAACCGGTTTCACATAATCAATATGAACATGATTTTCTTCAAAATTGCGTAAAATCTGTTGTCCAAAATGGTCATCCCCTACACGTCCAATCATCTTAACGTCCGCGCCGAGTCGTGCTGCGGCTACTGCCTGATTGGCTCCTTTACCTCCAGGCACGGTTGTAAAGCTTTCTCCTAATACGGTTTCACCAGCACCGGGACGCTTGGATGAAGTCACTACGAGGTCCATCGAACTGCTTCCGATAACCGAAATTTTAGCCATGATGATCCACCTTTCTCGTCGTTTCCCGTTCGATAAATTTGACGGGTAATTGTATGCTTGAATAGGTAAGTACTTTCGAATGAAGATTAGGTACACTTGATTTCGTTGCTTGCGCCTGCTCGATCAACTGAATGAGCAGACCTGCCGCCTCCCAGCCCATTTCATAAGCAGGCTGTCGGATCGTTGATAATGGCGGAAATAACAAGCTGCTTAATGGTATATCATCAAACCCGATTATTTGAACATCTTCCGGGATTTTCTTTCCTAATCTATGTGCCTCATGCATCACCGCTGTAGCTACAATATCGTTACTAGCAATCACTCCGTCCGTATCCGGATACTTGCTGAACAGCTCTTTGGCCCACGATTCAGCCTCCTTGAACGAAAAAGACGTTGTCTCGACGACATGGTAAGCAATACCGGAATGCTGAAGCTCTTCCACCGCCCCGCGAAAACGATCTTGTGCTGGACGAATATGAGCAGGCCCCTGCATAACTGTAATTTGTCTGCTGCCACGGGCAACCATGGCCTGAGCAGCCAAGCGGCCGCCATGAGCTCCATCCGCATAAACGGAGAGACTATCACTGGAAGTCCGGTCGAGAAAAACGACTGGTATTTTCAGTTTGGCGTAACAGTCGGCAGCAGGGTCATTGGTAGATGAAATAACCCCAACAACATTATTCTGAACAAAAGTATCCATGTAATCTAATTCTTTTTGGCGATCTTCATCACTATTACCAAAAATAATCCGAAAATCATTTTCCTGCATTCGATCCTCCACCCCACGAGCCAACAAGGGAAAGTAAGGGTTCGTAATATCCGGCAGCAGCAGGCCGATTAATCTGGATTTCTTTTTATACAGAGAACGTGCAACTTCATTAGGCTTGTAATTTAGCTGCTTCACTGCAGCTTCAACCTTCCGCCGTGTATCCTCGTGGACATATCCGGTTTCATTAATAACTCTGGATACGGTCGCTACGGAAACACCTGCAAAACTTGCTACCTGCTTTATTGTTGTCATAATGTAGGTTCAACTCCAATTGTGTAACCGGTTACACATATAAAATATCATAGCATTTATTTTTTGACAAGCATTAATTATTTGCACGTCGAAAGCATTAGCCGTATAATTCTTTTTGTAACTGATGAAGTTTCACCTTTTTTACTTACACTAAAGTAGGCAGATTCACTCCCAGTTGCTCAATAAAATATGTATACATGGAGGCATTTCCTGATGAATATCGAAGTTTGGTCTGATTATATGTGTCCGTTCTGTTATATCGGCAAACGCCGTTTGGAGCAAGTTTTACAGCAGTTCCCACACCATGATGAGGTTCAATTGACATTTAAGAGTTTTGAATTGAACCCTAATGCTGTGAAAGATAGTGGTAAAACGATTAATGAAGAACTATCAGCAAAATATGGTGTCAGTCTGCAAGAGGCTCATGCCATGAATGATCGCATGACCGAAAATGCTCGTTCTGCGGGTCTGGACTACAATATTCATGCCATGGTGCCGACAAACTCTCTCGATGCTCACCGCCTAACGCATTGGGCTCACACACAAGGCAAAATGTTGGAATTGAGCGAGCGTTTATTTCAGGCTGTCTTCATGGAAGGCAAGCATACCGGGGAACATGAAGTGCTGGCAGCGTTGGCAGCCGAGGTGGGTTTGGATCATAACGAAGCCGCTGCTATTTTAGCCAGTGACCGCTTTACCAACGAAGTTAGAGCTGATGAAGCTGAAGGCGCTAAGTTAGGCGTTCAGGGTGTGCCATTCTTTGTATTTGATCGAAAATTTGCTGTTTCTGGTGCTCAGCCGGAAGAGGTATTTCACGATGCGCTTCAAAAAGCATGGGATGAACGTTCACCTTTTACTATGATTAGCGGCAGCTCGTCCAAACAGGATGCAGCTGGTGTATGTACCGATGACGGTTGCGAGCTTCCAAGCCGTGAGAGCTGATCAGTCAATAAATTAAACCTCTCTCTAAATAACTTATGAAAAAGCGTGCCAGCACCAATTACACCTGATGCGGCACGCTTCTTTATTTTTTTATAATGATTTAATCATTCCGCCGTCCACAAGAATGGTGCTGCCAGTCAAATAGGATGAAGCCGATGATGCCAGAAAAGCAACGACTTTACCGAACTCTTCTGGCTCTCCGTACCGTCCCAACGGAATGCCCTCTTCTGCTTGTTTGCGAACTTGATCCGTCGTTTGGTGGGATTTTTCGGCTCGATGCTCGTCCAAGCTGCGTACGCGATCGGTTGCAATTCTCCCTGGTGCTACAGTATGTACCAGAATATTGTAAGGGGCTAATTCCATTGACAATGTTTTCGCTAATCCAGCGACCCCAGTACGTAGTGTGTTGGAAATAATCAGGCCCGGAATCGGTTGTTTAACTGATGAGGAGGCGATATTTAAAATTCTACCGCTTTGTTGTTTTTTCATATAGGGTAACACCTCACGGATCAACCGGATATGACTAAGTAAATTTTGCTCAAAGGCCTGCATCCATACTTCATCTGTAAAATCATCAAAGGTGCCCGCAGGAGGGCCACCCGCATTGTTAACCAAAATATCGACGGTGCCAAACCAATCAACTGTACGGCGGATGGCCTGGGAGATATGTTCAGGTTTGGTTACATCACAAACTACATATTCAACGCGACCACTCGCTGTTTCCCGTAATTCGGCTTGCGTCCGCTGAAGCTCTGCTTCATTTCGTCCCGAAATAACTACATTTGCACCTTCACGTGCCAATTCGCGTGCACTTGCTTTGCCAAGTCCTTTACTGGAACCTGCAACAAAGGCTGCTTTTCCCGTTACTCCTAAATCCATTTATGATGACACTCCCTTTTCTGAGACTTCTCTATTTAATTGTACACATGACCAGAACATAATGCGAATAGCTCGGTACAAAATAGCAAAACAAAAAGGGACCTGACATTCAGCCAGGCGCCCTTTCTGTATACACCATTTTTGTTGACAGCACGTTATAATGCTTCAGATGTTGTTGCCTGCTCATATACAACAACAGACTGGCTCTCAGGCTCCCATTTAACATTTGCTCCCAAAGCCTCTCCGATTACCCTTACAGGTACAATTGTTGTTCCATCCACTATGGATGCTGGCTGCTCGATAGAATATGGCTGGCCGTTAATGTAGGCTTTGGCGCTATTCACGAATAATTTGACGGACACACCGTTACGCGTGACAGTAACAGCCTTTTCTTTCGGATCCCAGGAAACCTTGGCATTCAGAGCTTCGGAAGCTGTTCTAAACGGAACAAGTGTGGTGCCATTGCGGTTAATCGGTTCGGCATCGTATTTTTCACCATTCACGAACAGCTTCATACCTGATGACCGTCCAGCCTTCCTCGAGAATAAATCCAGCTTTTTGTAGCTTTCCAGATTGGACACATCAGCCAATACTGCCTCTTCCTGCATGTAAACGGCATCTGTTACATTTCCGTTTTCAGCTAGTAGCTCTGCAGCCTTAGTTAGTGCTGTGTCAGAATTTCGGATCAATTCAAGTTCAGTTACCTGCTCCGGGGTCAAACGTTCCGGGTATTTTGTAAGCAACAGATTCGCAATAACCGCTCCTGCCGGCTTATCTTTTGTATTTTCTACCGCTTGAAGCAGACCATTGTACCCGTTGTGTCCCTTGCGACCTTTTTGGTCTTTGGACTCCCCGTATGTATCATCCGTTACTGCAACAGGGGTATTCTTTTTGATTTCGTCGTGTTTATCTTTTTTGCTGCTCTTTTCATTCCGGTCTTTATCAGACGCCTTTGCTTCCTGTTTGTTCTCCTGACCATTTCCGCGCCCCTGCTTGGCTTCGGCGGTTCCCGCTGCCAGTCCCAAGACCAGTATACACGCTAATAATGCTGTCCATGTGTTTCTCATGATGCGATTCCTCCTTATAGTAAAAGACCAGGTTTAAATGTAACCTACATATATTAACGGCTACTATAAGCTAAATATGAAGCTCTTTTTTTCTAGTGTTGCATTTTTAGGGGCTGATGGCTAATCCAATATAATAAATTTTATTATGCGCGAATCTGTTTCCACAGTATAATGGAAAATGCAAATGCATTTTAAAGATTAACCTTTCCATTCGCATAATAGAAAGAAGAGGAGACAGACATGTTCGGCACCATTCTTTTAGACGTTGTTTTACCTATTTTTGTCCTTATCGGTTTTGGCTGTATCATGCAATATTATTTCCGACTGGATTTGTATACCTTAGCTAAAATTAATTTTTACTATATCACCCCTGCAGTTGTGTTTACCGGTCTTTATAACTCTGAAATTTCTTTAATCCTCATGGGTGAAGTCTCACTTTTTTATGCCTTGTACATAGCTATTTTGTACGTAATCAGCACTACCGTTGCCAGATCTCTGAAATACAGCCCCGGCATGCGTGGAGCTTTTACAAATAGTGTAATGCTTGATAATTCAGGAAATTATGGTCTACCAATTAATCAGTTGGTGTTTAAAGGTGATCCGTTGGCTATTTCCGTCCAAGCTCTGATTATGACTTTTCAAAGCTTTGTTACATTTACATACGGTACTTTTGTTGTACAAAATGGTAAGGCCAATACACGAAAAATTTTAATTAATTTTTTGAAAATGCCTGTGCCCTACGCGCTTGTGCTGGGCTTGCTCCTGAATCTACTGCACAGTCCATTGCCTAATTTGCTGGCTGAGCCTCTAAACTATATTAGCCATTCGATGGTCGCAGTGGCTCTACTTACTTTGGGAGCACAAATTGTGCAGTACCCTTTTCATTTGCGCCGGACAGCCGTGTATATCAGTATGGTATTACGCCTGATTGCAGGTCCAATAGTTGGTTTTATGCTCGTGTTCTTCCTAGGTCTTAAGGGGATTCCCGCTCAAGCATTGCTCATTGCGTCAGGTATGCCTACCGGCGTTAATACAAGTATTTTGGCGGAAGAATATAAAAATGAACCTGATTTTGCAGCACAGACAGTATTACTTTCTACGATTGTGAATGTCATTACGATGACCCTGTTAATTTCAATATCCCGTCATCTTACTTGAGGTGTATGATAAATATAAACTTGATTTATGACGCTTTTTGTCTGAGGACAGGAGCGTTTCTTTTTCAATTAAAAAAAGGAACAAACGTTCGTGTTTTGCCCTTTTTCTGTTTAATGTGGTGTGTTTGTTTGACGGAGATGGTATGCAAGAAGGAATCTTCTTCTATTATGAATTTTTCATATAGTGAAATAGTTATGTGTTTGAATTCAAACCTCTGCTGATTGCTGTTTTTAACTTGAGCTTCTTTTATTTTTAGATAAGAATGAGGAGAACTAATTCCTCAAAAAATAAAGCCAGCTCGCTCATTAGAGTGGCTGACTTTAGAGTATTTTTATGAAGATTTAGGGCTCAATTCCCCATTGCTTGATCCCAGACAGGTAAGCGGTTATTTTAGTAGAATCTTGTAAGCTGTTTGCTGTGGGGTTAAAGGAATAATCATCAGTCTGTGTATAATTGCTCCAATCCGCTTTGGATATCCGGGTTTGTAGCTCAACACTCTGACCAGGCTCTAAAGAACCCGCTGCCGACTTAAAACCAATTTCCGCATAAGAATCTGCACTTGGCTTTGCATTGGTTAACGCTTTGAAGTTAGCAATCACATTCTCTGTACCGCTGCTTGACCAATCTGTAAAGAAGTTCTGCGATTTCTCACCGTTAATGGTGTAATAATAACGCAATGTCACGTCTGCTAGGGAAACGGGTGAGCTTCCTGTATTAGTTATTTTAAACTTGGAGCTGATCGTATTACTTGTTGCAGATATATTCCCATTGAAAGATTGCACCTTCAGAGCGCCCTCGCCTGTTCCCGGCTCACTTGGCGTATCCCCTTTTACCGTAATCGTGAACAACGCATCATTGCCTGTACTAAAATGGAAGTTAAGCGTTGTCTCTCCTTTGGGAAGTTTAGATAAATACTTGTTGGTAAGAATGACTGTTTCTCCACTAACCGTATAATCTTCACCTTTGCTCAGTGTCACGCTTCCTTGCTTGATCGCATCTAGTGTATTACCGTTAAGTGTAAGCTTTACAGTAATATCGCTATTGCCGTTAGCCACTCCATAGGTTGCAGCTGTCGGTGTAATACTTGCTTGCCCGGTCGAAGGCTGATCCCCCCCTACACGATCTGCCACCAGAATGCCGCGACCATTCGTTCCCAGATAAGCACGTCCGTAAACCCGAGGATCCCCAATAATGGTGGTCACACGAGCATATTGATGCTTGTCATCATTAATGCGTACCCAGTTTGCGCCAGTATCATCCGAGCGATAGAATCCACGTGTACCGTCAATTTTACCAACGATAAACACTGCTGCATTGGTGCGATTGGGTGCTGCTTTGCCAAAGCCTACAAAATCCGCCTCCTGTACATGATCAAGCTTGGTGAATGTAACACCTGAATCCTTGGAATGCCATAAGCCGTATGGCCCTCCGTCCTCGGAGCCTCCAGCAAACCACACATCCCCTTCCGCTCCTCGTACAGCACCAATATCTGCATTCCCTACACTTGGCAAACCAGTAACTGTGGATGCTGTGAAGGATGCGCCTCCATCAACACTTACATATATTTTTCCAGCAGCAAACGCGTAGTATTTGTTAGAATTTACTCGGTCAGAGGCGATCTTTGCATTGGTTGGAATTCCCGTGCTTGCTGTCCATGAGTTTCCTCCGGTTTTGGAATAAAATACACCTTTGTCCGATGTACTCCACAGCAATCCATTACCATTTGCCGCTACAGCGATGCTACCTCCTCCTGCTGTACCAGAAGGCTCGCTATTTGCTTTGTACCAGTTCGCTCCGCCATCATTGGAAAATCCAATGGATTTGGCATTTGGATCTTTTTTATAGTCTGCTTTACCCACCCGGGCCATAAAAGAAGGGTTCAGCTCGGCATAATCAATGCTTTCGCTGCTTGTAAAGGTTGGATTATCCAGCATTTTAGCGGGAGCCTTGAACAGATCATCATGTCTGAATCCGGAAACATCACCCACTGCACTCACTAGAGGAGCTCCAGTAGGAGGGCTCACCAGATCCAAAATCGCCGTTTCCTCTATCCCTTTAGCGGCTACCGAGATGTCCAGCTTATCTCCCTTGTCCCAATTGGTCAGATTTTTAGAGCCATATATCGTAGCTCCTGTGCCATACAGCATATGATCTGAGTTAAATGGATCTATCTCAAGATCTCCAATCATCCACCCTAGCTTGGGCGATACTTCTGGCGGAGCAGGGTTGGCATTGAAAGTCAGCCAAGGCGCACCGGATATATCCAGATTGTATTTGAGCTTACGAGACGGGTAACCGTCGAATTCCCAAATAGGGCTCCAGGTTGCTCCACTATCAGTACTGCGGTAAATCGTTTCATCCGGCCACCAGGCATTCAATGTTGCAACCATAAGGGTACCAGGCTTCTGGGCATCCACCGTCAGTCCACCATACCCAAAATGATTGTCTGCGCTGCTGCTGGCAACGGGGCTAATGTTAGTCCACTGTCCGCTGGCTGTATTCAATTTCCATAGTTCACCCTTTGTTCCGTCATATGGCCCAGCTCCATCGCTGTAAGAAATATACAGGTTTCCATCTGGTGATAAAACACCGTGATGTGGCAAATAACCTGTAGGCTGTCCTGCTACAGCAGACCAGGTTGTCCCGCCATCTGTACTGCGGTAGACACTTTGCTTTTTGTCTGCGACACCCACATAGATGGTCTGTGTTGCTTTGCTGGAAGAGCCCGTTTTTTTGTCAAAGGTGATCCAGGCTAAACCGACAATATCACTGGTGTATTCATTTGAAGGGTCCTGTACATACGTCCCCGGATTCGGGAAACCGCTCACCTTACTCCAGGTTGCCCCGAAGTCGGAGCTTTTCCACAGTCCATTACCACTTCGAGCTCCGAAGAATAATATATTGTTCTTATTCGGATCAATTGTCAGACGTTCACCCATCGAGCGTCCCGGCATATTGCCTCCTACCTTAAAGGGAAGCTTCGTAGTCTGCCATGTATTACCTTTGTCAGTGGAGCGCATAATTTGCCCGTTATGTTTATCCCAGGAATTAGTATACGTACCTGTAGCTATATATACACGATTCGGATCCACAGGATCGGTGGCTAGTGCGTCGACACCATTTTTGTTCCAATCTTCCCAGCCCACAGAATCCGTCAGCGGAATCCAGCTTTCACTCGCAGGATTCCAGCGGTAAGCTCCTCCAATATCTGTACGGGCATAGATCAGATCTTTTTCCGTTTCATTAAAAATAATACCAGGTACAAAACCACCTCCACCGCCTGTAACGACACTTTTCCAAGTATAATCGTCACTTGGAGCAGCATGGGTGGGTGCTATCATACCTGTCCAGGAAGCACCCGCTACTATAAGCGCCAAACATACAATTCTCAACCTGCTTTTTGCCTTAGTCAATGAATTCAACCTCCTTCTCCGTAATCATTTAAAAATGCAAGTCATTTCGAGCTAAAAGTAAGCAGTCAATTGCGGATTCGTTCCTATCGTTATTATTCCATTCATCAATCAAACAAGCGTTCTCTCAAGCTCACCTCCAGTAATCCAATAGATTTGCAACCTCTTCTTTGTTAGCGCTTACATTAGTGTCTGCTCAAAAGATTCGTCATCTTTTTCTCTTTTCCTTGTGTGAAAAATCAAGATAATGTAATAGTATCTTTTGCTTGATAACTTGTAATAAAAGAGTTGGCTTCCACTTACAGTTGATACCTCTTATAAATTACTAATATGAATTTTTCATATAATGAATTATTTTCTTTAAATTTCATTCGAACGAGGTACCAAAATACTTTGATTTACAGCAAAAAACCGCGCTATGCGCGGTTCGGGCTTCCGTAATGCTATGGCTATTCATTAATAGGTTGAAATTACTGCAAATATTCAAGCGCCAGCGCTAAAAAAATATGTCCTGAGATGAGTAACGCACGCTCATCAAAATCAAAGCGAGGATGGTGGTGAGCAAAATGGGTTCGTTCATCCTCATTACGAGCGCCCACAATAATAAAAGCTCCAGGTCGTTGTTCTAGATAATAGGCAAAATCCTCTGCTCCCATGGCCGGTTTTAAGTCCATAAAAGCATCTGCTCCATACAGCCTACTGACTAGCTCACGTACCCGTTCTGTTTCGGCCTCGGCATTCACCAGAGCAGGATAACCATTCAAATAATCAATTTCGTATCCCGCATGATAAGCATCCGTTAGACCTTTTACGATACTACGAATTTCGTTTTCGACTTCCTTGCGTATATCCTTATTAAACGTACGTACGGTCCCTTCAATTTTGGCTTTATCTGCAATTACATTAAAGGCAGTTCCTGCTTGAAATACCCCAATCGTTAACACTGCTGATTCCGTAGGGTCCACTCTGCGACTCACGACCTGTTGTAGTCCGTTCACAATTTGACTGCCGATGACAATGGAATCCACTGTCTGATGCGGTCTGGCGCCATGTCCGCCCTTGCCGTTGATTTCAATTGAAAAGGCATCGGCAGCAGCCATTGCCGGCCCACTCTTTAAGCCGATTTTGCCCAGTGGAATTTCCGAGGAAAGGTGAATACCATATACTGCTTCCACCCCATCCAGACAACCATCCTCAATCATGAATTTGGCTCCGCCAGGCGGTTTTTCTTCGGCATGTTGAAAAATAAACACAAGCTTTCCCTTCAGTGTCTCACGGTGATGGCTTAACACTCGTGCCACTCCTAGCAACGCAGCTGTATGACCATCATGTCCACAAGCATGCATAACACCGGGAACGGTCGATTTATAAGGCGCATCCTTTTCATCCTGAATAGGAAGTGCATCAAAATCAGCACGAAATGCAATCGTTCTACCTGGCTGCCCGCCTTCTAAAAAACCGAGCACACCGTTTCCACCGACATTCGTTCTTACTTCAATACCAAAAGAGCGTAATTGGTCTGCGATAAATGCAGATGTATTCGTTTCCTCAAAAGAAAGCTCTGGATGCTGATGCAAATATCTTCTCCACGCAATCAGTTCTTGTTCACCATCTTTTAGTTCCTGAACCCATTTCTCCAGCATATTACCCTCTTTTCCTATTGAATTTATATACTTCTATCCTTATCTTAGCATAAATGATTCCAATAAGTTATATATGAATTACCAAATAACTGTATACCTGCGTTTTTACCAATGTCAATGCAAGTTCTAATTGGAACGATCCATGAACAGAAGGCTTGAAATGACAACAAAAAAGCCGACAAAATATTCTCCTCGGCTTTTTTCTGGTGGTTTTCTATTATGAATTTTTCATGTATTGAAAAACTGACTTATATTCCCTCGTACTGGATGTGTTTGCTCCCTATACTCACCATTCGTATAGCTTCCAATGACCTTGCGCCAAAAGGATTGGGCTGGTCTATTCGTGCTCATCTGAGTCACCTTCCATCGCCCATTAAAACGTCCAAACAGCTCATGAGCCGCCCAAGTGCCCACGCCATTGTGTCGATAAGGACGAAGTACAAAGAACTCAGCCATGTAATAGTCAGCTTCTCGATTGCTAGACATTCGGTCAACGAGTGCAAAGCCCACAGGAATATCCTGTCTCCAGATCAAAAAAGGCAGCTTTTGTTCGTCGCTCGTCCAGTATTGATACAAGTCTGGATAAGCCGGGAATGTCCCCTTCTCAGTGACATCAATTCGCAGATAGGCTGTAAAATCGTATAAGTAAAATTGCATGAGCTGGACAATAATGTCCTTCTGCGACTCTGGTACACTCTTTATGGACAGCTTCAATTCTGATTTGATATTATATCCCATACTTTCACCTCTCTTGGCGGTCAGCTTGTTCTTTACTTTGATTACTCCCATCCAGTGCTGTTCAAAATATGCTAAAATACATGTATTATGACCGGACGAGGTGAACCCTATGAACATACAAAAGATCATCGACCGGCGCAAACTGGATGAAAAGTTGCCGGATTTGCCATGGTACGTACAGCAATTTATGGATTACAAGCTTCCCGACCTATCCCCCTCTACTTTGCTGGAATATGTGCGGGATTACGAAGCTTTTTTTTCATGGCTTCGCTCGGAAGGCTTGTCTGCCGGAGAAACGAATGCCCAAGTTACACTGGAAGAATTAGAGACACTCCATATGGATAGCATTACAGGTTTTCGTTTGTTCCTGTCTACCAAACGCGAAGGCTCCAATTCCCGTATCACCATTTCACGTAAACTATCGTCCTTGCGTTCACTCTTTCATTATTTGAGCCAAATCGCTGAGGATGAAAATTTTTATCCGTTGCTCAAGCGCAATATTATGGCCAAAGTCGAAATTAAGCGCGTACATAAACCCAAGGATACAGCCGCCAAGCTCAAAGGAAAAATACTGGAAGAGGAAGAGCTGCTTGAATTTATCGGCTATATTTATGAAGGCTACGGACAAGATTTGGCTGATAACAAGCAAGCCCTATACTCCTATGAATTAAACAAGGAGCGGGATGCCTGTATCGCAAGTCTTATTCTGAACTCGGGGCTACGTGTATCCGAAATCGTCAACTTGAATATGGATGATCTCGATATAAACAATAAATTACTGTATGTGTACCGCAAAGGAAATAACGATGAAACTTTTAAAACGCCAGTATATTTCCGCGAGCAGTCCAAAGATGATCTCGCACTTTATTTGTCCTTAAGACATACCCGTTATCGCGCTCCAAAAAAAGAAAAAGCTCTTTTTGTCGCACGTCCCAACGGCAGTACGGAGGGCAAACGGATGACTAAAAGAGCGATTCAAGCTATGATCATCAAATACGCCAAACGGTTCGGCAAACCCTATTTGACCGTTCACAAGCTCCGTCATTCCTTTGCTACTGACTATTATTTACAAAATGATATCTACAAAACCAAGGAACAGCTGGGTCACGCTTCGACTGAAACAACGGAAGTCTATGCCCACCTGACTGACAAAACGATGTCTCAGGCGATCGAACGACGGATAGAGACTCAGACTGACCCAGCCGATTAATGGCCCTCTCAGCCCTGCTCTGTCTGGAATCCTGCTCTGTGCCTCTGAATTTGTTCGAGTAACCAGCGGCCTGCCGGATCGCTGGCATCGGCAGGATATATCTGCACCGTTTGTTCATCTGAGTAGTAATCCTGAGCCCAATCCATATGGCACTCCCAAACTACTACTCCCTGTACATTTGTCAGCTCCTGAACAAGTCGGGCATCCGATTGTTCTCGCACCATGACCAGCTTCGGATATTTTTCCTGCTTGAAGCCTTCCAGCAACACACAGTCATACGCCTGAAAATGCCGGATGAGTCCGGTCACAGGCCGACTATGTTCCTCTAAAATCGCTGTTCTTCCTGCCGAAACAATCGCTACGCCTTCGGCGCCTGCCTGTCGGTGCTTGTACGTATCTGTTCCCTCATGATCCATCTCAAATTCATGGCCATCATGCTTGATCACTGCTACACGTAGTCCTGACTGCTGCACATAACGAATTAAACCTCCGAGGAAGGTGGTTTTTCCTGTATTTTTGAATCCGACGATTTGACATACAAATGGATGTTTTGTTTTCACGTCACCTGTCCGCCTTGAAGCACCAGTACATGCACCTCTTCACCTTCGCGCAAGCCTTCTGTTGTGGGAGGGACTACGATCAGACAATCGCTGTCCTTAATCGTGACCATGGCACTGGATTCATCTACTCGCGCAGGAATCGCATATACTTGTCCACCACGTATCTCCAGAGAACTGCGTACAAAGCGGGTATAGTTGTTTACCTTCGTATAATCTGCTCCTAGCTTCGCTGTCCAGGTTTGCAAATACGGATGTACCGAAGATAACATCATTTGAATAGTTGGACGTACAAACAGCTCACAGCCTACAAAGCATGCGCCGGGATTGCCTGAGAGCGCAAATAACAGCTTGCCGTCTATCACTGCGGCTGTGGTTACACTACCTGGACGCATCGTAACCTTGTTGAACAGCATATTCACATCTTCCTGTCGCACGAGGTCACCCATAATATCAAAATCACCCACCGACACTCCACCACTCGTAACCACGATATCATAGGTAGCTATTGCTTCTCTGACAGAAGCCCGAGCAAGGTTCAAATCATCATGAATGGCTTGCAGAATGAACGGCTCTCCTCCTGCCTCTCTAATTTGAGAAGCCAGCATATATGTATTACTGTTTCGAATTTTCCCCGGTTGTAACGGCTCATCCACTGCGAGCAATTCTGACCCTGTGGAAAAGACGGCCACCCTTGGCTTCCTGTAAACGGGCACCCGATGTACACCAAAAGTAGCCAGTACCGAGATGTGCCCTGCTCCCACACAAGTTCCCTTACTGAGCAAAAGCTGACCTTCCTTAATCTCATGACCAATTTGTGTCACATTTTTGCCAACTTCCATACGCTTCTTCAAGCCAACATATGTCTGTCCATTTTCCTCACGCAGCTGTGTCGCCTCCAGCATAACCACCGTGTCCGCTCCTTCAGGTAATTGTGCTCCTGTCATGATGCGGGCTGCCATTCCCGTCTCCACCCGCTTGTCCGATACGGTGCCACAAGGAATTTCATCAATCACATGTAGCCAGATTTCCTGACCAGTCGAACAGACTTCAGTGTCCGAGGCAAGGATCGCATAGCCGTCCATACCAGAGCGACGAAAGCGGGGATACGGATGTGGCGCAGTCAAATCCATCGCCAGATAGCGACCATGTGCTTGCTCAAGCCCTACGTCCTCCCTTTCGCTCTGTTGAACATAACTAGCTATCCTGCTTTGTGCCTCTTCCACCTTAACTGCTTTACGTTGGAATTTTTCTGTATTTAATGGCGTCTGATTCATGTTCTCACTCCGTTCTTCTAAAATACCCTCTTTCTGTTATAACGCTAAAACCGTTATCTGGCAAATCTGAACGGTATTTATTGGATTGCTGCAAGTCTCTATCCGCCAAAAAACAGCCTGAATATCATATCGCGGCTGTTTTTGGTAGACTTTAGTCTTTGGTTTTTGGTTTTGCATGTCATCACGTCAGTTTTCTACGTATATTAGGTTATATTATTTTTACCGAAATAGATTGAATCTATTGAAACCTCATACAACGAGGACATTTGCTGCGCTCGAGCTATTGTTAAATCAGATGAATCTTCCTCTATATGTTTTAATTCATTCATTGACATACCAAGTATATTGCAAGCTATTAACTCACTATATCCTGAAGCGAGTCGTGCCATCTTTATTGTATAAAAGCTAGTGCAAGTTACATTTTCATTTTTATCTGCAACCATCCAATCAACTCCACAATATAATTGATAAAAAAGTAATTTACCTGTATACTCTGAACGAAACACTTTTCCCCTGTTAGGAGCAAGTAAGGTGCAAAAACTTACTCGGGGGAAATGCCTTTTGAAAGAGGAGCTCAAATCTCATGGACGCACTCAATCATGGCTCGCCCGACGAACTGGATATTCGCGGCAACAAATATCCAACTGGATCGCGGGACGTGACAAAATGTCATTCGAGGCGGCAGTCCTCATTTCTAGGATATTGGAGTGTAAAGCTGAGGACTTATATGAGTGGGAACTTGCCTGACAAACAGGCATTTCCTTCGGGGCATTTGTACATGCCGGCATTTACAATATATATCCCGCTTTCACCCTCCTTTTCTTATATGTAGATTGTTTTCACCTTAATTTAAAAGATTGTTATTTTTTTCATAATCAATTTTATCACATGGAGAATGATTAAAAACGGGAAATATGTCGAATTAAATCGAAACCGTCCGGCTTATCCTAGTCTAACTGATTATTGACTTATTCATTTAAATCTGGTAACAAAAATGACCCCTGAATTTTCATGGGTCATTTCCACAGTTTTTTAAGCGCTTTAAGTTTATTATGAGACATCGAGCAAGTGAAGTCAGATCCTTCGAATCGTACCAGCCCTCCAAATGCGTTAGACTCAATTTCACAAACCAAGTCGAGATTTATCAGGGTATCTTTATAAGCTGGATATAGATACGGAAAAGCTTCCCTGCAAGCCTGTGCGGTTAGCCCGATTGTATAAGAGCGATCTCCAGAGTGGAAACGCGGGACATAGTAATTTTTTTTAGGTTCCCACATATCCACACTAAGCATATTCCCTACCTTAAAAAAACCGCTCACTGTTGCCTTACCCACTACCTTGATTTCCGATCCGAAAATATAACGAATTTCTCTATCGGCATTCATTGCATCCGCATATATTTGTTTCCATCGAGATAAATTGGCTGAATTTATACTTTCTTTGATGTCTTGATTTTTAAAAACAACCTGCCCCCCTCCATAATCTCCCGTAACGATCTTGTCCACTTGTGTGATGTTAACCAAATTAGATCCGTCCAAATTGCAAAAAGTGGGTAAGCCTACGGAACATTCATGGAGGGTGGTGGGAACTGTAAATCTTCCATGAGAAGTATGAAAAAGCGGGATGTGATAATTGCTTTTAGGCTTCCACAATTCAATCGCAACTAGGTGATTTTCGCAAAAGAAAGAGCAATCTCCAAGTGAATTGTCATCAAGCAATGGAGTGGCTAGGATTCGCTTTCCCTCTTCCATTAAATTCAGTTCTTTTCTGTTTTCTTCAGCTCAGCTGGTACCGGTTTAGCGCCAAATATTGTTTTTTCTTTTTTGGTAGACTCGTTAGCGTATTTCCCAAGGCTTATACTTAAAACTCTCGCCAATTTCTTATCCATTTTCGCTCACCTCCTTTCCATAAAGGAAGAATACTGAATGCTTGTATAACTATAGATAAACATATTATGTGAGATTGTACAAAAAAATTTAATATGCAAACCAAAATACATATCGTTTTATAATACTTGTGATATTTGGTCTTATTAATATAGATAAAATGATTGGGAGCATATACTACAAACACTAATAATGAACAAGCGTTAATTATCAAAATTGTTGATAAACCTAAAGAAACAAAAGGTATAGTTACACATATGGCCGTTGTAAAACAGACACAAAGGGTAAGGTTGCTGAAGTGTACCCCACCTGAAAATCTCCTTACAAACATGATCGTAGCCAGAGCTAGTAATGCCCCCCAAAAATGTCCTGTTATCCAGGCTATAACTGCAACCATTAGTACTGCCGAAATTTCGGTTATTTTTATACCAATCGCATACTCCATCACTTCTACACTTGTAGGTCCATCAGGATCAGCTTTCTTTATTTCTGATGCGATGTGCCTCGATAGCGTTTCTAGCATCCTCGTAATCTCCTTTCTCTGAAAAGAAGTACGAAATTCCAAAAGTTAGCAATGAGATGGAAAGTAGTCCTATCGTATTGGAGTTATAGAGCATATACAAAGTAACAAGAATAGTGACAAATGATATTAGGGAGCCTATGATGAACATTTTATTAAGGGGTGATAGGTAATTTTCACCTTTCAAAAAATCATGTGGGGGCTGAATGATAAATGAGAAACCAAAGTTGTATTTCCCCATGACAAAAGAAATAAAGTACGCAGTAAAAATAGAAGCTAACTGTATAACGTAAATGGAAGAACCAGAAGTATTATTAATAATATCAGGTTGTGCTACTCCGAAAAAATTTGCAAATATATATACAAATAGCTGTAGGTTAATGTAAGCTGTTAGACCAGAACCAGCAGAAAAAGCTGCAAGATATGTTTTGATCCCTAAACCAAGTCTTAAAAAGAGAACCATTAACAAATACTGAAGCGGAAAATCTAATTTAGGCATGCCTATAACCTCTCTCATGAGATAGGAAAACAAAGCTATGCCAATTGCATAGATAAGTATTTTTCTTCGATTTTCCCACACAGGAAGCATATAAAGCTTCAAGACCAAAGTAACTGCCGCTAAAGCATCGAAAAAACCAAGTGAAATATATAAAAAAGCAGATAACACAGTTACATCATCCTCCTATTTCGCCTGATGTAATTGTATATTTTACTAATAGAAGTGGCAATGAAATAATCTAGTAAACTGGTAATTTTTGTGCAATTTGAGGTAAATATTTTTCCATTTGACTTTTTTCTTCAAATTCTATATCCATTTGTGCTAATAAAAAAGCCCCCAAGTGGGCGACGTTGTTTTTGCCAATGTATTATGTTGGTTTTTTTTCGATATCAAGGTTATAATCTACTTAATTTGGGGTGGAGGGATTATAGTGGCTTTAAGTGACAATTTTAAAAAATTACGTATAAAATATCATTTGACTCAACAAGAGCTTGCTGAGATCGCTGGGGTTACCAATAAAGCAATTTCAGCTTGGGAGAGCGGACTTTCTGAACCACGAATGGGTGCTATAGAAAAGATAGCTCGTCATCTCCATATCAAAAAAAGCAATATCATTGAAGACGATGGCATTGAGCACATAAGTTCTGATCAAGTGTAGGTCAAAGTAGACGGTAATAAAATCGAAGTGAGAGCATCCGTTCAATTCACTGTAGGTTATATCAAACAACAAAAAAAGGAACTGTGCATCAGCTCCACAGTTCCGCAAACAACTTTAGAAGAATATAAAGTATTACCATTATCGTCGACTACGCCGGCTAATTTTACCTGAGCCGCTGCGTGTTTTAGGCTTACTATACGATTTGCGCGGCGAATCAAATATGCTGGAACCGCCGCTGCTGCCTCGGTCACGTGAAATCGAGCCTCTGCTCGGTGAACTGCTGGAGCCTCTATCGAATAAACTCCCGCTTGATCCAACGCTGGAATCCGAATTTTTCCCTCTACGGGTAACTGAGCCTTTTCGCTCCACCGTTATCGGCGGGATCGTTTTTTTCTCCTGTGCTGTTGGAGCACGATATTGCCCTTGTGAAGGTCGGTATACATCTCTGCTCGAATAACCTCGATAGGAGCCAGACCCCCGCAACGAATCGAACAGAGCATCCAGCACAGTTGCAGTTAAGTATCCTTTTAGAAAGCTGGAACTGTAATTTTGCTCGACATACTTTTTACTGTCAATTTCAATGAGTGTGTCTTCCTTCTTAGCTGGATCCTGCTGCAAATGGTACCACTCATCACTATATACCAGAAACATTCGCTCATTGCTCTGAGGTGACATTTGTTCCGGTGTACGCTGTTCTTTCAATTCCTCCGCTACTTCGGGAACCGTTTTGCCTGCTGCGCGATACACGTACGAGGTCGAGTTTCCGCTACCACTAACGGATTCCAGCGGATACGTATCTTTCACATTTGGCGCGCCGCAGCCGCTTAACACGGATACGAACAAGCTCAGCGCCACAATGACCTTTAATGCATATTGCCAGGTGCGTTTGCTCATGTGTAACCCTCTCCTAGCTTGCCCGAATAACCTTGACGTCTCCGGTAATCACTTCTTCTCCTTCATAAAGCATAAAGCGACCGTCCTGCCATTCTACCCGCAATAGATGGTAATCATCAGACTGGTACTGCCAAACATGTTGCTCTCCACCCTGCCGGAAAGGAGCACGGCCCATAACGGTAACATGCCCAAAATACTGTTCTTCCAAATGATACGTTATATCATCCAGTTCTAAAATGGTCGGTACTTCCTCCGGGTTGTCTAGTCTGCCATCGATGGCCTGATAAAGCCCGAATTGCAGTGTTTCCCGTTCCTCAATATGAAGATAACTCACTTGATTACCATCCTGAAGCGTCAAAACAACGGCATTCCGAGCACGATTATGTACACGACCTACCACTTCATAGGTGACAAGCGACACCTCACAAATATCCCCTGGATTTAAGTGAAGCATGCTTTTTTCCGCTTTCGGCGGTTCAGGTTTGGCAAATAGATTTGAAATTCGTTTCCATACACTCATGGTCATATTCCCTCCTTACTTTGCCTAGAAGCATGCTGTAATGATTAAGGCACCAACCAAATGCAGCGCTCCCGAAAACAGACCGAAACCAATTTTACCTTCCTGGGTACCTTTATCCAGATCAAACTGTGCCCAATACCGCAACAGCAGGCGCACAATCACTTCTAAAACAAGCAGGATAATAAAGGCAATCACAGAATACACAAGCGCTTCGAGCAAATTATTAGCGGTAGCAATTGAACCTGATAAAATATATCCTTGTGCAATCAGCTTCATAATCATCCGTACCGTTACGGCCATATTTCCGGCTTTTACTTCGGCAAAATCCTTATACTTTGTAAATAAAGAATCGACATACATTAATACGAACAGCAAAATAGCACCCGCGCCCGTCCATACCAGCATCGCTTTCATCGTTTCTAAAAAATGCATTTGCTACCATCCTCCACATCTTCTTGAATACATATATTAATTTACGCCCCCAGGCAGGGAAAAGCGAAGGAGAAAACGTTTCTCCTTCGCTTACTGAGCCATCACACTAGCGGCAATACTTAAAAGTTCTTATTTGTTTTCGTATTGTTTCAGCAAAGCAGCAAGTTCATCGTCCACAGCACTTTTCTTATCCAGCTCTTTGAACTCTTCATCCAGCGATTTTTCCTTGGAAGCCATTTCGTTGCTCGCTTCAGCACGTGCTTCTGCTTGCAGCATTTTTTCCTCCATACGCTTCAATCCAGCAGTTGCCGTATCCGAGCTAAAACCGTTCATAGCTTTGTTAATTTCAGTTTGCGCTTTAGCTGCGTTATAACGGGCAACCAGTGTCTCGCGCTTGTTTTTCATTTCAGTCAGCTGTCTACGCATTTCATCCAGCTTACCACGCAGGTTGTCAGCTGCAGCTTTGTTTTGCTCATAACCAGCTTGGAACTCGTTCATTTTTTGTTCGGCAGATTTCTTTTCTTCCAGCGCACGACGAGCAAGATCCACATTTTGTGCTTTTGCAGCCGTATGAGCCTGTTCTTCGCGTTTTTTCACCAAAGCTGCCTGTTCTTCGTATTGCTGTTTGAATCTCTTTTCAATAGCAATTTGAGCGGCTACCGCTTTCTCTGCGTCTTCCAGATCCTCTTGCATATCACGAATGTATTGATCCGTCATTTTAACTGGATCTTCTGCCTTGTCGATAATGGCGTTAATGTTAGACATCGTAAGATCTCTTAATCGTTTGAAAATAGACATGTGAAGTTCCTCCTAGAATTGAATGCTTAAATTTTAAGCTCTGTACACATGTTTACGCAAGCTTTGCAAAGAGGTTTCAAAAATATCTAAAAACCGCGTAGATAAGGCTCTGGGATATCTGCCTGTACTTTTAGCGCCCGTGAAGCATGCAGCGCCCAATAGGGATCACGCAGCATGGCACGCCCTATGGCTACCAGATCAGCTTCATTTTGCTGAACGACTCGGCGGGCATCCTCATAATCATCCAATAAGCCGACAGCAATGACAGGCACATTCAATTTTTCACGGATGGTATGAGCCAAATCGACCTGATAACCAGCACGCGCAGACGGGCCTCCGCTGGAGCCTATCGGACCCTCACCACCAGAAGAAATATGGAAAATGTCTACACCTGCATCACGATATCGTTCCCCTATGGCTGCTATGTATTCAACATCATATCCGTCTTGGACATATTCTTTGGCAGATATCCGCATTAGCACAGGCATATCAGCAGGAAGTACCTCTTTAACAGCACGGATCACCTCAACACCAAACAGTGACAAATCCTGCCCATATTCATCTTCTCTGGTATTGGTTAAAGGGGAATGAAATTGATGGATCAGATAGCCGTGAGCACCATGAATCTCTACCGTGTCAAAACCAGCTTCTACCGCCCGGCGAGCCCCCTCTTTGTAGGCCTGAACCAGTTCCTTGACTTCTGCTCTCGTCAAAGTGTGGGGATCTTTAAAGCGTTCACTAAAGGGGATCGAGGACGGGCCTACAGGTGTCTCAGCATCCTCGGCCTTGCGTCCGGCATGGCCTAATTGAATGGCAATTTTGGCACCATACTTGTGGACTTCCTCTACAATTTTGCGATATGCAGGATTATGTTCGTCACTCCAAATGCCCAAATCACGATCCGTAATGCGTCCATCCGGATGAACCGCTGTCATTTCCACAATTATGAGCCCAGTCCCTCCTACCGCGCGACTCACATAATGGACATAATGCCAATCCGTCGGTTTGCCGTCCTTGGCCTCCACGCTGTATTGGCACATTGGGGGCATGACAATCCGATTTTTTAATGAAAGCCCCTTTAATTGATAAGGAGTAAACAAGTCGGTCACTTTTATCCATCCTTCCCTCAATTCCAAGTATGTATCATTATGAATAGCATCCCCATTATACACCAGCTGTCACGGTATACCGAATCCTTTGTAAGGCTAAAACTTGCGAA
Source organism: Paenibacillus polymyxa M1 (assembly GCF_000237325.1). NCBI lineage: Bacteria > Bacillati > Bacillota > Bacilli > Caryophanales > Paenibacillaceae > Paenibacillus > Paenibacillus polymyxa. Next base: position 3,043,519 of record NC_017542.1, read on the forward strand.
AATGCTTCAGTTTTCGGTCATGTTTAAGAGAAAATGTACGTTTACTTCGTCATCTTCACGGATACCCGCTTCATGATGTACTTCTCTTCAGCCGTGTAGGGCTTCACTCAATCACCAGCATAATTTTAATAGGACAGGTACATAATAGCTGAGAGCACCACTAGGTACCACTGCACGGAAAGGGGGAATACAAATGCGGTACAGGGGAGTGTTGCCATGTTTAGCACTGTTACTAGCATTTTCAAGTTTTCCCGTTCACGCGGACACGCCTCCTAACATCGGAACGCCCCATCCCAAGGAAGCTGCTGCCGCTACTTCGGTATATCAAAGTAAAGATCGAGCTACTCCAACATTAGCGATGCTACGAAAAAAGCATGCGGACATTTTTAAAATGTGCGGCCCGCACACCCGCCAAATTGCCTTAACCTTTGATGATGTGCCCGATTCAAGGTATACGCCGCAGGTTTTGGACGTATTACACGCAAACGGTATCAAAGCTACCTTTTTTATCGTCGGCCACCGTGCGGAAAAGCATCCGGGGATCATACGCCGCATCATCCGCGAAGGTCATGCTATAGGAAACCATTCCTATACTCATCCGGATTTCAGGAAGGCCACACCAGAACGTTTTCGCCACCAGATTACAAAAACAGAACGCATTTTAGAAGCCAGCATAGGTTTTCGACCCAGATTGATACGACCACCCTATGGTGAAATCACGGAGCCTCAAATCCAGTGGGCACGTCGTCATGGGTACATGATCGTCAATTGGAATGTGGACTCTCTAGACTGGAAGGGATTAAGCAAAACACAAATTCAGCGCAACGTGATCCCGGCTACCAGACCTGGCTCCATTATTTTAATGCATGCAGGTGGAGGTCAAAGTTCCAACTTGCAAGGCACTGTCCAAGCTTTGCCGGGTCTAATCCACTCTCTAAAAGCTAAGGGCTACAAATTTGTCACTGTCCCCCGGCTACTTCACACATCGGAACGAAAATAACAGTATGTCTAAGCTTCAAATATACCAACAACGTAAAAAGGCTGCCTTAACGAGCAGAATGCTTCTGCTTGTAAGACAGCCTTTTTTAGCGATAAACGACCGGGCCTAATAAAAAGTCGTCCCAGTTATATGTTGTATGATAGATCAAGTTTACATAACTTATATTATGTTTAATCAAATCATACATAAGCACAATGCTATTTATCAATGACGTACAGTTTCACATTCTGGAAGCCGAAGTCGTTCACGAATGATTTATTGCCAGGGATAAAGATATCAATCCGCTTTCCGGTAATAGCACTGCCCTGATCACGGGCAACGGCCACAAAAGAATGATCTGGCAATCCGGGATGGGAATAACCTGTAACTAGCACCTTTGTTCCCATAGGAATGACTTTCGGGTCTACCGCAATTGTACCTAGCTTAAGCGGATTGCCGTAATAATCGACCGCACCCCATTTGCCATTTTCATCAGCTGCGGCAGAATATGCTGTAGCTTTAACATCAACTACTTTACTGTAATTGAATGTTTTGCCCCATGCTTCAATTGTTGGCTTCTCATTCGCTGGTGCTTTCTCTGTAAGAAGCTGTGGCTTCGAATCCGAAGCCGCCTTTACACTTTTTTCGTCTGGCACTTTAATTTGCAGACCTGCATATATGTTGTTGGACGCAATATCCGGGTTAGCCTTCGTCAACTCATCTACTGATACCCCATAACGTTGAGCAAGCAAAAAGAAGGTATCGCCTTCTTTGGCAGTATGAAGCGAAGCAGCATCTGCTACTCCAGCTGTCTGTGCCAGCCCTGCAATAGCTGCAGCAAGCACCGCAAATTTCATAGTTTGTCCAATATGTTTTAAATGTTTCAAAGATATGTACCTCCTCTGTTATGCCTGCGAAGTTAGCTGTCGGATTCGGACTCAGGAGAAGCCCTATGCTTGTGCAATTCACCCCTAGGCATATCCACAACATCTTATGATGCATTGGAATCATTGCCGTTGTTACGTCCCCCGCACTTCCCATGGTTTGAGCCCAGCACCTGAGTATTTATTATCATTACTGCTGCCCCGGTAAGTTTTGGCTCACTGCATAATATCACAATTTTGTAACCTTATCTGCATGAAAATGTTGGTAACCTTGAATATCATACTATACTCATTACAATTTTGTCATCAAGAATCCGTTTTCTGTTACGAAAATATGGAGATATGGTGACAAAAAGAGAAAAGCCCTCCGTGAAACATCATCACGAGAGGGCTTTGTTAATATTTCATAAAAGCATTTTCTTACAGCACTTTAGCAAGAAAATCACGGGTACGGTCATGGCTTGGAGTACCGAATACTTGCTCAGGCGTACCTTGTTCTATAATTTGACCGTTGTCCATAAAGATGATTCGATCCCCTACCTCACGGGCAAAGCCCATTTCATGCGTCACGATCACCATCGTCATGCCGCCCTCAGCGAGCTTCTTCATCACGTCCAGAACCTCTCCAACCATTTCAGGGTCAAGAGCAGAAGTAGGCTCATCGAACAGCATTACGTGCGGCTGCATGGCCAAAGCACGTGCTATCGCAATACGTTGTTTTTGACCGCCAGATAACTGGTTCGGGTAGGTATTCTTCTTATCCTCAAGACCCACGGTCCGCAGGAGCTCCAGCGCAATTTTCTCCGCTTCTTTCCCCGACTGCTTTTTCACCTGCGTTGGTGCAAGCGTCAGATTCTGCAGTATTGTTTTATGCGGAAACAGATTAAAATGCTGGAAAACCATCCCCATCTTCTCCCGAGTCGCATTAATATTATGACCACGGGCCGTAATCGGCTCACCCTCAAACAAAATTTCCCCTTCTGTTGGCTGTTCCAACAGATTCATACAACGCAAAAACGTACTTTTTCCTGAACCACTCGGACCGATAATGACGACTACTTCACCTTTGGCGATATCTATATCAATGCCTTTTAAAATTTCATTCTTACCGAATGATTTACGCAGTTGTTTAACGGTGATCACTGGCTCTCAACTTCCTTTCCCATAAACCCAACAGCTTAGATAAGCTGAATGTCATTACAAAATAAATGGCGGCTGCGATTACGAACGGACTCAAGCCTTCGTAGGTAATATTCTTAATGACCTGGGCTTGATACATAATATCCACCATCCCAATGGTCGAAATAATTGATGATTCTTTAATGATCGTAATGAACTCATTACCAATAGCAGGCAATATAGATTTAAATGCTTGCGGTAAAATGACATGACGCATTGCTTTGCCTCGTCCCATCCCGAGCGAGCGGGCAGCTTCCATCTGTCCACGGTCTACTGCCTGAATACCAGCACGGAAAATTTCAGCCAAATATGCCGAACTATTCAGAGACAACGTAATTATACCGGACTGAAGTGGCGTAAAATTAACCCCCAACGTCAAAGCAACTCCGTAATGAATGATCATGAGCTGCACCAGCATAGGTGTGCCGCGCAGTATCTCTACATATGCGGTACCTAACCACTCGATAATACGAATCCCACTCATCCGCAGCAAGGATATGATCAGACCAATAATGAATCCGAACAGTACTCCAAGCGCAGACAGCAATAGGGTGTAGCCGATACCCGTAGCGTAGAAACTGCGATATTTCAAAAATATATCTACAATGCTATTCGAAGAAACTTGTCGGTCTGCAGACAGTGCACTTGCTTCTGTAGAAAACTTCTCAATCGAACCGTCTGCTTTCAGGCGAGCCAACGTTTTATTTACTGAAGCAAGCAATTCCGCATTTCCTTTACGAATGCCTACAGCAGTTTCTGCTCCTTCATCCTCAGGTACTGCCTTGGCAAGTGTTACGGTACCGTCTAGTGTGTATCCTTTAGCAACGGTATCCTCGATTACAACCGCGTTGATACGGTTGGTCCGAAGCTGGAGTACCAGATCGGATATTTTATCCAATGAGGTCACAGAAGCATTAGGCACTTTTTGCGCAATTTCTTCCTGGATACTCCCCTTCTGCGCACCGAGCTTCTCTCCTTTTAGAGCAGCCATCGTTGAATATTTGTCTTTATCCTCTGGACGTACCATAATGACTTGCTTGGAACGATAGTATACATCCGAAAAATCAATGCTCTTTCTGCGTTCATCCGTCGGTGTCATACCGGACAGTACCAAGTCTACGCGACCACTTTGCAGAGCAGGCAGCAAAGAGTCAAAACTCATGTCCTCTGGGACCATCTCCGCATTCAGATCCTTGGCGATTTCCTTGGCAATTTCAACATCAAACCCAACAATGGTATCCTGACCGTTAATAACTTTATGAAACTCATACGGCGGAAAGTCAGCACTCATGCCCACTACAAGTTTTTTCTGTGGCTTTTCTTCCGATCCGTATGCAGTGAGCATGGGAAGACCAGCCAACAGTAAGATAACCGCCGACAAAACCAGGGCGGTAAAACGATATGCCTTTTTCAATCTTTTTTTCTCTCCTTAAATTCTTTATAATAAATAAGATTGTGTCATTATAAATGAATATGCATGATTATGCAATGAATGTTATAGTACAATTTTAGTATATCTATCGCAGTACCTACATTACAGCATATATAAAGGAGTTTTTAGCATGAATTTCAAACAGACCATTCAACACACCATTGAACAGCATGCCCAGCGGTTTAAGGACATTTCGTTATATATTGGCGCAAACCCTGAACTTGGAAACGAGGAATTCTTGGCCTCTGCCCGTTTAAAAGATGAACTTGCTTTTCACGGATTTGAAGTTCAGGCACCCGTATTGGGTATAGAAACAGCCTTTATTGCTACTTACAAAGCAACCAAGCCTGGACCAATCATTGCTTTTCTGGCAGAATACGACGCTCTGAAAGGGCTAGGACACGCCTGTGGGCACCATTTGATATGTATGATGAGTACAGGCGCTGCCGTAGGTCTCAAATCGATTATCGACGAGACTGGTGGAGAAGTACGTGTATACGGCACACCTGCCGAAGAAACACGCGGTGCAAAGGTTCCGATGGCGGCGGCCGGGTTGTTTGATGATTGCGATATAGCTATGATGACACATCCCTTTGACCGCTACGAAAAATCAGGCAAATCGCTAGCGATTGATGCTGTGCAGTTCGAATTTTTTGGTCAATCCGCTCACGCTGCGGCCAGTCCGCACGAAGGGATTAATGCTTTGGACGCTGTGATTCAAACGTTTAACGGGATTAACGCATTTCGGCAACAGGTGAAAAGTACGGTACGTATCCATGGCATCATTAATCAGGGTGGGCAGGCTGCCAATATTATTCCTGATTACGCCTCAGCCCAATTTTACGTGAGGGCCGCTACACGCCAAGAGCTGAACCCGCTTACCCGCCGTGTTGTTCAAATTGCTGAAGGAGCTGCTTTACAAGCCGGGTGTCGTTTGGAAACTTCCAATTATGAGACTTCTTACGATGAAATGGTGACTAATCGTGTACTCTCCGACACCTTTACCGCAAATTTGGTGCAGGCTGGCATTGCGCAAGAAGATATTACGGAGGGTGAAGATCATGGCTCTATGGATATCGGAAATGTATCACTTCATTGCCCTGCGATCCACCCGTACATTCAAGTTATTGACGAGAAGCATGCCTTGCATACACCAGAATTCCGCGATTTAGCAATGCAGGACCGCGCAATGGAAGGAATGCTCTTGGCCGCGAGAACCTTGGCATGGACGGCTTGCGATGTAATCACAAATTCTGAGCTGCTGGCACAGATTAAAAAAGAATTCGCTCTACTGAATAGCAAAAGCTAAAATCGGAAATGCCGTCTTCTTTTAGAAAGGAGTGCCATTATGAATAGTATGACTAGCTTTTGGACGTTGTTTATTGTGGTTGCTCTCATCATTTTTTGGTTCATATTTCGTGCTATACGCAGGAATCGTGGAAACAGAAGCACGCGGCGCCGGAATGCATTTTTCCTTAGCTCTCCGTCTCCTTCGTCACTCACGCAAGAGCGTCATCGAGAGATTACGGAGCTGAAGGAGCTGCTGGAGCGATCCATTCCAGCCTCCTATGCTCATAACGTAAAGCAACGTGTCATGGACGCCCATCCTAGTCTGACGGAGCAAGAATATAATTGGCGCTGGCATGAGCTAAAACGATACTTCATGCTATGCGCGATTATGAATCGGGTGCCTATGTTCAGTAATGATGTGGATGAACTATGGCACGAAATGTTAATGTTTACGCGCGAATACCAGCAATTCTCCGAAGCATTTTTTGGTCGTATGCTTCACCATGCACCCCATTCGGGCGGCTCTCAGCCGATGCCAGAGGAGCGGGCGTGGTTTGACTGGTTGTATGTGGAATGCTTTGGTTGGAATCGTTATAGTGCCAGTTTGTGGGGAACTTTTTTTAATCATCCGCTACCGAACGATGAGCTTTCACACTATTACAAACTGACAGCTTCGACGCAGCCAATAGGTGACCGATGGAATTCCCATGAAAATGTAGACATTTCACAGCAAGCACAACAAGCGGTTTATAAGATAATCCAACACCTCCGTGAGCGGGTAAATAAAGCTGTAAATGATCCAGAGGGCAAGCAGCTACCCAAGGTCAACTATTTGCAGGTTGACTATCTGCTATTGGCTGTTGTGTGGTATTCATGGTATCAACCTGAACAATTTGCCATACACATGCACCCAGATTCTACAAACAGTGCCGTACTAGCCAGCTCATCCGGCTGTAGCTCCGCAAGCGGCTGCTCGAACTGGGATACACACCACTCGCACCATCATTCCTCCCATGACAGTTCTCATGGTGGAGGCTCTTCTCACCACGATTCAGGCGATTCCGGGAGCCATTCCTCGTGTAGCAGCGGGTCTTCGTGTGGAAGCAGCTGTGGTGGCGGGGGCGACTGACCAGCAACAAAAAAGGGAATTCCTCAGCCAAACCATGGCTAAAGGAGTTCCCTTTTTCATTAGCATAAATATGGTATTTATGTGCTGTTTAATCGGTCTTTGCTAGCGAACGGTAAATATCCATATACGCCTCGGCCGATACATCCCAACTGTACTCTCCTGCAAAGGCCGTCTGTGTAAGCTTGTTCCAATGCTCAGGTTGACGATAGTAATGAACAGCACGACGAATGGTATGCAGCATGTCATGTGCATTGTAGTTCGTGAAACTAAAACCGTTACCTTCACCTGTGGATTCATTGTAAGCCTGCACAGTATCGTTCAGCCCTCCAGTTTCTCGCACGATGGGGATACTTCCATAACGAAGCGCCAGCAGTTGACTAATCCCACAAGGCTCAAACCTCGATGGCATAAGATACATGTCACTTGCCGCATATATTTTTCGTGACAGTGGTTCGCTAAAAGTAAGCTGCGCTGACATTTTCAGAGGATATCGTCCCGCTGCTTCCCGGAACCAGTGCTCAAAAGCCGGGTCCCCTGTTCCCAGCACGACAAACTGAATATCATCATAATACAAAATTTCGTCAAGCACTCTCGTTACCAGATCTAGCCCCTTCATATCCACAAGCCGGGTTACCATGGCAATCATAGGTACGTCCGGACGCACCGGCAAACCCAGCTCCTTTTGTAGAGCAATTTTATTTTCCTTTTTCTTTGCCAGACTTGTGCGGTATTTCGTATAAATACGATTGTCTGTGGCAGGATTGTAGCTTTGGGTGTCAATTCCATTCACAATCCCCGTTAAGCGTCCCTGCTGTCCTAATTTACGAAGTAGACCCTCCAGTCCGTATCCGTAAAATTCAGTTTGAATTTCCTCTGCATAGGTTGGACTCACGGTCGTGACATGATCCGAGTAAGTAAGCCCACCTTTCATAAAGTTCAGTCTGCCATAATACTCCACACCCTCGGGGGTAAAATAGCTTCCATCCAAGTTAAGCAGCTCCGTTAAGACCTCATATGGAAAATCACCCTGATACAACAGATTATGTATCGTAAACACCGTGCGAATATCGTTGTAAAAGGGCAAATGTCGATAATCGGCATTCAGAAGTAGCGGAACCATCGCCGTATGCCAGTCATGACAATGCACAATATCTGGCCGAAAATTCAGTTCAGGCAGCACTTCCAAAATCGCCCGGTTGAAGAAGGAGAAGCGTTCGCCATCATCCATATAACCGTAAATACCGTCACGACCGAAGTAATATTCATTATCTATAAAATAAACCCTGATCCCGTCCAACGTCAGCTCCTCTACTCCACAATATTGATCACGCCAGCCTACAGCTACATGCTTGACCGTTACCGGACGCAGAGACTTCTTATAGGTATCGGGAATACCCGCATATTTAGGTAAGATGATTCGGACGTCACACCCTGCCTGATGAAGTGCCTTTGGCAGTGCGCCAATAACATCAGCCAACCCGCCTGTTTTAATAAATGGATGTGCTTCTGCTGCCGCAAACAAAATGTTCATATGTGCTTCCTCCTTATGTGGTCAATCTGCTTTTTTAGATCTACGTGGTGGTGTCTTCTTGAGTATAACGATGCTTAGGGGTGGAATAGTCACCTCCAAGCTGTGAAGCTGTCCGTGGTAAGGGATTTTGGAAGTACGTATCGCTCCGGAGTTTACCTGACCACTTCCCCCAAAGTCCTTATGATCGCTGTTCAGCAATTCCATATAGCTTCCTGCCTTTTGCAACCCAATTCGATAATTTTCTCTTTGCACAGGCTGAAAATTAATAAGGACAACCAGTGTATCCCCCGTTTTTTTGCCTTTACGTAAATACGTAATCACACTCTGCCCTCGGTCTTCAGCTTCAATCCATTGATAGCCGTCCCACGAATGGTCCAATTCCCATAATGCTTTCTCCTGAAGATATAAATGATTCAGTGCTTTCGAATATGTGTGCAAAGACCGATGACTGTCATAGTCCAGCAAAAACCAGTCAAGCTGATCCTCATCCTTCCATTCAATAAACTGGCCAAATTCCCCTCCCATGAATAAGAGCTTTTTACCTGGTGAGGTCATTTGGTAGCCAAGGAGTGCCCGTAGTCCGGCAAATTTTTGTTCATAGGTGCCCGGCATTTTATCAAGCAGCGACTTCTTACCATGAACAACCTCATCATGCGACAATGGCAGTGTAAAATTTTCGCTGTATGCATAGGCTATGGGAAATGTCAGCAAATTATGGCGTTCGGGTCGTTGATCAAACTCCGATTCCATATAATCAAGTGTATCGTTCATCCAACCCATATTCCATTTGTAATTAAAACCGAGCCCTCCATCGCTTACTGGGGAGGTCACCATCGGCCAAGCGCTGGACTCCTCTGCCATCATGAGTGCATATGGATAATAGCGGAATACCGTCTCATTCAGCTGTTGAAGGAAGGCGATAGCCTCCTCATTTTCAATCCCTCCCTTGGAATTGAGACAATATTGTCCTTCCTGCTTTTCAAAATCCAGCCGTAACATGCTCGTCACCGCATCCACACGCAGACCATCAATATGGTACACATCCATCCAGAACAATGCGTTGGAGATCAGAAAAGAACGTACTTCCGGCTTGCTATAATCGAACGTTAGGGTTCCCCAACCGGGCTTTTCAGCAATTAGCGGGTCCGCGTATTCGAACAGTGGCGATCCGTCAAACCGTCTCAATCCATGAGCATCCTTGGCAAAATGAGCCGGAACCCAATCCATAATCACTCCAATTCCCGCCTGATGGCAACGATCCACTAAATACATAAAATCATGTGGTTCACCATAACGGCTTGTGAGTGCAAAATATCCTGTTAATTGGTAGCCCCAGGAAAGATCATACGGATGCTCACTCAGCGGCATCAGCTCAATATGTGTATATCCCATATCAGTTACATAAGGCACAAGAAGCTCAGCCATTTCCCTGTATGTATAAAACGTACCATCTGCTTTTTGCTTCCAAGTGCCTAGATGAAGCTCGTATATATGTAGAGGTTTACCATAAGGTGCTCTACGTTTACGGCGCCAAGCTGCATCGTTCCAAACATAACCATCCAATGAAGATACCACTGAAGCCGTAGCCGGTCTCACTTCAGCACGTACGGCGTAAGGATCTGCTTTCAGAAATCGTTCACCATTTGGACCTGTAATGTCGTATTTGTAAAATGTTCCTTGGGATATCCTCGGAAAAAAACGACTCCAAAAACCGGATTTGGGAACCCTATATAAGGAATCCTGTTCCCCATTCCAGTTGTTGCGATCTGTAGCAAGCCCGACATGGAGAGCATGAGGAGCCCAGACCGTAAAACGAACGCCCTGTTCTCCGTTCTCCACAGTAAGGTGGGAACCCAAAGATCGGTAGCTGTGATAAAGCGTTCCTTCATGAAACAAATAAATATCTTCCGATGAGATAGTCTGTTGCGGAAGAGTTTGGTCTGTCATCACGTCACCACCCTTTTATGTTTGTAAGTAAAAATGTATGAATCGGTAATGCATTCGCTTTTGGGTCAAAGCTGACCTGAGTTATTACCCCATTCTAGCCACAATGAACAGAAAAATGACTAGGAAAAAAATAAACCTTAGTTTTTGGGGAATCTTATATACCTGATGGTTTCAAGAGTACCCCATACCGTTTATGTATGTACTACAACAGACAACTAAACCGGGAGGGAAACGAAATGTTTAATAAAGAATGCATTGCCATGCTGCTGGCAGGCGGAGAGGGACGCCGTCTTGCTCCCCTTACTTCAACGATTGCAAAACCCGCCGTACCTTTTGGCGGTCATTACCGGATCATCGATTTTCCTCTCAGTAATTGCGTAAATTCAAACATTGATACTGTAGGTGTACTGACGCAATATGAGGCAGAATCCTTGCACGAACATATTGGGGATGGAACTCCATGGGGCCTTACAAAAACGGATGACAAAGGAATTACCCTGCTTCCATCTTATAATACAGGTAACGCTGAATACTTAGGAACGGCAGATGCTATTCATAAGAATATCGAATATATTGACAGCCAAAATCCAGAGCATGTGCTTATTTTATCTGGTGACCATATTTACTATATGAATTATGGCGAGATGCTGAACTACCATAAGGAAAAAGGAGCTGCGGCAACCATTTCTGTCATGGAGGTTCCTTGGGATGAAGCACACCGTTTTGGTGTTATGAGCGCCGATGAAGATCTGCGCGTCACTGAATTCGCAGAGAAGCCGGAGAAACCGGAAAGTAATTTGGCCTCTATGGGGATTTACCTTTTCAAATGGGATTACTTAAGAAATTATCTACTGGAAGACGCACAGGATCCTCAATCCAGTCATGATTTTGGCAAAGATATCATACCTAAAATGCTGGCAGACCAAGAATCACTATACGTTTATGAATTCCAGGGTTACTGGAAAGACGTAGGTACAGTTAAAAGCCTATGGGACTCCCACATGGACTTGCTGCAAGAAAATTGCGCGATTGACCTTCAGCGTCAAGACTGGCCAATGTATACACGTGAACGCCGCACAAGGCTGAGCGCGCAAAAGGTATCTGGTCGTAAAATGCATTCATTGGACAGCCTCCTGCATGATTCCTGCCAAGTCGAAGGCCAAATTGAGCGCTCCGTAGTGTTTAGCGGCGTCGAGGTGGGAAAAGGCTCTTCCATCAAGGAAAGTATCGTTATGCCTGACACACGTATTGGGCGCAACGTGCATATTGAGCACGCAATTATCGGTGAAGGTGCTGTGATTCGTGACGGTGCTGTTATTAAAGGTAATCCGAGCGAAATTGTGGTTATCGGACCCAATGAAACAGTATTTGGCAAAATGGCAGTACGGCCACAAACTACACGTATGCTAAAAGAAGCCTATGAGCGTAACACACGCTTGCGTGCAGAAGGCTTTACTTCATAACTCTCCCCTAAATTTCAAACAGCCAGCCCTCCATTATGGTGAGGACTGGCTGTTTTTATGGTTACATCTTACATTTAACTTTAAATCTGCCCTTCCGAGAGTTGTGGTGGTTCCACCGATGGCTCTGCTTGCAGAGCAGGCAATGAAACCGTAATGGTGGTTCCAGCTCCCAATTCACTTCTAATGAGCATCTGCCCGTGATGACGCTCAACAAACTGTTGCGAGATTGCCAATCCCAGTCCAGTCCCCCCATTTTGGTGGTCTACCTGGAAAAAGCGATCTCTTACTCTGGCAAGATTTTCTTCACTAATCCCAATCCCTGTATCCTGTACCGATATCTCGATATTGCCCTTAACACGTTGAAGAGACAGATAAATAATCGAGCTCTCATGCGAAAATTTGATGGCATTATCTACAATGTTCAAAAACACCTGTTTCAGACGGTTACCGTCTCCATGAACAAGGTATGCCGTTTCCTCGGAATCCAGTTGGAGCTTAATCTGCTTCATTTCTGCCTTGGCCCATACGTTCAGCATAATTTCCTGCAAAAGCTCTCGAAGATCAACTGTTCCCATCACAAGCTTCATGGCATTTTGTTCTAGTTTGGAAAAATCGAGAATTTCCTCCACCAAGCCAATCAGCCGGTCCGTTTCCTTAGAAATAATCTGCATTCCGATCTTGGTCTCTTCCGGGTCATATCCGCCAGAATTTAACGTTTCACTCCAGCCCTTAATGGAAGTAAGCGGAGTACGCAGCTCATGAGAAATGGAAGAAATAAAATCATCCTTGATTTGATTGGTTCTGACAATTTCCTGTGCCATGTAGTTCAACGTCGATGCCAGTTCACCCAGTTCATAGCGATAATCGCCTTTGATACGTGCATCAAATCGACCCTGCGCCATCTGAGCAGATACATCGCGAATATTGTTAATCGGTCTGACAATGGAATTGGCAAGCCCTGTACTCACTACAAATACAATAATCAATACAGCTGCCATGATTCCCACCGAAAATAATGTAATGATGAATAACTTGTCATTTACTAATTCCAACGAAGTCGTATACCGGATTATATACACCTGATCCCCGACAATATTGTCCAGTTTTTGAGATACCGCCATTACCTGTTGCCCCGTACTCGGTTGTTTACCGATCCATTTGCCTGTATCTCCAGCTAAAGCTTGTGTCACATCACTGGTTTGCACACTTAGATCCGCAGCAAAATTTGTCGAGTTATCAATTACATTTCCCTGTTCATCTAGCAATTGCAATTCAGTGTTGGGCAGTGAAAATGTATCCAACAAATACGATTGTAATGATTGTTCCGGCTCCTTGAATTTGGATGCAAATTCACTTACCGATTGGATACGGTTCTCGATCTTTTTATAAATAGTGTCATAATAATATGACCGGAGTGCAAACATAAAAATGACTTCTACTAACAGAAGCGCCAAAAACACTACGAAAAAATAGTGAAGCACAATCTGTCGGCGAATTCCCTTTTTGATCATTGAGACTGACCTTTCCATTTGTATCCATGTCCCCATACGGTTTGTAAGAAAGCCGGCTCGGATGGATTGTTTTCAATTTTCTGCCGCAGACGTCGGATGTTCACATCTACAATTTTCGGATCGCCCATATATTCCTTGCCCCATACGTGGTCAAGCAGAACATCCCGGCTGAGCGGCGTATTTTCCTTTTCGAGAAAAAACTGAATCAGGGAAAACTCTGTCGGTGTCAGCTCGATCAGCTGCCCGTTTTTCTTAAATTGCTTAGCTATCAAATCCAGCGTGAACGGACCGGACTGGAAGGACACCTTGGCTGCTGTTTCACGATGTACATTCACCCGACGCAATAACGATTGAATACGTGCAATCAGCTCTGTCGGGCTGAAAGGCTTGCTCACATGGTCATCAGCCCCTACAGACAAGGCATACACCTTATCCTGTTCCTGTACCTTGGCTGTCAGAAAGATAATGCCAATACGCTCATTCGTTTCCCGAATTCTCCGACAAACCTCAAAACCATCCATGCCCGGCACCATCACGTCAAGTAACGCAATATCGATATCCCGCACCGTATTCAAAATATTCAAAGCCTCGTGTCCTTCTGACGCCTCCAACACCTCAAAGCCGTTACGTTTCAAGTTAATGACGATAAAGCTACGGATAGATTCCTCGTCTTCCATGATTAAAACTTTACTCACTCTACTCTACCTGCCTTTCCCCCAGCTTGTTTTTAATGGCTTTACGTGGCTCCAGCTCGCTGGATCGTTTTATACCAACTACCTGTGCATTCGTTCGCCACAGTTGGCTATAGCCTTCGTTATTTCGCTCCCATTGTGATAACGAGAAAAATTTAATTTCCGCTATCGTTTTGTCTGTATCATCCAAAATAAACCGCAAATAGCTGTCCTTCCTTGAAACCTTCGGATCAATAGTCACCTTGCCATGCAGCTCTTTTGGCAGCCTGAAGTAGACCTGTTCATTAGAATCACGATACTGTTGCTGCTTGAAAATCGTCCCTTTGGCCCCATCCCACTGATAGAACGATACAAAATAAGGAACTTCATCCAGCGGCCTGTTGCTCCAGCCTTTAGGCTTCTCCAAATTTCCAAATTCGAGAATACCGTCACCGTCCACATCACCACTGGCGATGGTAGCATCCTTGAAGGTAACATCCATAAGATTGAGCTTTCTAAGTTTGCCGTGATCCATCACGATAACATTGGATACCGTAGTCGTCTGAGCAATCTTTGTATCTATAATGATTCCCTGCCTACCCTGGGCTACCTTACCAGCGACCACATTATAGACACCTAAAGCCTGACTGTCCAAATCCAACGATCCGATCTCCTTAAAGGTTCCTCCGCTGAACTGGAACGTTTTTACAGTAAAAAATTCATTGCGACGGAGCAAGATAATCGTCAAGTCATTCAGATTGTCCCCGTTCAAATCCATCTTCTTATGGTTAAAATCGTCTACAACGAAGTCCGTATAGCCCGTTGCATATATTTTTTCTAACGTTCCTCCAGTATAAGAGTAAACGATAAGACCCTTCTGCTCCCCGTTCTCGCCACTGTCTCCGCTCGAAAAGCCTGCTACAATATCAAGCGTACCGTCATTTGTTAGATCCACTAGTTTAAATGATTCCAACACTGTGCCTTCCCCATCAAATGTAAGCTTCTTTACCCACGTCCCGCCCTGATCTTCAAACAAGGCACCATGTATCTTTACGCTCTCATCTGGTGTTTCATAAAAGAGCACTGCTTCGTCTATACCATCATTATTCAAATCTCCCGTCCGAATTGGCGTAGGATCATCTGGATCATTCGGCCTTAAAGGCTGTACCGCCCCTAATTGCGTATTCACTGCTCCATTCAGCTGTTGTTTCTCGTCAGACATCGTTGGTGTCTGCATCAGCGAAATTGGATCGCTAATCACATTACAGCCGCTTAAAAATCCAGCAAGAAGCAGCAAGGAACAGCAGCAAGCCACCATTTTCAACAGCATTTTTTTCACTTCTCTTGCCGTCCCCTTCACAATTTGTTCTTTTCTGCCTGTGTCAATCGTCTTCCCTGGATATCAAACACCAGTTTACCCTCATTCAGACCCCAGATTCGGGAAGCAAAACGTTCAGCCATTTCCAGCGGCAGTACAGTAATGATTGTTACTCGCTCGTCAGAGCACAGCTTGCGAAAGGTTTCCAGTACATGCGCTGCTGAGGCAGGATCAAGTCCATTTACAGGCTCATCAGCTAAAATAACCTTAGCTCCGTGAACGAGAGCACGCGCTGTGGCTACCCGCTGCCGTTCGCCGCCGCTGAGCTTGTCGCATTTATCATGCGCCTTATCCAGCAGACCCAGCTCCTCTAGAACGTCCATCGCTCCCATATAATCGTCGGAACGCACCATGCCAGTCACCATTCTCCACCAGGGTGTTTGACCCGATCTGCCAATGAGCACATTTTTAAGAGCGGTCCGATTCATATTAAGATGCGGATTTTGCTCCAGGTATGCCCACTCTCGCTTTATTTTCATCTTGCCCGTCCACCCGGATCTCAGTACATCATTGCCACCAACAATCAGACTGCCTTCTTCCCAAGGCTCTTGTAAAGCAAGACAGCGAAGAAGTGTCGTTTTACCACTTCCGCTTGGCCCCACTATAGCAATGAATTCACCCTGATGAATTTCAGCATCAATCCCTCGAAGCAACGGGGTACGTTCAGGCCCCACTTGCTTGGTCAGCTTCCGAATTTTAATCATCTATGATTCCCCTTTGTCCGCCATCAATACATGTTTATATTTTATAGTAATTGTGAAACAAATACCATGCAAACCGCAGTTTTATACCGCGGGTGCTCTTTTTCGGGAAAACAGACCTAACAATCCGAAAACAATATAACTACCTCCAAGGACTAGAAACATACTGCCTTGAGTTCCAATGTCCAACAACCCTCCACTAATATTAGGTCCAATCACACTTCCCAGATTAAAATGAAAGGATGCCAGCACATTTGCAGCCGCCAAAAATGATTTGGGCAACAGGTCAGCTGCATAGGCCAAACCAAGTGAGAAAAAGGAGCCTACCAATCCACCTGCGATGGTCAGCAATACCAATGTGAACATAAAATGATTGCCACTCCATGGTAGTAACATAAAGGTCAACCCTCCTGCTATACCTACGCTCATTAGCACCTTTTTACGTCCCCAACGGTCACTTAATATACCTAAAGGCAGTTGCAGCACTAAGCCTCCCAAACTGACGAAAGGCAGCAAGGCAGCAATTTCATCGGTATGGAAGCCTATACGCAGGCCATAGACTGGAAAATTACTATTCAGGCTCGCTTCCATATAACCGTATAGAAATGCAGGCAACAGAGCGTACCATGCCCAGCTATAGCTGCGCCGGAATCTTTGTGCGGGACGCGCCTCAGTCTCCTGCTTCTCGGGTCTTGAGTCAGGCAGCTTGATTAACACTAACAGCAACACAAGCAAGCACAACAAAGCCAACGCAGCAAATGGAACCAGCATTCCATAATCAAGCAGCCACAATCCCAATGGGCCTAATGCAAAACCGAGACCATAAGACATACCATAAAAGGAAATGTTGCGGCCTCGATTCTCTGCTGGAGTTACCAGCAATATCCACAACTGAGCAGAATAATGCAACGCACTGTCACCAATACCTACTAGCAGGCGCAGTACGAACCAAACCCGAATATCAGGGATTAGCGGGAACAGCAGCAGCGTGATCAGCACAAGCACAAGACCACCAGCCATCAGCTTTTTAAATCCCAGCCACCCCAAAGTCCGTTCAGCCACCAGTGTCATTGCGAATGAACCAATATACAGTGCAGCCGCGTTCATTCCGTTTAGCGAAGACGAAACCCCCATTTGTTCCAAAGAGATCGACAGAATGGGCAATAGTAAACCCTGACATAATCCAGCAACAATAATAACTGCAATTAAGATAAAATAATGAACACGTAACGACGACGACATCCCAGCTCCTCCTGCTCGAACAAATAAATTATTAACATCATAAAATGAATGTTTAGAAATGATTTGCATTTGATACCATAATCAATAATAAATCTTATCACGATGTGTACCATGACTTTCTAAAAATCGATATATTACATATTAAGGTGTTTTTAGCATGTTAATTTTAGTGTATTAAAGAGAGAAATAAAAAAATCGCCATCTGAGATGACGATTTTACGGATAGAGCTAGTCTGGTATGTATCCGACTCCTCGGTTAAGAGCCTCGTATGTTCAATCCGACCAAGTTCACGTCACAACGCACTATTTCATATTATAGTGGACAATGCCTGGCAGAACAAGCCATAATAAATGAGTGGGCAATTTCAAAATGCTCATGTTTTGCTTATGGACGGGCTTTATTTACGTTCACCGCTCTGGGCTAGAAGACAGAATAGGAGGCATTTGGTTCCATGAGTTATCAAATTAAAATAGACACTTCCCCAATTTATGAATTGCTCGGCAGCTTTATGGCCTATGTAACTAAAAAGTGGGTCCAAGATATGGACTTGGGCCATGAATGGATCGACAAAGTGGATGCACGATTACAACAGGAAGTTCGTACTGAGCTAGCTACAGCTCAGGATTGCCCTTTTAGCGATTATGACGCACTCTATGCCTGGGCGTTGCTTCGACCAGAAACAGATGAAATATCCGACTATATTTCTTACTTGGATCACGGACCGGATAAGGATATGTTTGAGTTGCTTGTTCCGCATATTCCTTTTTTAACCTTTGAAGAATCTTTACGCATTCGTAAGGTATATGCACCGCTCCTCAGATTGTGGGATCGTGATTATTTTCGGGCCTTGGAAGGCGAACTGCGTGTATTGGCAGAAGAAGATGCTGCGGAAAAGCGCATGCTGTTAAGTAAAATGGAACCGGAAGCACTTGTTGAATATGCAACAGCTGGACTAGTCGTGCCACATATGGAAGACCTCGATACAGTAGTGCTGTTTCCGGTCGTTCATAATCGCCCAATTAATTCATACTGCTTTTACACCCGTACACTGCTGATCCAGTATCCGGTAGATATTCCCGAAGAGAGTGAGGAAGAACCGCCCACGCTTCTACTACGACTCACTCGTGCAGTCAATGATCCACAACGGCTGCGCATTTTGCGTTATGTAGCTCAAGGTCCTAAGTCTCTTGAAGACATGCGTCATGATTTGAGCCGATTGGAAGATACACTAATGTCTGATATGATGATTTTGCGTGTGGCTGGTTTGCTCCGCATACACATTGGACGCTATCACAAGGAAAAATTCAGCATCCGTCCCGACGGTGCGGCTGATTTGCAGGTATTTTTGGAATCCTATATTGGATTGTAATTTGAATCGCAACTTTAGTTATAAACTGAACACCGTTAAAGCTTTGGCTTGGAAGGAGTATGCATCATGTCGTATCCGAAACAGCACATTTTATTTGATCTTGATGACACTTTGGTCCACTGCAACAAGTATTTCGACCTTATTCTCAACCACTTTTTCGATTTGCTTCAGGAATGGTTTGCAGCTCATAACCTAACGAGAAATACAATTCGTGAAAAACAAATTGAAATTGATGTGGCTGGGGTTCATCAGGTGGGTTTTGCCAGCGAGCATTTTCCACAATCCCTAATAGATACGTACCAGTTTTTCTCTGAACAATTCGGACGCCGTACGGATTCTCGGGAAGAGCAGGAGCTTCGCTCGCTTGGCCGAAGTGTGTACGAGCAGGAAATTGAACCGTATCCAGGTATGGCCGAAACGTTAAATTCACTCCAAAAAGCAGGGCATTCCCTTCACCTTTACACGGGCGGTGAGCAGGTCATTCAAGAAAGAAAGATTGAACAAATGAAGCTGGCTACTTACTTTGATGACCGTATCTATATTCGCCAGCATAAAAATGTCGAAGCACTGGAAGAAATCATTCAAATAAATCGGCTGGACCGAGGCATCACCTGGATGATTGGGAATTCTTTACGCACCGACGTATCTCCAGCCCTTGCGGCAGGTATTCACGCTGTGTATCTTAAGCAGCCTAAAGAATGGATTTACAATATGGTTGAATTGCAAAAAAACGTGAACTCTGTAATGTATACAATACAAAAGCTAACAGAAGTGCCACGGGTGATCCACGAAAGCATACAATTGCATCAACAAAAAAGGACCCTCGGATAGGGTCCTTTTTTCGTGTTTAAAAAGTCATTCAACCTTCACATTCTACTATGATAGACGGCTTTATTTCAGGATTCCTCACGAACGCTAAGTTGTCCTGTTCCTGGTACATCCAGAACTATCCGCGCCTTGACGGTCGATCCGTCCTTCCGTTTAAAAGACAACAATTGCGTCTGCCCCTTCGCGAGCAGGGACTTGAGCATCGTTTCGGTAATCTGCTTGCCAGCATATTCCTTCCAAATGACAAAGCCACAGCCTTGCTTAAAATGGCTACATCCATACCCTTTACGACCTTCTATAATGCTTCCACCGCAATTGGAGCACGGGCAGCTGCCTAACGCCTGCCTTTGGCTCACTGAAGCATCTGACTGTCCATCAGATGAGCTCCGCACTGCTTTTGTAGCTGAACTGCGTCTTGTTGGTGGTGCTGCTTGCTTTAGCGCAGCACTTCCTGCACTGCTACCGCCTCCTGATGGTGTGCGATCCATTCCTTTGGCGGTGGCACGTCCACTCGCGCCTACACTGCGGGCGTTCCCCTTGCCTCCCGAGCGATTACTCCTTGCCTCCTCGCCAAAGGCATGTGCGGGAGCAGGTGGCTGCTGCCTTACCTTATCAATGATGGACAACGTGAATCTTTTAACGTTATCCATAAACTTCTCCTGAGCTGCCTCACCCTTGGAAATTTGATGAAGACGGCGTTCCCATTGACCTGTCATTTCCGGTGAGGCTAATAGATCTACCCCGGCATGACGGATCAGGTCAATAGCCATCTTTCCCTTATCTGTAATAAGAATCTTTTTGCCCTTCATTTCAATGTAGCCGACCTTCTTCAATCGTTCAATTGTGGCAGCTCGTGTCGCAGGCGTACCTAAGCCAGCGTCCTTCATAACCTCGCGTAATTCCTCATTCTCCATCTGCTTGCCGGCGCTTTCCATCGCTTTAAGCAATGTGCCCTCCGTGTAGCTTTTAGGGGGCTGAGTCGCCTTTTCTTTCATCTCGGCGCGAACACAATCCACCGGACGACCTGCATCAATTTCAAACTTCTTGTCTGTCCACTCGTCCGTTTCCTCTTCATCTTCCTTTTTGGATGTTTTGCTCTTTTTACCTTTATCCTGGTCAGCCTTGCTCAAAACCACTTTCCATCCCAAGGACAGAAGCTCCTTAATATTGGTTTTAAACAAATGCTTGTCCACCTGCGTCATTACGGTATGCATTTTATATTCAGCCGGCGGGAAAAAATGCGACAGAAACCTACGAATAACCAGGTCGTATACATTTTGTTCCTCCTTGCTTAGCGTCCCCGGTCTTTTTAACGTCGGCAAGATAGCATGGTGATCCTCAACACGAGACGGATTGCAGACCGATTTATTCTGTTTATGGACCAAATTAGGGTTTGCTTGTTGAACCAGATCAGCATAAGGGCCTGTCCCGAGCATCCGTAATGCCTTATGCATGCCGTCTATATTCTGCTCTGTCACATAGTTAGAGTTCGTACGCGGATAGGAAATGACCTTGTGACGCTCATAAAGCGCTTGTGCCACATCCAGCGTTTTTTTGGCCGAATAACCGTACTTGGCATTCGCCTCTCGTTGAAGCAACGTCAAATCGTACAATTTAAAAGGATACTCCTTTGTCTGCTTCGTATCATATTTGGTAATCTTCCCCTCTTTTCCGCGTACCGCCGCAGCAATCCCCTCAGCTTCTTCCGGTTTCGTCAGCCGATCTCCCTGCCATGCCCCTTTGTACTTAATCTGATCTTGCTTAAACTCAGCCCACACGTCATAGAAGGTTTGAGACTGAAATGCTTCAATTTCCTTTTCTCTATCATGAATTAGTGCCAGCACGGGAGTCTGTACCCGTCCTACCGACAGCAGGGTGTTATGACGTGTTGTGAACGCTCTGGAAGCGTTCATGCCAATCAGCCAGTCCGCTTCACTTCGTGCCCGCGCAGCTTGAGTCAGGAATTCAAACTCCGAGGCATCTCGTAATCGTTCAAAGCCTGTCGCAATACTCTCTGCCGTCAAGTCCGAGATCCACAATCGCTTAACCGGCTGTCGTAGCTTTAGCTGCTGCTGAATTAATGCAAAAATATATTGCCCCTCTCGTCCAGCGTCACAAGCATTCACGATGGCATTGCAGCGTTTGGCCAGCTCACCAATCATTTTTAGCTGATCTTTTGTTTTCGGATTAGGTACGATTTTGAACTGTTCAGGGATAATCGGAAGATCTTGAATATTCCATCGTTTATACTTAGCATCGTAAGCATCTGGCTCAGCCAGCCCTAACAAATGACCGATCGCCCAGGTTACAATGTATTTCTCCCCTTCCAAATAGGTACGGTTATTTTTAGCACGAGGCTCCATAACAGCGGCAATCGTCCGCCCCATATCTGGTTTCTCAGCAATAATCAACGTCTTCATACATTCCATTCCTTCCTGACGGCCTTCTGTTTCTCCTCCATGAATCATAGATATACATGGAACGCAAATGAAAACACAGCTATCCCGGCCTCATGCAAAAGGAGCTTTCTCCCAGCGAAAGCTCCTTTGTAAAT
Organism: Paenibacillus polymyxa M1; assembly: GCF_000237325.1. Classification (NCBI taxonomy): domain Bacteria; kingdom Bacillati; phylum Bacillota; class Bacilli; order Caryophanales; family Paenibacillaceae; genus Paenibacillus; species Paenibacillus polymyxa. Next base: position 3,065,608 of record NC_017542.1, read on the forward strand.
TCATTTAGTCTAGCGCTTCAACAATATACGTCTATTATACCATAGATCTCATGGTTCTCTCAGGTCATGATTTTACTCTATGTTGAAACTACACCATTAATAAACGCGGGTCACATTTATGTTAATTTATATTACATATATTTAAATTTTCAGTTAATTGTTTTGTAAAATGAATGTATTTTTCTTTAAAAAGGCTACACACACCCTCCTTATTTATGTTATGATCACTATAAATAACAGTTGCATGATTAAAGACTCAATTCAAAGTCATTTTATATAACATTAAATTCACACCCTTTTGTACACCTCCCTAGAAAATTGGATTCAACAACTAGCGACAATGCTTGAAACACAAATAAAGCCCCATCCTAAGATGGAGCCTTTACTTGATTCGTAAATTAAATTTATAATTACACCAAAACAGTAGTACCCATGAGGTATTTATCAACTTCACGTGCTGCTTCTCGACCTTCATTAATAGCCCACACAACCAGACTTTGTCCGCGGCGCATGTCACCCGCAGCAAACACCTTATCCACATTCGTCACATATTTCCCATAACGTGCCTTAACGTTGGAGCGACGGTCCGTTTCCAAACCGATTTCCTTCACAATCGTTTGCTCAGGCCCATCAAACCCAATTGCAATCAGCGCAATTTGTGCTGGGAATACACGTTCCGTACCTGGAATCGGTTGATAGATTTTACGTCCAGTTTTATCAACAATACGTTGGATTTGAATGGTGTGCAGTTCTTTCAGATTGCCATTCTCATCACCTACAAATTTGGTTGTCATGATGGAGAACTCACGCGGGTCTTCCCCGAACAACGCTTTCGCTTCTTCCTGTGCATAATCGAGAGAGTACACATTCGGAAACTGCGGCCAAGGATTGGCAATCGGATCACGTTCCAGTGGAGCTTTGGTGTGTGTGCCAAATTGAGTGACACTCCGGCAACCATGCCGCAAAGAAGTAGCTACACAGTCCGAACCTGTATCACCACCACCGATAACAATAACGTCCTTACCTTTGGAAGACAAATAGTTGCCATCTTCAAGGTTAGAATCCAGATAACTTTTGATGGTGCCATTCAAATAATCCATAGCATAATGGACGCCATTCAAATCACTGCCTTCAATATCGAATTCTCTCGGCTTTGTAGATCCACCGCATAGCACAACCGCATCATAGTCGGCAACCAACTGTTCAGTAGGGATATCCTTGCCAATTTCCGTATTCGTGATGAATTGAATACCTTCAGCCTCCAGCAAGTCTACACGACGCTGTACAACCTTCTTATCCAGCTTCATGGATGGGATTCCGTACATCAGCAACCCACCTACACGATCTGCACGCTCATATACAGTCACGCTGTGCCCTGCTTTGTTAAGCTGTGCTGCCGCAGCCAATCCCGCAGGACCCGAGCCAACAATCGCCACTCGTTTGCCTGTACGTTTTTCCGGCGGGTTAGGAACAACCCAGCCTTCCTCAAAACCTTTTTCGATAATCGCTTCCTCAATTGTCTTAATGGTAACAGACTGCCCGATAAGGCCAACAGTACATGAGCCTTCACATGGCGCAGGACAAACACGGCCCGTAAATTCGGGGAAGTTATTCGTTTTGTGCAGCCGGTCTAACGCTTCCTTCCACAAACCACGATATACGAGATTGTTCCATTCCGGAATAAGATTATGAACCGGGCAGCCTAAAGTTGCTCCCATGAGATCCATCCCCGTATGACAATAAGGAGTTCCGCAGTCCATACAACGCGCCCCTTGGGTACGCAGCTCTTCTTCAGACATATGCTCATGGAATTCTTCCCAATCCTTTATACGCTCTGCCGGGTCCCGGTCTGTAGGAAGTTGTCGTGTGTATTCCATAAATCCAGTTGGTGTAGACATGTTACGTTCCCCCATCTCTTCGCTTATGAACCCCGATCATCCATTCAGAATTCTAATCAAATTCGAACTTGTCTGTTTGTGTTATGAAAGGGTCTGTTCTCGTTGAATTTGATTTATTGTATCACAATACAGCGTAAAAGTAATGAAAACTTATGCAACTTTCTGCATCTACAGCCAAAAGGATTTTTTATATGGTTTATTAATTTTTCAAATGAGCTAGGTCGAGTTCATCTATTGTTATCCTGTTCTCTCGTAAACAACAAAACGGTAGTCATACAGGTTTTTGTCGTCCTTGATACCTGGCGTCTCACTGACTATAGTCCAGCCGCTCCAATCCAGCTCAGGAAACGTCGTATCACCTTCAAAGGTCTCCTCAATTCGAGTCACAATCAGCCGATCAGCATGTGGCCAAAACAGTGAATAAATCTCCGCTCCGCCAATGACCATTAGCTCTTCTTTCTGGGCAAGTTGGAGCCCTTCTTCCAGCGTATGGATTACTTCCGCACCTTCCGCCTGATAGCGCTCATCTCGAGTCAAAACGACGTTGCGGCGGTTTGGTAGGCTTTTCCCGCCAAAGGATTCCCACGTTTTGCGTCCCATGAGTACCGTTTTATTAATCGTCTGCTCTTTGAAGAAGGCCATGTCTCTGGGAAGGCGCCAAGGAAGACTGTTATCCCGGCCAATCACACCATTTTGTGCCATAGCCCATATCATCGAAATGCTCATCTTTCCACCTCCTCTAATCAGATGGCGACAGGCGCCTTGATCCCTGGGTGATGCTCGTAATTCTCAAAAACAAAATCCTCGTAAGTGTAATCAAAAATGGATTCCGGCTTGCGCAGGATTTTTAACTGTGGCAAGGGATAAGGATCACGCTCCAACTGCGTATGCACTTGTTGTATATGATTTGAATAAATATGCACATCGCCGCCTGACCAAATAAACTCTCCAGGCTCCAAACCGCACTGCTGTGCAACCATATGCGTCAGCAATGCATAACTAGCGATGTTGAACGGCAGTCCAAGGAATGTATCCACTGAACGCATCGTCAACATACAGGATAGCTTTCCCCCAGCTACGTAGAACTGGAATACAAAATGACATGGCGGCAACTTCATCGATTCAATTTCAGCCACATTCCAAGCACTGACGATATGTCGACGTGAATCCGGATTGTTTTTGATAGCCTCAATGACATTCGCAATTTGATCAATATGTTGTCCGTCCGGTGTTTCCCATGCGCGCCATTGCGATCCATACACAGGTCCCAGATTCCCCTGCTCGTCTGCCCATTCATCCCAAATGCTAACTCCGTTCTCCTTGAGATAAGCAATATTGGTATCCCCTCGCAAAAACCATAACAGCTCATGTATAACGGATTTCAAATGTACTCTTTTAGTGGTCACCAACGGGAAGCCCTTGGCCAGATCAAAACGAAGTTGCCTTCCGAACACAGATAATGTTCCCGTCCCTGTCCGATCCTCTTTTTTCACTCCGTTCTCTAAAATATCCTCCAACAATTCCAAGTAGTTGCGCACGTTGTTTCTCTCCTTTGAGTATGAATAAAAAACCGCATCGTCAATTTTTAATTTTTAAAATTCTCAATCTACCCCATTAATCTATATTTAGTTTATCATGTAGAGTACTTTTTTGACCATGTGCTGTGTGAATTTTCATGATAGTCCAATAATCTTAAAGTTTGAAAAAAAGAGACAAAGAGCGCAGTTATAGCGCTCCTTGCCTCTTTTTTCATGTATGAAAACCAAAAACAAGATAATGAAATGGAATTAGCGACGTGGCGCCAATGCGTGGATCGGATGACCCATTACGACTTCTGCAGCTTCCATCACAAGTTCGCCCAGTGTAGGGTGAGCATGGATAGTCAAGGAGATATCTTCGAGTGTAGCACCCATTTCAATCGCCAGACCCAGCTCAGCAATCAGGTTGGAAGCTTCCAGACCTACGATTTGCGTACCCAGTACCAGACCTGTATCTGCGTCAGCTACGATTTTTACAAAGCCTTCAGCAGCGTTCAGGGAAACGGCACGACCGTTTGCTCCATAAGAGAACTTGCCAACTTTGACATTATAGCCTTTTTCTTTAGCTTGTGTCTCTGTGTAGCCTACGCTAGAGCATTCTGGATCTGTGAACACAACAGCCGGAATACATTTATAGTCTACAACAGATGGTTGGCCAGCAATTACTTCAGCAGCTACTTTACCTTCGTAAGAAGCTTTGTGAGCCAGAGCAAGACCAGGAACAATATCGCCGATTGCGAAGATGTGAGGGATGCTTGTGCGTCCTTGGTGGTCAACTTTCACCATTCCGCGTTCATCCAGTTCTACACCGATCAAATCCAGACCCAGTTCACCGTCTGTATTTGGACGACGTCCAACAGTTACAAGCAGGTACTCAGCAGTTACTTCTTTGCTTTCACCGTTAACAGAGAATTTCACTGTTACATCTTTATCAGTTTGTTCCGCACTTTCCGCTTTAGCGCCAGTGAAGATTTCGATACCTGTTTTCTTCATGCTTTTCGAAACGATGGAAGTCATATCTTTATCGAAGCCAGGAAGAACAGTATCCATACCTTCAATGATCGTTACTTTGGAACCGAATTTGGAATACATTTGTCCAAGCTCTGCACCAATATATCCACCACCGATAACGATCAGGCTTTTCGGAATTTCAGGCAGGTTCAATGCTTCAGTAGAAGACAGAATGCGTCCGCCAAACGGGAATGGCTTCAATTCGATAGGACGGGAGCCTGTTGCGATAATTGCATTTTTAAAACGGTAACGTGGTGATTCATGTTCGTTGAATACACGCGCTTCGTTTTCGTTGATGAACATGCACTCACCGTTGAAAACTTCGACTTTGTTGCCTTTGAGCAAGCCGCTTACGCCGCCAGTCATTTTCTTAACAACACCGTTTTTGAATTCTTGTGTTTTTGCAAAATCTACTTTTACATTTTCAGCCGTAATACCGAAAGTTTCGCCATGTTTAGCTGCTTCGTATTGATGAGCTGCAGAGATCAAAGCTTTGGATGGAATACATCCACGATTCAAGCAGACACCGCCCAGCTCAGATTTGTCAACGATCAATACGCTTTGTCCCAATTGTGCGGCACGGATGGCAGCTACATAGCCGCCAGGACCCGCACCGATAACCAATGTGTCAATATCCAGAGAAGCGTCTCCTACTACCATTGATTACACCTCCATTACAAGCAGCTCAGGGTTAGCGAGCAGCTGTTTAATATAGTTCATGAAGTTTTGAGCAGTTGCACCGTCAATAATACGGTGGTCAAAGCTCAGGGAAAGAGCCATTACTGGAGCGGCAACAATTTCACCGTTTTTCACGACTGCTTTTTCACTGATGCGGCCAGTACCCAAAATTGCAACCTCAGGGAAGTTGATGATTGGAGTAAAGAACATACCGCCTGCGGAACCAATGTTCGTGATGGAAATCGTGCTTCCTCTCATTTCATTGGCAGCCAATTTACCATCACGACCGCGTACAGCCAGGTCACGAATGGAATCAGCAATCATCCAGATACTCTTACGATCAGCATCTTTGATAACAGGAACGATCAAGCCGTTGTCTGTATCTGTAGCGATACCAATGTTGTAGTATTTTTTGTAGACAATTTCGTTAGCTTCTTCGTCGATCGAGGCATTCAGAGCCGGGAATTGACGGGAAGCGGCAACCAAAGCTTTTACGATGAATGGCAGGTAAGTTACTTTTGTGCCTTTCTTCTCTGCAATTGGTTTGATACGAGTACGGAAAGCAACCAGCTCAGTTACATCCACTTCGTCCATAATTGTAACGTGTGGAGCCGTGTAAGCCGACTTAACCATAGCATTGGAAATTGCTTTACGGATACCTTTAAATGGTACGCGTTCTTCCTCAGCACGCGGATCTGCAGCTGGTGCGGATGGTGCTGCTGCTTTCGCTTCTTTTTTAGCTGGCTCTTGCGCTTTTGCAGCTTCTTTCGCTGCTGGTGCAGCCGCTTGGCCTCCACCATTTTTGAAAGCTTCTACATCTTCTTTAGTGATTTTACCGTTTTTGCCGGAGCCACTCACTTGAGCGATGTTAACACCTTGCTCACGTGCAAATTTGCGAACGCTAGGTGTAGCCAGTACGTCTTTGTTCGAAGCAGCAGGTGTTGCACCTGGTTGCGTGTTCGCTCCACCTTTGGCAGCATCCTCTTCTTGTTTAACAGCAGCTGGTGCTTCTTCTTGCTCAGGAAGTTCACCTTCAGCAGCGATGACAGCCACAACTTGACCTACGTTAAAGATGTCTCCGTCTTTGGCAAATACTTCTTGAACCGTACCATTAACCGGACATGGAACTTCAACTACAGCCTTGTCGTTTTGTACTTCCATGATGATATCATCATCAGTTACTTTGTCGCCGGGCTTGATGTGCATCTTGATGATTTCGCCTTCGTGAAGACCTTCACCCAGCTCTGGGAATTTATATTCAAATCTAGCTGCACCTGCAGCTCCGCCTTGTGCAGCAGCACTTGGCTCAGGGCTAGCAGCTGGCGCTTCTGGTGCATCTTCTTGTTCAGGAAGTTCACCTTCTGCGTCGATGACAGCCACAACTTGACCTACGTTGAAGACGTCTCCGTCTTTGGCAAATACTTCTTGAACCGTACCATTAACCGGACATGGAACTTCAACTACAGCCTTGTCGTTTTGTACTTCCATGATGATATCATCATCAGTTACTTTGTCGCCGGGCTTGATGTGCATCTTGATGATTTCGCCTTCGTGAAGACCTTCACCCAGCTCCGGGAATTTATATTCAAATTTTGCCACGTTTAAAACCTCCCAAATTTACGGTGTGCTTTAATTAAAATTCCAATACTTTATTAACCGCATCAATGATACGTGTTGGCGTTGGCAACCAAGTATCTTCAATTTGAGCAAATGGATAAACGGTATCCGGACCTGCTACGCGCAGAACTGGTGCTTCCAGATGCAGGATTGCTTTTTCGTTAATTTGTGCAATAACTTCAGCAGCAACACCGGCACTCTTTTGCGCTTCTTGAACAACGATAGCACGATTGGTTTTTTGAACAGAGGCAACAATGGTATCAATGTCAATCGGGCTGATTGTACGCAAATCAATGATTTCCACTTTAATACCCTTTGTTTTTTCCAGCTCTTCAGCAGCCTTAACCGAAGTGTGTACCATCATACCGTAAGTAATGATCGTCACATCGGAACCTTCACGAACTACATTTGCCTTGCCCAGTTCAACTGTGTAATCATTCTCAGGAACTTCAGCACGGAATGCATGGTACAGGTTTAAATGCTCCATGAAAAATACTGGATCGTTATCGCGAATAGACGCGATCATAAGACCTTTTGCATCGTAAGGGTTGGAAGGAACAACAACCTTAATACCTGGTGTTTGAGTCAAAAGACCTTCCAAGGAATCTGTATGCAGCTCGGCTGCCTTAACACCGCCACCAAAAGGTGTACGGAATACGATTGGAGAATTGTAACGTCCGCCGGAACGGTAACGCATACGGGATGCTTGAATTGCCATTTGATCGAGTGCTTCAAAGATAAAGCCTACGAACTGGATTTCAGCTACAGGGCGGAAACCTTGGATACCCAGACCGACAGCAAGACCCCCGATTGCGGATTCCGCCAGCGGAGTATCGAATACACGTTCTTCGCCAAATTCTTTTTGCAGACCTTCTGTAGCGCGGAATACGCCACCTACATGACCTACGTCTTCACCGAAAAGCAGGACGTTAGGGTCGCGTTTCAACTCTACGCGCAGTGCGTCACGAATCGCTTCTTTCATGTTCATTTGTGCCATTTGCTTCATTTCCTCCTTAAACATTGACAGATCAGTTTCAGTTCAGGTCAATCGAAAAGCAGACCGGATCGGGTAGCCGCCCGGTCTCTTTCAAGTTCAATTATTTAAAATCAGCTTTTTGTTCTTCCAAGTGCTTAGGCGTAGTTTCGAACATGCTATCGATCAGGCCAGGAATTGTCATTTTTTCTGTTTTCTCAGCCTTTTTGATCTCTTCGTTCACTTTTGCCTTAGCTTCTTCTTTTACGCGAGCTGTATCTTCTTCAGTCCAAAGACCTTTTTTCTCAAGGTATTTCGCAAAGCGGGCAATTGGATCTTTTGCATTCCATTCGCCTTCTTCTTCTTTAGAACGATATTTCGTCGCATCATCAGAAAGGGAATGCGGACGGAAACGGTAAGTAACGGCTTCAATCAATGTTGCACCTTCGCCATTACGTCCACGCTCTGCAGCTTCTTGAACAGCTTTAATAACTGCAAGCACGTCCATACCGTCAATTTTCACGCCTTTAATACCAGCAGCTACTGCTTTATGAGCGATCGAAAGGGCAGCGGTTTGTTTCGAGAATGGAGTTGTGATCGCGTAACCATTGTTTTGCACAAAGAAAATAACTGGCAATTTGTACACACCAGCATAGTTCAGACCTTCGTAGAAGTCACCTTCGGAAGAACCACCGTCACCTGTATATGTAATGACGACTTGTTTTTGTTTTTTTAGTTTGTAGCCCATTGCAATTCCCATAGCGTGCAGAATTTGCGCGCCAATGATGATTTGCGGCATCAATACGTTAACGCCGTCCGGAATTTGACCACCGTGTTGATGACCACGGGAATACAAGAAAGCTTGATATAATGGCAGGCCATGCCAAACGAGTTGCGGAATATCTCGGTAGCCTGGTGCAATAAAGTCTTCTTTTTGGAGCGCAAATTCACTACCAACCATTGTTGCTTCTTGTCCGGATACCGGAGCGTAGAAGCCGAGACGTCCTTGACGGCCCAAGTTAACAGCACGGTCATCCCAAGTACGTGTAAATACCATACGATACATAATTTCTTTCAATTGATCATCTGTAAGTTTAGGCAATTTATCTTTATTGATAATTTCACCATCCGGAGAAAGCACGGACAGAGCCTCAACTTCCTCTGTGTAAACTTCATAAGGAACCTTGCTCATTTTCTTCACCTCAACAAAAAAATTTGAATATCAAGTTCCGCTGTTATAGGATTATTATACACCTGTTATATCGCTCGCGTCAAAGATTTAGTTATTTTTTTTGAGTTTACCACATTTTTGTGTATGTAACAGGGTGTGTTTTTTACTATAACAGCTTAGTACATGATTGAAATTTTAAACATCTATTGCAATCAGGGTAATCTTAACTTATTGTGATCCTTAATGCAAAATAATACCCAAGAAAGGTGACGAAAAATGACGGATTCTCGGTATTTAAAACGAACCATCCTTAAAGACGAAGTAGACAGCCGCTTACTTGGCGAAACCCGAACTCTTCGGATTTATTTGCCGCCCGGCTATAATGAAATATTGAGCTACCCGGTCGTCTACTGTCAGGATGGAGAGGAATTCTTCAACTTTGGACGAATTGCAACACACGCCAACCGTCTCATACTGGATGAGGGCGTGGAACCCTTCATTATTGTAGGCGTGGAAGTGAACACCAAAATCAGAACTCAGGAGTACGCTCCCTTCGGCAATCGTTTTGAGGCATACACTGCCTGTTTTGCAGAAGAGATTATTCCCTATGTGGAACAAAAGTATCCTATAAGAAAAGATGCAGCTTCCCGCATTCTTGCTGGGGATTCACTGGGAGGCAGTGTGTCTTTGCATTTGGCGCTATTGTATCCTGAGCTGTTTAATCGCATTATTAGCCTCTCAGGTGCCTACTATGAAGCTTCGCAAGAAATTATTGCCCGTGAGAAAGAACTGTCGCATCTAAATGTATGGATGACAGTTGGCCTTCAGGAAGATGCTTTTGAGAGTGATACCGGCATTTACAACTTTGTAGAGCTGAACCGTCAATGCGCAGATTTACTGCGCGAGCGGAACGCCGAAGTTTCTTACCGTGAAAAGGATGGCAAACATTTATGGGGCTTTTGGCAAAACGAGTTGCCTGACGCGCTAATGTATTTTTTGGATCGTGCCTGAGTAAAAAAACATCCCAGACAATGATGAGGAATGGAGCATTGACCTAGGAGGACATAAGGCTCCTTCCTCTTTTTTTATATTTTGATTACGCTTTCAAAAATATATAACGAAAAACGGCAATGATTGCCGTCATCTGTCGTTCACATTATAGCTTTTCTTCTATGATCTTGTCCAGCAAGGCCTCGCATCCTGCGTCCAATAATCGATAGGTCTCTTCAAAATTCCCGGTAAAATATGGGTCGGGTACTTCTCTTAACTTTTCTTGAGGAAGCAAATCCATGAATTTTAGAATATCAGCATCTGCTCCACCTGCAAGTTTACGCATGTTTCGTTCATTAGAGTCATCCATGCACACAATATAATCAAATGCGTCAAAATCACGATCCGTTATTTGCCGTGCCTGTATGCCTTGTTCGCTGATTCCGTGCAGTTTAAGCTGCTTTAGCGTTCCCTCATGCGGAGGATTTCCAATATGCCAGTCACCTGTTCCAGCCGAGTCCACCCGAATTTCTGCGTCTAATCCCCGTTCCTTTGCTTTATGTCTCAGTATTGCCTCCCCCATGGGAGAGCGGCAAATATTGCCCAAACACACAAACAAAACGTTAATCATTTCGTTCCCCTTCCTATTCACGTCGCACTTTTTTTCTGTTCCATTGTAGCCAGGACCTCCAAAATTGTGCAAGCCATATTTAACGCGGTATACTTAAAATGATCGTATATCTGGAACCGTATGCAGAAAGAAAGGATGTTGGTTATGATGAAAAAGCGAGCCATTGTATTTTCAGGCGGTCGTCTTAATGAAGAAGATTTACAACAAATACAACCCGATGATTTTATTATAGGCGCAGATAAAGGTGCCCTTTTCCTAATAGAACACGGTATTACACCACATGTCTCTGTAGGAGATTTTGATTCGATTACTTCAGAGGAACAAGAACAGGTAAAATCAGCAAGCCAACGTATGATTGCGTGCGATCCAGTACATAAGGACCTAACTGATACAGAGCTTGCTTTAGAAATTGCTATGGAAGAACAAGTAGATCATGTACTCTTTCTCGGTGTTACTGGCACTCGAATGGACCACACCTTAGCCAATGTTCAAATATTAGTACGGGCCATGCAGCATCACATTAGTTGCGCTATCATGGACGCACATAATTATATTGAGCTGACCGAATCAACGCTCGAGATCCAGCCCATGGGCTATACATATACATCCCTGATTCCTATGACCGCCGAAGTAACAGGTATACAACTGGAAGGATTTATGTATCCCCTTCATAATGCCACCCTCAAAATGGGACAATCACGGGGTGTCAGCAATAAGCTAACGGCTGCAAAAGGTACTATTTCTATCAAAAGCGGTCTACTACTCGTTATTCAAAGCAAGGATTAATTATGACATTGTTGTAACTATTTAAAAAGTTGTTCACACACTCAAAACCCTTGACTAACAAGGGTTTTTCGGTTTTTTAAAGGTACTAGAATTAATTTATTTTTTACAAATTGTAATTTTTAATCGTTTTTTAATAATCGCGACGTAAGCCTTGCTCCACAAGCATTTGAGAGTAGTTTTCCAACTATTAGGCGGCTTCAAAACTGTTATACTCAACGCTGTCAGTTAGTTAGCAACTCAGCAAAATATTGAACAAATCAATTTTTGGAGGTACTTACAACATGAATATGCATAAAATCATAAAAAAGGTAATTATCGCAGGAGTCGCTGCCACTATCGGCTTTGGTACTTTTGCCATTGAGGGAACAAATACAGCACAAGCTGCTACTGCTACTACTACTGTAGGTCAAAAAGTAATTAACTACGGCAAAAAATATATGGGTACTCCTTATAAGTTTGGAGCTTCCACAAGCACTACACGCAATTTTGACTGTTCTTCTTTCATGAAGCACATATTCAAGAAATACGGAGTCGATTTGCCGCGTACTTCTGTTCAACAGTCTAAAGTCGGACATGCCGTATCCAAGGCTAATTTGAAAAAAGGTGACTTAGTGTTCTTTTCAAGCGGTAGCCGTGCCACAGGACGCAATATTACTCACGTAGCAGTATATATGGGCGGGGGTAAAATCCTACACACTTACGGTGGACCTGGGGTGACCATCTCTGATTTGAACTCCGGCAACTGGAAAAGAACGTACATTAAAGCACGTCGCGTGCTGTAATGTAGAACTCATTTAAATTGGTAAGCCGGGACGAAAGGTCTCGGCTTTTTTTATTTATACTTTATGCTATTTTGCTTCAGTTGGCGTTCTGAGTGAATAGCCAATGCCTCGTTCCGTTCGAATCATTTTAAACTTTTGCCCTCTATCTACTTTAACCCTTAAATGCCTGATGTACACATCTACTACGTTCGTATCAGCGATATAATCATGTTTCCAAACATCCTTTAAAATTTGCTGCCTGCTACAAACTTGGTTAAGATGTATCGCCAGATGTAGCAAAAGATCGAATTCTTTCGGAGTTAATTCCAGCTTTCGCTCCCCTCTGCTCACCATTCTGCTTGCAGTGTCTATATGTAAATCTCCTGCCTCGATTGCTCTTTTCACATCACGTTCAACACCAAAAATTCGTAATAAATTAGCTACTCTAGCCTGAAGAACTCTAGGATAAAAGGGCACTACCATTACATCATGTGCTCCTTGTTCAAAGCAGTAAACCATAAGTGCTTCCTCATCTGATGAAATCATTACAAGCAGTGGAACATGAGGATAGTTCTGCTGCAAAATGCGAATCAAGCCTTGAGTGTCCGCCTGTTCATCTTTAATGTTCAGGAGTAGCAAACTCACAGGATTTTGAGCTATATAAGGGCTTACATCCGATGTATTACGAACATGAACCACCTGATAACCTGCCTGCTCCAATGGATGAACGAATACAGCGGGCGCTTCATTTTCATCCACAAGTACAATTAACGGGCTCATCTTTTCACCCACCTGGTTTGGACATCGCATTACATATTGGATACGAACAAGTTTGTTATAAGCCATTTAAACATATTTGTGTTAGTGTAACAAAAAAGCAGAAAATCATTCTCAAAGAATGGTTTTCTGCTTTATGGTTTTCAGCCCAAATAGCGATGATATAGACTTCTTGCTTTTGCCAAGTCCTTTGTCCCATGGATCAGCGCTCTGCCATCTGCAAAAACAACCAAGCGATGCTCGCCCACACTAAAGGAAACCAGATACGAATTCCACTCTACGTTCCCCTCACCCAATGCTGTAAATCTATTTGCTACCTCTGCGAGATTCAGATGTGTCCGGTTGGCAGGTCTTATTTGAACGGTATCCCTACCGCACAAAACATCTGTTTTCTGCCGATAAGAGGCTGATAAATAGGGATACGTCGGTTGGCTACCGCAAGAAGGACAATTCGCTTTTTTTAGACGATCCACTGCTATTGCTACATACTCATTTTTCCACAAATCAAACGAAAGCAACTTTCCTCTCAAGTTCTCAGGATATCCACCAAGAAGCTTGAAAGCTTCCGTAGTCTGGTTAGCGGTGACCATTTGTACTGCCTGCGGAATAATCCCGGCCGTATCACAGGTCTCCCCTCCAAGCGGTACAGTTCCCATCAGACAGTGTAGACAAGGTGTCTGACCCGGTAAAATAGTGTAAGTTACACCATAGCTACCCACACATCCTCCATAAATCCAAGGAATGCGATGCTTGAGTGCCATGTCGTTCATAAGAAGCCGGGTATCGAAATTATCGGTTGCATCCATCATGAGATCTACCCCCTGGATCAACTCTTCCAGCTCTTCTATCCCAACATCCAAGACATGTGCATGTACAATTGTTTCCGAATTAATATCCTTTAATCTTCGCTGGGCAGCTACTGCTTTGGGACACCTTTGCACAGCATCACTTTCCTGAAAAAGCTGCTGGCGCTGCAAATTGCTCCATTCCACATAATCCCGGTCTACCAGGCTTACCGTACCTACGCCTCCACGAACTAACGTTTCTGCAATACCTGTGCCCAGCGCTCCAACACCTATGATTAGTACGTGAGAGGAAGCAAGCCGGCGTTGGCCTGCAGGCCCAAAGGGTGCAAACCTTTCCTGTCTGGAATAACGGTCACTTTGTGGTGGTTCAGCAGCAGATTTTTTAGTAATCCTCATCCCTGAACCATGCCTTCTATCGGACTGCTTGCTGAAGCATAACGTTTTACAGGAATCATCCCCGCCTCAAATCCATATCTACCTGCACGTACAGCCAACTTCATGGCCTCAGCCATTTTCACAGGATCCTTCGCTCCTGAGACAGCTGTATTCAGCAGAACACCATCTGCTCCCAACTGCATTGCCATTGCTGCGTCACCAGGTGAGCGAATACCAGCATCGACAATGACCGGAACTTCCGCTTGCTCGATAATCAACTCTAACGAAAACGGATTGAGCAAACCATGTCCTGTACCAATCGGCGACGCTCCAGGCATTACGGCATGTACTCCAAGCTCTTGCAACCTCTTCGCTAGTATCACATCATCCGATATGTAGGGTAGCACGACAAAGCCTTCCTCTAGCAACTTTTCACTAGCTTTCAATGTTTCAAAAGGATCAGGCAACAGCGTCTTGCTATCCCCAATGACTTCTACCTTAATCATATCGCACAAGCCGGAGGCTTTTGCCAACTTGGCAATACGGATTGCCTCCTCTGCTGTTGTTGCCCCCGCTGTGTTGGGAAGAAGTGTATACCGGTTCAAATCCAGTGTATCGAGAAAATGCTGCTTATCCCGTTCCTCCAAATTCAGTCTGCGCACAGCGAACGTTAATATTTCCGTCTCAGCAGCCTCTACGGCTTGGGATTGGATATCCAGATCCGGAAATTTCCCTGTTCCTAGCAACAGCCTTGAGGTAAAAGATGCTTTTCCAATGGTTAACATGATCAACCGCCTCCTACAAAATGTACGATTTCTAGGCAATCTCCATCCTTAAGTACCGTTTCATGATGATCTTCACGGGTCAATATATGCCGATTCAGCTCTACCACTACGGTTTTCACCTTTAAATCAAGTTCATGCAGCAATTGATCCACACGAGTGATTCGATTGGAAATGGTCATACTCTGTCCGTTAATGGTCAGCTTCATAAGCTTTCCTCCTTGAGAAGTTCAGAAGAAAATTTACTTATTCCAAGTCCAGCTGCACCTGCCCCTTTAAGCATAGCTGCCATCGCTCGCCCAGTCGCATCACTAAGCAGGACACCGTTGCGATAATGCCCGACTGCAGCATAGACGCCCTCTACTCCAGGAACAGGTCCAATGAAAGGACGCTCCGCAGCTGCCTGCGGACGCAAGCCTGCCCATGCACGTACAAAAGAAGCTTCCTGTACACGCGGTAACCAGGCAGATGCACGTGCTAACAACCCCTTTAAGCCACCTACGGTCACCTCTTTGTCATATTGATGCGGAAGACTCGTGGCACCAATCCAAAGCTCGTTATTCTGTTTAGGCACGAGGTAAATATCGTCAGCATAAATGGTATAATCCAACGGATGATCCTTCAAGGAGACCGCTACCGCTTCGCCCTTGACCGGGTATAGTGGATAATCAAACCCAATTTGTTCTAGCAATTTCAAGCTGTCCAAGCCTGCGGCAATCACGACCTGATCGCAGGAAAAAAATCCACTATCCGTTCGCACACCACAAACTCGACCATCCTGTATGACCAGTTCCTCAGCTTGAGTTCCAGACCATATTGTTGCTCCCAGCACCGCAGCTGCCCCTGCATAAGCACGGCAAAGCTGGACAGGAGACACTTGTGTCTCCTTTGATCGGTAGATAGCCCCAATTACTTGATCTGCCAAGCCCGGAATCCGTCGGGCCAACTCCTTGGCATCCCACCAAATGGGACGATCATCCTCTCGCATATTCGCAGCATTCCAGCGTTTTTGGCCCTCTGCTTCCGAACGAAATGGGGTCACAAATCCTCCTGTACGAAAGTCCACTGAAATACCCGATAAACGTTCCAAATCACAGACAAGGTCAGGGAATGCATCTCGACTTGTACGGGCAAATCGTGCCAGCTCAAGGTCTGCAAACTCTTCACTTTCCGCTGCCAGCATTCCCACCGCTGCTCCTGATGCTCCCTCACCAGGGATCCATCGTTCCAGCATGATCGTACTACGTCCCTCCTTAGCCACATGATAAGCAATGGAACTGCCGATCACACCTCCGCCTATGACCAAGCATTCAGCGTGTCCTATCGCTTTTTTCTCTGTATGTGTCTTTGACATATGTTCCGTGTCTCCTCTCCAGTAAGCATTCTGCTTTCCCTTCGTCTTGTTTTCTTGCTACAGGTCGTGAACTACAAGATCTACCATTCGCCTATATTCCATCGCTGCTGCAACGGGTGACTTTGCTTCCCATATACCAGACATCACCGCAATTCCGCTTGCTCCAGCATGATAAAGCTCTGGAACATGATGGGGTTGTATGCCTCCCAGCGCTATCACCGGAATGTCCGACAATCTGCAAATGCGTTCAAGCTGTGCTATACCCCGCGGTACAAGACCGGCTTTACAATGGGTCTCATATACATGACCAAATAGTACATAGTCTGCTCCAGCCTGCTCGGCGGTCTGCACCTCCTCCAAGGAATGTACAGACACTCCACAGCGTGTACCCTCTGAAAGTAGACTTTTCGCATCCACCACAGATAACCCATTAGCTGGAAGCTGGACAGCTCCTGCCGAGGTAAGTAAAGCTACGTCCACGCGGTCATTTACTACAATTTGCCGCAAAGGAACTTCCTGCTTGATCATGCTACGAGTCAAAGAAAGCAAAGCAGAGGCACCCTTCTGTTTCGAACGTGCGTGTACATAATGAATATAAGGACAAATAGCGGCAGCCACTTGGGGTACATTCACACAGGAGACACTTTCCATCGTAATTACGTGTAATTCGATCTCATTTTCACCTCACTTGGACTAAAGAATATGAACTTGTGTTATAAAAAAATCGTATTAGCTGAATCTATATTGTTTTAGCTCCATATTGGGTAATATCATACGGAGCCAGCCACATGTACCAGCAATAATGAAAGGAGATTATATGTAAATCCATCTACGGAAACTCGAACAAATGAAGATGAACGAAACGCAAAAAGCCACTTCCCAAAGGAAGTGGCTTGACAAACGTTCAAAATCAAACGGACTATTATATCCGTAAACGTATATCGTTCCCTGCGCAAACAAAAGTAAAGAGCTACTACCTTGTTTGTACAGTACTCACTTCCCTACGCTGGCATAACCCAGATCAGGTACAAAGGGTCCGAAATCCATTTATTTCGTCTCAGCCGCATGGGCGGCTCCCCTAGTGTGACTATTTTATTGTATCAGCTAAAGATAGCTTAGCATATTTTCCTAATTCTGCAAACCCCACCTTGTATGAAATCTGTCAGAACTGGATTTTAGTTAACTTTACTAGACCACTCTTCTACATTCCACGTTTTGGTTACCCAATCCTCGTAAAAGTCCGGTTCGTGGGATACAAGCAATACGGTCCCTTTGTATTCCTTCAAAGCGCGTTTGAGTTCATCCTTTGCTTTGACATCCAAGTGGTTGGTGGGCTCATCAAACAGTACCCAGTTACTCTCACGCATTAACAGTTTACAAAGGCGGACTTTAGCCTGTTCTCCACCACTAAGCGCAGACAGAGGCCGCGTGATATGCTCATTCTTCAAACCACAACGCGCCAAATGCGCTCGTACTTCATGCTGATTCAAATGTGGAAATTCATTCCATACATCGTCAATCGGTGTAATTTTCTCTGCCTTTACTTCCTGCTCAAAATAAGCGGGCTGCAAGAAATCTCCTTGATAGGTTTTTCCGCTGATTGGAGGTATTTTCCCCAGAATGGTTTTGAGTAACGTAGACTTACCAACACCATTGCAGCCTACAATTGCGATCTTTTCGCCACGTTCGATCGTCATGGACATTTTAGGCAAAAGGGCATGAGTATAGCCAATTTCAAAATCAATACCCTCAAAAACTGTTTTCCCGCTTGCACGGGCTTCTTTGAACTGAAAGGTTGGCTTTGCGGCTTCTTCTGGCTTATCAATACGTTCGATTCGATCAAGCTGCTTTTCACGGCTTTTTGCACGACCTGATGTAGATGCGCGCGCTTTATTGCGCTGAATAAAATCTTCCTGTTTCTTAATATATTCCTGCTGCTTCTCATATGCATCAATATGCTGGGCTTTGTTCAGATCCGCCATTTCAAGAAACTTTTCATAGTTAGCTGAATAACGGGTCATCTTAGCAAATTCAAGATGGTAGATTACATTAACGACTTGGTTCATAAATTCAGTATCATGTGAAATTAGGATAAAAGCATAGGGATAATCCTTCAAATATCGCGTAAGCCACTCAATATGCTCCACATCCAAATAGTTGGTAGGCTCATCCAGCAGCAATACATTTGGCTTTTCCAACAGCAACTTCGCAAGCAGCACCTTTGTCCGTTGCCCACCACTAAGGGCTGCTACATCCCGATCCAGTCCGATGGCAGAGAGACCTAATCCATTCGCCATTTCTTCAACCTTCACATCAATGAGGTAAAAATCCCCCATATCCAGTTGCTCTTGAATTTCTCCCATCTGTTCCAGCAGTACTTCCAACTCTTCGGGAGAAGCCTCTCCCATTTTATCCGTAATCTGCATCATTTCCTTTTCCAGTTCCAACAAAGGAAGAAACGCGTCTTTTAATACATCACGTACTGTTTTACCTGGCGTTAGCTTGGTGTGCTGATCCAGATAGCCATAACGTACACGTGGAGTCCATTCCACTTTGCCTTCATCTTTAAGCAATTTTCCAGTCAGAATGTTCATGAGTGTCGATTTACCAACACCGTTTGCTCCTACCAATCCTACACGTTCCCCCGCAAGTAATCGAAAGGAAACATTTTTAAATAACGCACGGTCCCCAAAGTTGTGGGATACATTTTCTACAGTCAATAAACTCATAACCTGTTTTTGGCTCCTTATTGTCTCATCGGCATTGCCGAGTGTTCTTATTTCATATAGCTATTGTTTCTTTCAAAGCTTTATTGTAGCACATCCGGCACCCTTATCGGAATATTGAAAACAGCGAATTTTAAGGTTTTCAGATGGATTGGCCTAAAAAAAGAAAAACAGTTAATCGTAGTAGCACTTAAGCTCCTCTTCGGTAGGTACGTAAGGAGTTTCTTGCTGCTTTGGTAATCTAAGCTTCTAGTATACAGAAGCTTACAATTCCCTAGCAACGAATGCCTAAATAATTGATAAGTTCTAATAACAATTAATAAAAAGGAACTCTATGTAGACAGTCCTCATGAGTATCGGAGGAATAATAAAATGAAGAAAATGTAATCATCCCGGTCTGGATTCTGGACCGGGATGAAATAAAATTAATTTATAATTGGCTATCTTTCAGCAGACATGGCAATTTCTTTTGTTTCATGAACTGTACCAAATGGATGCTCAGGCGGTGCATAGATAACGTATATCTTAAGGGGCGTATTTCCTGTATTAATTACATTGTGCCATTTTCCAGCAGGTATCATAATTGCATAGTCATCATAGGCCATCACTTGATAATCTAATTTGTCTTTCCTATCCCCCATTTGAACAAGTGCCTGACCTTCTTCAATACGTATGAATTGATCAGTTGTTGGATGAGCTTCTAAACCGATATCATCGCCAACATTAATACTCATCAGAGTCACTTGAAAATGTTTCCCTGTCCATATAGCAGTACGATAATTTTTGTTTTGATTTGCAGCCTGGTCAATATTCACTACAAATGGACTTTGTCCATAATCTCTTAATATTATCTTTTCATTGAGATTACTGTCGTTGTTGTACCAATTGTAGTATTGAGGATTATAACTCCGATAGTTGTAATTACAGCTGTTATACATAGGAATATGCCATGGGAAGTGATGGCATGATTTAGGGTACATACTCATTCTCCTTTTTTTGATTCAGTGTTTACTTATCATATGCGGTTGCCTATATAAAGGACTAAAAACCTTCAACATTAGGCAAGTGCCTAAATGATGCCAAGACAAAAATATTCACAAGCGGTTTCGTCTTTTACTTCAACAGATATTAGCACTTAAATTTACATATAACGGCATATACTTTGCGAGTGGTGTCAGCTTCGTTGGAACTCCCCCGATATGTCGAGTATCAAATTCCATTTATTTGACTCACTCTTTAAAATAGCAGTGACCATAAAATCGAAAGACTAGGCTGTCACTGCAGGCCAACCTTTTAGTTGACCTAATAATACGAAACCCACCCCGGAGAGTGATTAATTTAAGCTGTTATGATATTTGTATTCGAAATACCCAGCAGCTGCCGCAGATTTTTCATCCGTAAAACGCTCAACCGCTTGAAAAGGAGCTGGATATGAATCTCTATAAAAATATTTCATTCCAGTACCCGGTTCTATGCCTCCAATAATAGATTGCTTTCGGACGACTCTTCCACCACCAAACCCATAGTTATTGTAATATCTGTCTCCAACTGGAATGCCTTGGATAAACGCGATCATACCCACATCATCTATCGTGTTATACCATTCCTCTTGTGGAATGAGTGGAAGAGTGAACGTATAGGAAATGCCATTCCGTGCTGCTTTTTCGTTATGGACGTTAATCATTCGAGCCAGATCTTCCTGAACGGTGCGAACGATGGTAGAACGGCGCATTTGCTCAAAGGTTAATGAATTGTTCAGTAACGAAATGGGGGTCTGACTCTCAAGCTCCTTTTGAAAACCCTCCACCCATCTCTGATTCCGCGCATCATATGCGTGCAGATAATTGTCCAGGGTGAATCCCACACTATTGCCTGCTGCATCAACATAGGCATAAGGCTTTTTTTCGCTCCACTTGTGGCCTATGACCGCTTGTCCATACGCATCTTTATAGGTTGCTGAAGCGAACGTATAATAACCATCATAGTCCAGAATCACAATGACTGGTATGTAATCCAATAACGCACGTTGTGCTGCTGTATCCCCATCAATGCCCATATTAAGGAAGAAAGTGTGCAGGAACGTGGTCAGTGCTTCTTCTTTATCTACACGAAAAAACTTATCTGATCCATATCCGGCCTCGCGTTCCTGACGTTCATTCTGTGAGAGCACAACACCTGCATCCTGAACTGCGGTACGGAGAGCAGACGTATATTTCATTTCTAGCTGCTGTACTTCACGCTGATTCTGCACTCGTAAATCACTAACCACACCAAAGGGCAAAAAGAGTAGGACAAATATAACTGCAAAATCAGTAATCTTCATTCAAAACCATGCCCCCGTAAGAAGCTGAAACTGCCGGCTTATCGTTATCTATTCCACCCAAAATCCAGGATTTGTATAAATCCGCAGGAGTTCGATTCGTATTATGTAATCGTACTGTAAAATAATCTCCGGCCATCAAGGTATACCGACGTGTCTGTTCCGACTTGGGCTGCGAATTATCAGGAAACAGTACAGGTAAGATTTGCGGGTTATAGTAGCCATCGTATACAGCTTCATAATTACCCAGAAAACTGTCTGGCTTTGCCGCATCTGCATAGTTCGGTACATATTTTTTGTGCATATGCTCCAAATCAACTTCGTACGTATTGCCTGTCAGCTCCAGATCACGCATAAAATCGTTATACATCGTCGGTGTAATGTAACCTTTGGTTCTTACCATATCAACAAAATGTACAGTCGAATGATATGTATTTAACCCGGATATATCATCCTGCCGTTCAGCAGCTTGAGCTGCGGGTACGATGTACAAAAGCAATACAGCGAGCAACGCCCCCAACAGCTTGGATATTGTTTGAACCACTTCAGTCCTCCCCCAATTTCTCAAAACGTACAGATGTTATGTCTCCGTTCCCATTACGCTGTGGGTATATGGCATATATAGAGGAAGCATCCAAGGTAGATACATCAGGCTCAAACGGTTCAGAGTATACATCGTACTCTAAACCGTCAACTTGAACCGAAATCCCCTCCTGCAAGTTCATCCGAATGGTCTGGATAACTTGAGTCCCCTTAATCCGTTGTGGCGTCTCCACCTCTATAGTTCTGGATATCCGCCCCTCTGATTGCTCCTCCCGCTGCGACCTTAATTCCAGTGCACTACCCAATTGACTGGACAAGTTTGCTGCTGCTGCACATGCGGTTATAAATAGAATAACTGACACACCAAGCCACAGCATACTTGAAGCGTGATCAGACATGCTCACATCTCCCTTATGACTATCATCTTTGCTGTACTTCTTAAGACTGGGTAAACAACAACCCACGTACCACGTTTGATTTGTCTTTAACGATTTCAGCCTTGAATTTACCACTTGGATTTACGTATTCATTCTCCTTTTCATTAAGTGTATTCGCAATTTTCCCCGTCTTATCACTGCCGCCATTCACAGCACCATACTGCTCGCTGTCTGGACTAATGTTCAGAGCATTTCCATACCACTGTCCTACCGTATTTTTGCCGGTTTTAATCTGAATACCAAACTGGTCCTTTCCCTGAAACTTCCGCAGCGCGTTGGTTACCTGGGAGCCGCTAATTGTTGTGCCGTCGTATACTGTAAAGGAGGCTTGAGACAATTCGGTCTGGATATCGGCGAAATTGTTTTGTGCTGTTTTAGTAGCTTCCTGAGCTGAGATAAACAGTATGACTACAATTGTAATTAGTGCGATGGTCAAAAATATCCCAGCAGCTACCTTTAATGCTGTTGATGCATTGTTCATTTCTTTCTCTCCTCAACTTGTAATATTGGTTAATCATCATTGAATTTACTTACTGAATTTTTTGTATTTGCTCATAATAGCTATCCATTTGAACAAAGCTCATACCGATCAGCGGAATCACCAAATATAAAAAGATAAGACCATACATCGGGGCAAAACCAATCATCCTCCCCCAGATTGCCTTGCTGTCTATTATTTTTTCATACTCCTGTTTTCTTTGTTCAAAATAGTAGGTCATCTGGGATTCCAAATCATCAAACGCCTCTCTAATGGTAATTTTCCCCAAAGATAAATAAAGCTTGTCCACCAGACGTTGAAATTCCGGCAAAGGTGCTTCTTCTTTCAACAAATCGAGAGCTGCCTCTGGTCCATGTTCATAATGAAGCAGACATTTTTGCAGAGGTCTTTTGAAGATAACTGAAAATCTGTTCAGCCACTCCAATATTTCCTCGACAGACATTCGTTCCATAACCCGTAAAATGGAAATAACCGTTTGAAACTGATACACCTCATGCTTCATGTCCAAATAACGCATTTTCCGTTGCAAATATAATAAAAGCATGGGCATTTGGTAGGCTACATACCCAGCAACTATACTAATCAGTACTTCCCACCATTTGATATATTCTTCATTCCAATCTTTCAGCTTTTGGAGAATTCGTTGAGTATTTCTGGATAGCTGCTCTGGAGTAGCTGTGCCATTAGCATAGTGTTCTAAAGCAGCGTACGCTCGCTCGTATGTGCTATCCGCTTTCATGTTCAACGTTTGTATGATTTTGCGGTCAATCTCACTCTGCTTCAAAGCTTCCTTTTCCTCTATCGGACTTAAACGTCCAAACATTTGACCCGATTGTACTGGTGCGTGAAGGATATGCGTTTTTTCAGCTTCATGTAAAATAAATATGGTGCTGATACTAAGCACTAATCCTAAGATAAAAAGAGCAATTCTACGTATGTAGAGCCACTCAAGCTTTACCTCCGCACCACTTTCCTTTAATAGTCGGGTTATCTGGGAATAAGATGTCATATGCTGCCGGGGAATTAAAGAATCCACCATATTACGAATGATGGGCAGACGATATAACTTCTGCTCCCACACCCTCCGCCCTTTACCCGCACGATATCCTGTCTCGTCCGACTGTTGCAGTTTCTGTAACAGAAAGTAGGATAGGATGATAACAATGTAAACGGTCAATTTTGTGATATAACCCAATTTCCCCTGATAAAACTCATCCATGGATGGAAAGCTGGATCTCGCCCATCTCTCGATTGGGGTAGTAAAGAAAACGGGAGCCAGTGCGATCACGTTTAAACTTTTTAGTAGGTAGTCCAGTTTATTTCTCCGCAGTAACTCCAACTGGATTTCGCGTGCAAGACTGCTTAGCCCCTTTAAATAAATGGAACCACCATCCTCAACCCGATCACCAAACTCCATTACCATATACGAAATACCAGCAAAGGCTTTTAAAAACCGATTTGGAGCTGATTCATAATATCTTTCGAGTGCCTCGTGCGGATCAGCATCTGTCAGCGCCTCATGGATGAGCCGTGCATGTCTTCCAGCCTCTGCTCCTGCTAAATCGGCCGCTTCAGATATGGATTCTTCTACCATACCGTGCTGATGATAGTGATGACGTACATTGGCGAACAATTCGATCATTTGAGAAAGTAGCCTTTTTTCCATTTGGCTAGTGGCCACATCTATAACAAGACTGTTGATTACCACTCCACATAAAACGGCCAATATAGCAAACTCTATTCCTGGTTTCATCATCAACAGCACAACGCCGCTGCAAACAAAAATACCCCAGATGAACAGTATCATCTTCATGGTCTGCAGACGAAGCTTATACTCATCGTATGCATGCTGACCAGCTAGTCGCTTACGTACACTTGTGATGTATCCAGATGTGATAGGGACCCTCATACACAGCGTATACAATTTATGCATTAAAGTTTGAAGTTCCCGTTGAAGTACCGCTTTTCCCTTTCGTGCTTCCTGTACAGAATGAATTCTACCTCTGCGAACTGCATAGCTCTTATGCTTATGCAACCCATACAAAACTGTATATAGAACTGCAAATCCCCCACCTGATATAAGCAAAACCCACAATAAAATTTCTTTAAGACTCATAGTCTTCCTCCCAATAACGGGTCAAAAAACTGCGGAAATCTGTGGCATCCTTAGCATTCATTTGCTCACACATTTCTTCTACGCTTTTAGCTGTTAAGGGCTTCATTGGTATATAACTTTCATTTCGATATTCCATAACATGGCGATAGCTATAGCTCGATGAAGCATTGGGACCTACATCCGTATGCTCTGGATTACGCGGTACACATTCTGTGATCCGTTCGATATAACGCCGCCCTTGCGCATCACGCTTGAGATGCACATCGAAATTAATGACATGCACTACCTGTTCTTCAGCAATGCCTTCATGCTGAAATACTCCAGTTTTGAGCAGTGAATTACGAAGCGAAAATACAAGATCACGAAATGTTTTAGCATGGTGAGTAAAAATAGTGAACAGACTAGCAACCTGCGACATTTGAATCATCCAAGCAGCTACTTCATCACTCGCTACTTCGCCTAGAATATTGACGGTTCCATCTGTTTTTTTCTGCAAGTCAAGACCTTGTTGTCCTGAAATATGATCTGTTTCTCGAAAGGTAAGAATATTACGGCGACTGTAAATGTTGCGTAGATGCAGCTCAAAGGCCATTTCCTGAACGCGAAGCGTATACGAAGCGTAAATATGCTTGACCATCGCCATTAACAATGTTGTTTTTCCTGAACCCTGCGCACCTGTAATTGCAGTAATCCGACTGCCTTTCATTAGATAAGATAATAGCTGGATTGGAAAATCAGCGTTTTGTCCCCTAATTAACTGTTCCAGCGAAGCGCTTTGAATATCAAACTTACGAACAAAGAAAGCCCATGATTCAGAGAAAGGCGGGCGCACTACTACTACCCGTGATCCATCCTTCATTTCGTTGACCTTATAACCATTCGCTTCAGAAAGCTGTCCTGGATAATTGTATTTGTAAATATTTTGACATACCCTTTTAAGTTCACGTTCCGATTCGAAGGAAAGGAATGAAAGGTGGATAGTTTTACCTTTATAGAAAATCCACACACTCTCATATCCATTTGTAGTAGGCGCAGAGGTTTGTTCAAATACAAATCTATCTGAAGACCAATGTGGTGATGAAGGAATCCCACCTTCCGGCACACCACTGACACCTCCGCTTACACCATCGATCTTCTGGTCACGAATATCATCAATGACAGAAAAGCCTTTATAATTTTGATATTTCTTTAGCAAGCAAGAGGTTTCATACAACATCAAAATCACTAACCTACCACGCTTTGAGTAACATTTTAATTCGCACAAATTCATTCTCTTTCATAAAAAGCGTGATTTTTTTGTGATTTTTTATGTACAGTAAATGCCTGAATATCCGCATCTAAATGCGTGTGTTTGTTATGTAGTTAACAACAACAAATAGCTCCATCAGCAAACGCCAATGGAGCACTTTTTTAGTATTCAATTATCATGAAGTCCACAGATATCCACAACCAAAAAACTTGATTCTTTGACCTAAGACAACTATCGGCATAGGCTCCTCAGACATCTAGCTTGGATGATGTAAAAAAGTTTATTGAAGAAATCTTTACATACAAAATTGCTTAACTAATGCTACATTCTTTTGTGTATAAAAAATTGAAATTCAGATACCATTTCATAAGACAAAATACTTTTTATAGAATTAGAATTACTCCCTATTCTTCATAATTTTCAATACAATCGGAAGAATGGTGTGATGGTAATTTGTAAGAATTTTACCGGAAATTTTTATCGAAGGTGTTCCCTTCTGGCTTGGGTGTGAAATAGAGTTGAAATTCCTATAGTTATAGAATTTTCTAATAGTCATTAATTCATTCAGTTCTAAAAGATGAGAAGTTTTGTTAATCACTGAGTTTAAATTATCAGTATCTTTTAGTTCGTATTGAACTTTACAAAACTCATGGAAAAAATTATTCAAATAATTAAAAGCCAAATCCCATTTTTGATTCAGTATGCTATTGGCATAATAAATGAGTTGCTGTATTATCGCCTCTTCATCCTTAAATGGACTTCTGATCAATTCATTAATTAAGTTATTATAATGATTTTCTATGTCATAGAAAAACTTATTGTTATTAATCTTTCTTACAATGTACTCCTCAGTTATCCTTTCGTAGACAGTTTGACCCAAAAGATTTGGTTCTCTCTTAGCTTTTTTTCTGATTTTAAAAAAAGAAAGTAAATATTTACCATAATTATTACTTCGTAAAATTTCACTATCAGCTTTAATTTTTTTTCTTATTACCACCTCTTCTGTTTTGTCAATGTTTTGAGCTAACGCAGTAAACAAAATATGAATATGTCTTCTATCACTTAAGTTTAAATCTTTCTTGATAAATTTAATCAAATGTGTCGTAAATTTATTCCCACCCTTTTTTTTCCTTCTAATGAAAAAAAGAGCTATAAGTATGTTAATATAGTCAGCTGTCAAATCAAATGTAATTTCATTTAATATCAGCTTTGTTCTATCAACATTTTCTTTTTGAAACAGATAGTTTTGAAACTTTGGATCGAAAATAACTTTTAAATTTTCTCTATCTTCTCCAGTTAAAAGAAATGAAAAAGCTTCCTTTATTTTGAATTTTCTTAACGAATTCTGAAAGTAGATCAATTGATAATTAAGTTTGTTTTTTGAAATAGGTGATGAAACTGTCTTCCGAGTAAATCTTAAAAACCCTCTTCTTTCTTCACTGGTTTTTATGATTTTTCTATCTGTTTTTGCTGCATTGGTAGTCAATTGTAATTCATCAAATAACCAGCTATTTATACGTTGTTCAATTGATAGTAATTCTTTAAAAACTTCCTTATTCTTTATCGTTTCCTCAGTTTTATTAAAGATGATAAAGATATCATCAACATATCTAACCATGCTCTTAAACTTCATAATATTACTTTTGACAAGTTCTTTTACTTTAACATCAAATGGTACCAAATAAAGATATCCCAAATAGTCTGATACAAAGTTCTTCCTGCCTTGAGGTATAGATTGAGTCTTATTCATTAAAGAATCGAAATAGAAATCCAAACCAGTTATAGTGTTATTTTCACCATTTAGATTATATTTAGTTAATAATGATGGCGATGCATAATCCTGCATGATCTTGATTAAAATTTTGTGCTGCATTTCTTCAAAATATTTACTAATATCTATTCTAAGTACAATATCTCCTACTACTAATTGTTGATTTAGAGTAGATAAAAAGTCTGAATAACCTTCTTTATAATCACTACTTGCCTTCCAATTGTCCTTATCTTTATGAAATTTTGTAGGATAAAATGGGTAAATATATTTCTGATTAAAGTTCAAGTCTCTTAGATTAGTATCCGTACATTCTACAAATAATAAACCTATTGAGTTATATAAGACCATAGAATACATTGAAAAAAAACGATATTCTCTTACTCCTGTCATACCCTTAGGTATTGAAACAATATCAGTAGAAAACATCTCAGGAACCGCAAGAATTATATCTGTAGAAATAAAATCATCATAGAACTGACTCATTTTTTCTCTACTCGTCTCTAACAAAACATCCTTTAGCAATCGAAAATTAATATCCAGTATAAAGTCTTCTTTTGCATATTCTTTACATATCTCAAATGCATTAAGAAAAACATCTTTAGTTAGAATGTTACTGATTTTCATGTTGGGTCCCCTTCAATAAGTAATACTTCTAATTGTTTTAATTTCCCAATATTATCTCAGAAGATTACTAAATAGTAAATAAGTATTATAAACCTTAGTTTTATAGGCTTATCAACAAATATGAATCAAGAGTCCATAGACTCTGTTATGAAGGGACATTGTTTCGAATGTGGTGATTTTAGGAAATCCATGTAACTAATTGAATAAACCATATATAACTAAAAGTGCCCCAGTCACTAAAGACCAGGGCACTTTTAGTTATATACTTGCAGAAATAATCTTTTCTAATTTAATGAAGCTGTAGTCTTCTTCACCTCTGACAAGCTTAATACGCCTGCTTGGCTTGTCGATCGATGCTACGATTCCCCACAATACCTCGTCATCAAAAGGGCTTAACACTGTCGGTGTGATAGTGGGGCTTTCCTGAATACTAAGGTAATCTCGAAGCATGTCTAAACATAAACTTGCTGATTTATAAATATAATCTAAATATTTTCATATTTATTTTTTATTGGGTATTAAAAAAGGACTCATACCAGCTTCTGAACTGTGACCCGTAAGATGGACACTTTGAAAAAAGTGCCCTCTTACGGGTCTTTTGTGTTTTAATCAGATTATAAAAGTTTGTGGGGATGAAGAATTATGAGAAAAATCAGACGAGTTTTTACGGAGCAAGAGATCAAGGCGCTGGAGTCAAATCCATCCGTTCTTCGCGTATCAGAGAAGAATATCACGTATTCTCCTGCCTTTAAGATTGCAGCCGTACAGGCCAATCAAGCAGGGCATACACCCACGGAAATCTTCGTACAGGCAGGATTTAACGTCGAACTCATTGGACAGGAGACGCCAAAAAGATGTCTGGATCGTTGGCGAAAAACATATGCTTCTTCAGGTGATGCGGGGCTGCTGGAAGAGCGTAGGGGGAAGGGAAGCTCAGGAAGACCGGCTAGTCGTGAGCCATCGGCTGAGGAAAAACTCCGTCTTGCTGAGGCACGTATCAAGCTTTTGGAAGCCGAGAATGAACTCTTAAAAAAGCTAGAAGCGCTCGAAAGGCACAAAGACAACAATGAATTACTAGCGTCTTCCGAGCGCTTTCAGCTCATCAATCAAGTTGTTCGTAAACATGGATTGAGACGTGTGATTCGCTATCTTTGTAAGCTTGCTGAGGTAAGTACGAGCGGGTACTATCGCTGGTGTGCGGCAGAAGAACATCGCCAGCTTCGAGAAGCTGCCGATGAACGAGACTTTTTACTGCTGAAGGCGCACTTTGATGCACTTCGAGGGAAGGCTGGCGCGCTGGTCATCAAGATGAGGTTAGAACGTCTTCATGGAATCGTTATGAATCACAAGAAAATTCGCCGTTTGATGCGGAAATTCAAACTCGTTGCTGTGATTCGTCAAGCGAATCCCTATCGTAAAATGGCTAAAGCCACACAAGAGCACCGCACCTGCCCGAACCTCCTGAAGCGTCGGTTTGACCATGGAGAGCCTGAAAGGGTATTGCTAACCGACATTACTTATATGCATTATGGAAATGGCCAGCGGGCTTATTTGTCCTGTGTAAAGGATGGTGCAACAAAAGAAATCTTAGCTCACTATCTGTCCTCTTCTTTGAAATTGTCTCTTGTCCAACAAACACTGAAGCGACTGCTTAACCGTTTAGGCGGGGAAGTCCATCCGGAGGCTATCTTTCACTCTGATCAGGGATTCCATTACACACATCCTGAGGTTCGTTCCATGATCGCTAAAGCTGGCTTTAACCAATCGATGTCACGCAAAGGAAACTGTTGGGATAATGCTTCTATGGAGACGTTCTTCGGGCATATGAAGGATGAATTAGAGTTCAAGGATTGCTCATGCCTACAAGAGTTGCGAGTTCGTGTCAACGAATACATCACTTATTACAATACCGAACGGTTCCAATGGACATTAAAAAAGATGACTCCTGATGAATACAGAAGTCATCTCATTGCTGCTTGATGAATAGGGACCCTTTTTCAAAAGGACCCACAAATGGGGTCACAGTTCATTCTATACTGGTTGAGTCCTTATCTTTATTTCACTATAAATCTTACCATTGTTCCATCAGCATACTTATCTAACTGATGACTTACCCATGATTCTGCTCCCCTGTTATCACTAGGGGTTATGTATCTGATATCAGCTCCTACTCCGCCTTCAGCGCACATTTGCCATTGGCCATTCGTCACGGTCATATCCTTTTTTGGTTGGATAGCCCTTGAGTGACTCCTTCCTGTTTTCCTCGGCTCCATCCCGATCAATTGTACATACAGCAGAATGTCCGGCTGCTATTGCGTCTCTAATATGCGCCCCAGTTTCAGGGTAACGTGAACTTGGGAACTCCAACGTATACCCAGCTGCCTGTTGACTGATTGCTGTTGGTTCAGCATAGACGCCTTGTACCGAGAAAATAGCAGCTAGTAAAAATACAATTAATTCCTCTTACAAATCCTTTTATCATATGACACCTCCATAGTATTTAAATCTTCTCAATACTATATTGGGAGACATGTTGAAGTATCGCATATGTTGTCACAAAACAAAAAAAGACCAGTTATAGTGAACTAGAGAAAAAATTAAAATCCACCATTAAACTTTATTTTGAATATATAGGCATAAATGTTTATACATTCCTATTTCTTTTTTGTATGCTTACTTAGCAAATAAAACAAAAAGGGGAATATTCATGAAAAAACTATTACCTATTCTACTTTCTCTATTCTTACTTCCTTGGTTCTCCCAAATAACACATGCAGCTACTCCCGAATCCATCAGTTTAATACCTGTTATGAAAAATGATACTACCCCTTCAGGTAAAATCAGTTATAGTGCCGCACGCAGTGGCCTCGAAGGATATAGAGCATTTGATGGAAAACCGAACTATAGCACAGATGGAACCTATAGTGCTTGGGGTACAGCGCCTCAAAGTGGA
The DNA here is from genome assembly GCF_000237325.1 of Paenibacillus polymyxa M1. Lineage (NCBI taxonomy): Bacteria > Bacillati > Bacillota > Bacilli > Caryophanales > Paenibacillaceae > Paenibacillus > Paenibacillus polymyxa. The sequence continues at coordinate 3,096,994 of NC_017542.1, forward strand.
TGGCTTGCTTATGAGTTTCCAACTCCGAAAATTGTTACTAAATATGTTCTTTATTACGGAGGCTACTCTACTAACAGACCACCAGATGCTGGTAAGGATATGCCTAATACTTGGACTTTCGAGGGGTCGAATGACGGAAAAAATTGGACCGTTCTTGATAATAAAGCCGAATATATTTTCACTGAAGGAGCTAATGAATTTTCACTTAAAAACAAAGATCAATTTAAAACCTACAGAATAAATATTACTAAAAATAATGGAGCTACTGGCAAGGATGTCAATCTGGCCATTCATGAAATGGAAATGTGGGGTTACGACCCTGCAACTCAAACTCCTGATCCTGTAGATCCAACACCGAGCCCTAATCCTGATCCGTCTAATCCTACAGATCCAACCGAACCAACACAACCAACTGGTGACCGTGCAATTCTGACTATAACAATGGATACTGGTCTGGAGAAGGAATTCGATCTGAGCATGAAAGAAATAAACTCTTTCATTTCTTGGTATGAAGCAAAACAAGCAGGTTCAGGTACAGCATCTTATGCCATTGATAAGCACAATAACAACAAAGGTCCATTCAGTAACCGTAAAGACTATGTAATTTTCAATAAAATACTCACATTTGAAGTAAGTGAGTATTCAACTAAATAAACAACAACGGACTCCATGCTGGTTACATACCAGCGGAGTCCTTTTTCACATCTACTCTAAATTCAAACTGGTTCCGTATGTAATACGCTCCTGCAATTTTTACCGAATCAGGCGAAAACTTTTCTATAGTGCCACCATAGTCTACAACCGACACCATATCCTCTCTCAACGACTGAACAACGTACACTCTTGCTTGACTTAATGCAGCTGCAAATAGTTCGATATCCGACTTTAACACTTTATATGTATGGTTCATGCTGATCACCTCAAGTAGGTATTCGGTGAATGGTATGTTGATTCCTTCAACGACAAAAAAGGCTCGTACTGAATTACTTTTTAACTACACATTAATTCTTCAGTTTTGGGAATCATAAATAAAGAAGGAGAGGTTTTGAAAGGGGTCCTGTTCAATACACTGTCCTTAGATTCGTTAAACACACTGTTTCCTCAGATCGTTCAACAAAAATCCCGCCAACCAATTAAGGTTAGCGGGGATTTGCTTTACTGACGTTTAAGCACCGCCAACTTGATCAAACAATTGTACGAATTGGTTATGGTTATTCGACTGAACAGATATAGTACCAATAAACAAAAAGCTAGCCACAATGATTAGCAGTACCATTTTCTTTAACATTATCTAACCACACCTTTTCAATGAATTTTGAGAGTTTTTGCATTGTTTCAGGAACCGCATGAGTACGGAAATGCTCAAACAGCCCTATACAGTTTATATAATAACTCTCATTATTTAGTGTATGATAACTTACCATTGAATACATCAAGTATTTGAAGCCATCGTCGTATGTACCTCGATGTAAATGATAATACGCTAACTCATAACTCAAACGTGCATACTGTTCTGGTATAACTTGTTTCGTATACATATCAGATGATGACTGCTGCACAAAAGAATCAATAATCATTTCAAACCGTTTAAGTATATCATTCACGTCTAAATGGTACCGATTAGCAGCAAGTATTAAGTTCAACAGTTTAGTAACCATTTCATTATCGACCTTTGAGGCAGCAATGTATTCTACATAATCCGAAAGTACACTTATATCCCCAGACAGGAGTGTATTAACATAAATATTGCATTCTGCCCAGTTTTGGAACAAGCCAATCCAGTGTTGGGTGGTCTCGTCCGTCTCTTCGACCCAACCTAAATCAGTGTAGGCATATGTATATTGTAGAGCTTGTTGATAATCGCCTTGGGCTTCACATACACTTGCACACAACAAGTCAGCATAGGAAATATATACAAACAACGGGCGACTTAGCTTATTGACAGACTCATCCCGCTCTCGACTCCGTTGTTCATGTTTCATTGAATATTGGATTTCTGCCTTGGCTCTAATTTTCCTCGCCATTTCGTCAACCTTGTCCCATTTACGCAAAGACCTGTACACGTTAGCCAAATCCTTAAATGCATCAAGTTGATCTATTTCGTCCAGACGTTCGACAAAAACCTCAAATACCGTTGCCGCTCTAAGATTTTGTCTTTGATCGTCTCCAACTTGAATCGTGAATATACGATATTGACAAACTGCCAAACGCTCAGAATGTTGATATTTCTCCGCTTCAGCTACCCCCTCATAGAGCAGCAATGCAGCCGCATGTCTTCCCTGCTCCAGCAATCCTTCTGCAATTTCGAATAGCTTGGGTGAATACAGTAGATTGTCCATGATGGCTCCCACCACTCGACGGATTGCATCCAACTTGTCCAACTCCGCACAGCGAAATATAAATGGCTCGATTCGCCTCATATTTGGAGGATGGTCGATGATGTAGTTTTCTACGAACAAGTCGTAAAAATGGCCTTCTGGCAAACCCATAGCCTCAGTAATTCGATCCAGTTGTTTAATAGACAAAGGCTTATTTCCTGTCACGATAGCACTTACTGCTCCCCTATTCATATCCGCAATATGACCAAATTGTGAAAAGCTCAACCCCTCTTGTTGTAGGAATCTGTCTAATTCTGCTCGAATCGTAGGTGTATGTTCCATGCCATAGCCACCCCTCGCATAAAAATTCCAGTATTTTATAACCTTTTACTATTTTTGCCCAGCAATTAACCAATTGTCAATATCTTTTTGCGAATCGTGTGGAAAGGCTACGTTTGTCATAAGGGTACTCCTGTAAACAAAAAAACACCCCACCGGCGTTAAGCCAGCAGGGTGCTTCGTATTTCCAAACGTTTGTGATTATTCGGCAGCAATAGGTGGTTGGGTAGCGGGAAAAGCAGTTTGCTCCTTCGTAGAAGCTGTAGGTACTTTATTATCTCCCACAGCTTGGTTTACCAATTCGCTAACTTTAGCTGCAAAAGCCGAAACAGCCGCTTTAGCCACATCTTCAGGTGGCTGTAATTCAGAATCAACGCGCTTGGTTTTACCAGGGTTAAAACGTTCCCAAGCCAATTGCACAGCCGATTCAATTTCATCCGAACCCACCTTTATTCCTAGCGCTCCCAACTTATCTGCAAGGTATTTAGTTGCCCCATGGAATTTAGCAGCTCCTTGGCCTGCAAATTTGGTTTCGGCATAAGCATAGGCATCATGTGCCAGTTGCTCAATTCGCTTGCGCTGCTCTGCTGTAAAACGAGCCTCATAGAGTGGCTTTAGCTTTCTGTATAGCGCCGTGCCAAGGGTCAGGGCTCCGATTGTAACCAAGCCGATAGCAGACAGTGCAATGGTTGTAATGTATTGTTCTATCATAATAATTACTTATCCCCCTTGAGAATGTTTTTACGTAGACGATTAAGAGCAACAGCAACTTCTTCCCGAGTAATTGGCGCACCTGGACGGGTTCCATCAAAATACCCGTTTTGGGTCATTTCCTTCCACGCATCGGCTGCCCATGGGCTAACTTTGTTAATGTCTCTTTGTTGTTTTGACACTGTTTTTTCCTCCTTTTTTATTCCCTTGATCCAATTACGTAACTCATCCACTGTTCCGTTGTACTCGTTAAGGTCCACTGGTCCGCCAATGCCATTGACCCGCATTCTCCCGTTCGGCAGCGTTCCGCCTGCGGAACCATCGGAATACTGCCAAAAGTCCCAACGTGTCCAACCGGACGCATCTGGTGGTACTTGTGTAGCGCTGTACCTTGCAATCCATAATGGATAACTGGACAGCCCCGAAAAATTGCCTATGAATGACGGATACGTATAAACAATCGGACGCACTCCAGTAAGCCGCTCAACCTCCTGTAAAAACGCCTTGGCTACAGCTGTAATCGCCGTTTTGCTAAGGTTGGACTTATTGGACTCGTAGTCCATCACGGGCGGCAGGTCAAACGTGGACGCGCCTCCAGCGTCCTTTATTGCCTTTGCAAAGTTTTCCGCCTCTCGTCGGGCCAGCTCTGGCGTAGTGGCAGAGTCGTCAATGTAGTGATAAGCCCCGATAAGCAGGCCAGCCGCCTTCGCATCTTTTACAAACTGCAAAAATGTTTTTGAACGGAACGAGCGTCCCTGTGTAGCTTTAATGAAAACAAAACTGATCCCGTCTGCAGCAACCTTTTTAAAATCAATGCTGCCCTGATGATGAGATACGTCAATCCCTTGTGCATTACGTCTATTTCGTTGTTGCATCTGTTTCATCTCCCTTGTCTTTCAACTGCCGCAAGAAACTTTTAAGCTTGAACGGCAATGGGATTCCCAATGCCCCAAGATTCTCGGCCAGTGACAGCCCTTCACGACCGGCGTAAAAATAAATCGCTGCGATCCTAAAAATAGGCGCATCTGGTTGTAACCAATCATCAATTTGTGCAGATAAACCCACCACCATTAAAACAGTAGCCTTACGGATTCCTCCCCAAAACATCACATTACTGTCCGCTTTCTTATTTTTAAAAGCTGCGATAACTCCGAAAATATAATCTGCCACCATCATATAAAACAGCACCTTCAGCGGCTTGTCCCACCCACCCAAAAATGTAACAATCAGACCAGTCAGCGCCGTAACTCCCCCTGCCGCCGCCTCCTTCTCCGATGCCCCAACCATTGCGGTCCATACGGTGCTGCCAAACATTTTTATTTGGCTCACTACCTTTTCCCCCTTAAAAAATAAAGCCCCCGACCACTCCGAGGGCATAATAATAGCGCATCCGATTGGATACGCCGCTTACGCTTCTTGTTCTGTTGGTTGTTCTACCGCCCGCGTAGTTGCCGGAGTTGCCTGTGAAGGCTCAGTAATGCCCAAGTCAGCTTTAACCAAGTCTCGCAAAGCTACTGGCACGTCCTCAATTTCACGACGGCCAGCAAGGATAAGATGTACAAGTGTAGTTGCAAAAGCTTTTTTAATCTGTTCATTCATGATTTTTTCACCTCCCCTCATGAGCTGTATGAGAATAAAAAATAGAATCCGCTCCCGGATTCTATTTAGCATCGGTCTGTGACATAACGAGTTGGATAAGACCGGCTATGGATTCTTTGTTGTCCAGATCTGCCTGTTTCAATGCAGCGTTCTCGACTTCAGCCTTCTCTAACCGGGCTTTAAGTTTGTCCAATTCGCTTGGCGTATCAACTTCTTGAGATACGGGCACGTCTTCAAGGACAAACAACTTCTTATCGTCAGTATAGCGGACTCGTTTGCCCGCTGGAGTATTCCACACAACCTCAGGCAGCTCGTCTACCTGTACGTACTTATACGGAATATCGTCAACAGATTCAATATACTCATTCCAGCCCCATACAACACCGTTGTCATGAAAAAATACGACTTTAATCATGGTGTCACCTCGTCGTAGCATACCTGAATATTACGAATGCTTCCCTTAATTGTATATGCGCCTGCGCCTCCTGAACCATAATTAGCTGCATAAATATAGAAGGCGATATATACTGGACCAAGAGATGTTACACGCATAACACCTTCACTACCAAACCAAGAATTTAGTCCAGGCTTCAATGCCGAAGAGATTGTGTTACCAGGCGAATTAGATCCATGACTATCTCTGGTGGTACCTAGCCCATCTCTATAATTAAAAAGAGTTTTCTGAACCGCATACTCTACCCATTCACTATCATCGCCAGCACTCCATGTATTGGACCCATGAGCAGACGCTGAGATACCCCAGTTACTGTTAGCATCAGTAGGTGCAGTACCAGAAACTAATTCTACAAGGCCTTCCCAATAAATGCGAAGCTCACCCAGCGCCTTAGGTATAAATTTAAATACCAACATAGTAGGCGACAGATTAGAAGAACCACCACCAGATGCAACCTGCTGCGCATATGTCGTGGCCTGAGAAAGTCTTACATTATTACTTGCTACTAAAACCATATTGCCACCTCCGTTTGTTCTCCAGTCTGTCCACGTTCCGGCTGCTGTTCTAATGCGATTAAAAATACCGCCTGTTTCATCAACATACCTTTGTACAAAAACCGAATCTTGTCCTACTATAACTGAAGAAACAAAAAGCACACCCTTAGTATTTGCTCCCGGTGGACTGTGATCCGAGACAGGGTTTAAAGTAGCAACATCAATCCTGTGTGCTCCCGGCAGAACTATAAAGTTCCAGTCGACTGAAAAGGGTTTACCCCGATCGACAAATGATAAGCCGTAAAGGTCGGAAAGAGCTTTACTGTTTGGCACCGTAACTGGTGATGTTGACTTGTAATCCGCGCTCATTCGTACGATACCTTTTTGGGTTGTGCTTGCATCCGGCACTTTGGCCTCTTTGATCGCCCCATCAACGTACGTTTTTACATCAGCAATCTGCGCGGACAACTCTTGGTCATTCTCATAAAGCGTATCAATTGGTTTATTTAAAACATCTGCGTGACCCTGATCGGTTGTAACAAAGCGGCGTGGTTGCTGTATAGCCATAAGATTCGTCCTCCTTAATAAATGTCGTCAATCTCGAAAACGAACTCTATGTCTCCGTCTTTGATTTTGTTCGTCATGGTGCGAACCGCTGTGAATTTCCCAACCGAATCTACCAAAGCAAGTTCATTGATCGTTTTCCCGGCAAGCTCTGTTTCTGCAAGAGAACAGACATAACGGATCGTTGCTGGGGCGATAAATTCGTGGCCCGAGATATTCTTTTGAATCAGTTCCGCTTTTAATACTTGCTCTGTGCCATCCAAAGGCAAAGGCTTGCCCTCTGCATCAACCCCACCGCTGCCAAATGCCATTTTGACCACTTTAGTCAATGTGCCGCCTTCGGCCCGCGCTTGGGCCATCTGTTCTCTCGCATAGACCGTTGTCACCGTTAATACTTGTTCTGCCATAATGTCCTCCTATACATGTAAAATTGTCTCTGTTGAGCTCAGTGAGTGGCTACCATCAAACAAGTTCTGACCGTCAAGCAGCCAATAATTTTTGCGGACTTTTAAAATTCCCTCTTGTCGGTTCGTAATCGGATTGCTGACCCTCAGCTCCAATCGGTTTCGTTTGCGCTGCCGTTCGCCAGTCCAACCGGAAAGCGAAGCGGACCCATCCAGTAATTTTGTTCCATCTAGATACCACGGCTTGCCACCGAAAAAACCTACGCGGGAATGGAACCTAATACGTGTTTTAATTCCGAATTTGTGGTGAACGTCAATACGAAAAGTAGGCTGCGCTTTGTTAATATGAACAGGCCGAATGTACTCAAAGTCTTCCATCAGGCCTTTAACGTTTAACTGTGTGTCGATACCATACACAAACAAGATCGTCTTCTTTAGATAATCCTCTTGTATGTCCAACAGATTACCGTACTTCCCACCAATCAGTCGCAGTACCGGCAGTGTAAAAGGTCGCTTGGCCCAACGCTTACGACGTATCGCGTCACGGCGCTGTTCTAAGTTCCCAATCTGCTCCTGGTGGAAATATATCCACTCCCAAATAGGCAATGCCCAAGTAGCAGTCTTTAAAACGAACTGATTTCCCAGATCGTCAATCGACTTTTCCCGATCGTTTATTTCCAACTCCATAACGTCAAAATGCCGCTCGGCCATGTCGATCTCATACATGTGTGGCGGCAGCATTTCCCGGTATCGCAGAGGTATCATGTCAGGGTCACCTCAATATTCAAAACAGACGTGGCCGGAACCTCAATGTCTTCGATGGCTCCATTAAGCGTAAGGCTTTCGTAATCCTCCACTCCCTTGACCAGCAAAGCAGCACCAACGTAATTAAATACCAGCTTTGTTCTACCAATGGCGTAGTCGGCTATTCGCTTCCTAATGGGCTCTACCAGTTCCGAAAGTGGAAGAACTGTATTTAGTTTCGCAGCTACTTGCAACGTGAATACTGGGGCAGGATGTACAGCCAGATCATGCCCGGCAATCCGCTTGTTTTCCCACATATCCGCCTTAACTTTAGCGGCAAACTCTACCGTGATCGGCTGTCCTTGAAGGTCAGTGAGATACAAATCGATGCTGTTATCGTGCCGCTCCTTTTCAATGGCAACAGCACCGCCAACGCCTTCCAGCTCCTTTGCCCATGTCTCATAGTCCTTTCGACGCCCGCTGCCTTCCTCAGCAAACGCACGCTCAAGCATTCGCAATCGGTACGTGTCGTCGTCCTCCCCCACCTTCCGAGGCATACCATCCGACCATCCGTGACCATCTAAATACTCACTGTCTGCCCAAATGGGGAAGGCTTGGAGAAAGGCATATATTAACAACTCCTGCTGTTCAGCGTATTCCATAGCGATGGGATACCACAGATCATAAAATAACTCTCCCGGATCCGTCGGGGGTGGAGGTAGACCGCGTTCTTGTGCCAATGTAATCGCCCGGTTGACCCATCGGCGGTAAACTTCCTCTGGGGTTTCCTCCAAAATTGCCATCGGTGGCAGTGCAGGAAGGTCTGTTAATTTCACATTCACAATTCAATCGCCTCCTCCAATTCTACTTCTCCGGCCAGCCCGGTTAATTTAATTCGCAAATACATGTTCTGGCCGTTCCGCTCCATCGACAATACCTCAGCTTGAGAGATTTCCGTATGAGCTGCCAAAGCTTCCTCAATGTCGCGTTTTATTTCAACGTCCTCCCAATTGGCCCATTCAGATCGTTCGACACCGATATCAGCGTCATACACCACATATTGAAATCGCTCGGTGTTCAGGATTTTTAGCGCCGTCTGCACAAGGTATTCACCATACGTAGCCGTTTTTTTGGGACGCCCGTCGTCGGTGGTGACCATCTGCCGCGTGCGATAGTCGATCACATATGTCCATTTGGTTTCAGACGCTACCGTCTCTGTCAACTCCACCTCGTCAAGTGTGGAAAGATCAAGATCGGGGAATAACGTTTCATCATCAGCCACCAGCCCTTACATCCTTTCCATGAACATAGTACCGCTGTCCGCTCAGTCTGGAGACAATCAGCCGGTCACCAACCTGCAAAGGGCTTGGAATAACCAGCTTGCCACGTAACGAGCTGCGTGGGGTCTGCTTGTATGGCTCCCCTGTTTCGTAAACCACACCGTTAGCCAGTACGCCTGTAACGCTGCCTTTGGCTTCATCGCCCTCCAGATATTCAGCAGCTATGAAATCCGCTTTAACTTCCCGATCCAACAAATACTCAGCAAACACCAGTTTATCCGTTGGATAGGGAGTAAGGTCACCATCCACCTCTATTGACGGACTACTTGGCCAACTTAGAAGCGTAGCCCTTTCGGTGTCCCGTGAGTCGATACTGTCTTTGGTTTGATCTTTTAGAAGCTTGAGCGCTTCATTCAGCACGGCTATTCCCTCCTTTCCAATTCCAACGTTACGGTATATGTTCCATTCTTGTAGCTGCTATCAGCCGTGACGACAATCCACTTTGAGGTATGATCTGTTTTAGTTAACACCAGCCAGCCAGAACGCAAACCAGACAACGTATGGTCTTCATGTCGGACAGTGATCTTCTTAATCTGTTTGGCAGCGGACAAAACTTTGAGCCGCTGTGTAGCAATCGTCTCCGGCTTTTCATCCTCACCAACCTCGATGATCTCTTCCATTCGGCCCATTGCCTTCACTGCACCCGCTGCCGTTTTAGTAACAGCAGAAGCGATCTTATCATCCTTCCATTTTTGCGCGGTTACGACTGTATAGGTTTCCTCGATGCTGTATCCTGCCGTGCTGGAGGTCATCTGTTCGGGTACAAAAATAGGGACCTTGGTATTGGTCCCTTCGCGCATCACTTGCAGATAAAAGCTCTTTTCTGTCCTAACAAGGTCTATATAATAACGGTAGCCGCTACGCTCATATGCCTTTTGCAATACGTCGAGGATGATTTCCGAATGGGCCATAGTCCCATAACGCTCGTCCAAGCTGAAGCCCAAAGCTGGGCAGCGAAAGTCAATGCCCGTACTCTTGATGTATCGTTGCAGCTCCGCTCCGGCCTCGCCCTTTAAGTACGGCCGAGTCCCTTTGTTTTTGGACAAGTACCATCCAATTTCCCTCGCCTCAATTTCCCAAGCGTTTATAAATTCGTCCTGCTCGTATTTGATAATAGGTCCGTGAAAAAATTGGTTTTTGTGATGATAAAGAGCACCACCGACCTTTTGCGAAAAGCACATCAGCATACCAGCTACCTTTATATTGCTCGCATTGCGAAGTCGTACCGTAGCGCTGCGGGCAATCTCATCGCGACCAGAGGACCAGGACACTTCTTCGATGCCATCCGTCAGCATCTGCCGGGCGTTCTCCTTGCCATATACAACCGCAAAGCCGTCCATAATACATCACTTCCCTTTCGCTTTGGAAACCTTGTCCGATATTCGCTTTTTGGAACCTGTATAGTCAAAAGCACCCCTAGCGTTTGGGTCCTCCTTAGCCTTCTTACTTTTATCCTTTGCCTTCTTTTTTTTATCATCTTTTTTCTTATCGTTCTTTTTGTCCTTTTTGCCGGTAGTATTAGGGCGGCTTTTGGACGGTTTAGTGATCACGGTTCCAGGCTTGAGAACCTGTTTAGAGTTAGAATAAGAGACGATTTTAACAGGCTTATACTCCACAAATGAATAGTTACCATGAAGATTCCCCTGTCCATCCTTGTACGTCTGATCCATCCCCTCCAGGAGCATCGTTTGACTAAATAGGTTCTCAAAGTTAAGTACAACAGGCTTACCTTTCCATTGCTCCAGCAGTTTCCACGTTACTTCTGGTGTTTTATAGGTGACCGTCTGTTTGCTATCCGTCTCCCAAATCTCTTCCCAATAGCGTGGAAGGATAGCAGAAAAAGAAACCCGTTTCGCTTTCGATACGGGTTTCCCTGTGCGTTCCTGACCAGTTATGACAGTGAAGGTTTCAACTTCATTGCCTCCAGTTATTTGAATCTCTGCCGGGGTGATCGGAAAGGTAAGACGGATCTTTCCTTGCGATAGTGCCAGCATCGTTTATCCTCCATTCTCTAATGCTTTCAATACCTCTTCGCCAACCACCTTGCGGATCAGAGCTCGACCTTGCGGACTACTAAGCATTTTTGCAAACTCTACAAAGTTGGTGATTCCTTTCGCGAGTTCACCAAAATCAATATTAATATTCTCGATGCTGACTGACTTCGGGGCAGTCGAAGCTGATGGATTAAACATCTGCGCCATCGGCATCAAACTGGATGCACCTATCAGGTTTGGTCGTCCGACTTGGCCGCCGTTTGCATATGGGCGTACACCCATAATAATCCCGGCCCGCTCCCACAGCTCCCGACCACGATTGCGTCGGCTGGCCGACAACGGAATAATCATTTCCGGACCAGCTTCCCCAACCAAACCAACATGTGGACGATTGATATATCCACCTTGAGCATATGGTTTTGGCTTAGGTTTCGGTGTAATTCCACCGCCGCCAGAATTAGCATCTTTTGCTTCCTTCATCTTTTTAAGGACTACTGCAACGGAACTGACGACGGAAGACAACGTGGGGAACTGGCCGCGCATACCAGCAATAAAATGGGACATAAGATCACTTCCCCAGCTATTGCCCTGGCTCGATACGTTTTTAAGAGACAGTAGATATTGTGTGGTCTTATCCACAGCCGTTTTCGCAGCAGCGCTGATATTATTAAAACTCTGTTTATTTTTTGCTGCCCCTTTGGCCACCTCATCAGCGCTGCTCTTTGTAGCGGTTCCTACAGCCTTGACATCTTTCTGAGCCTTACTACTATCGCCCATCTTCCACACAACGCCCCATGCATTTTTAAGTGCATTAAGGCGTTGCTTGACTTCTGGCTGTTCAGCAACAGTTTTCAGTCCCTCTTTAAGACCCTTATCGACTATACTTTTGCGCACCTCGTCTCCAATTTGCTTGAGATGCTGCTGCTTTTGCACAGTGAGTCCGTTAATTGTAATCTTGGCTTCCGGCGGTGGACCAGGCTTCTCTTCCTTCTTGTCCCCCGTGAACCAGTTTTTCACGCCAGTCCAGGTATCCTTAGCAGAATTAAAGATTCCAACCGCACCATCCACGACTTTCCGTGTCAATCCACTTTCATCGGCAAATTTCCCGATCTTTTCACCGACGATGTTTCCGATGTATGCACCGGCCATTGTACCGAGTGGTCCAAGGGCAGACCCTAGAGCCCCGCCAATAGCACCACCAGCTACACCACCTACCATAGCACCGCCCTGAGTAGATACGGCCTCACGCAATCCCTTATCCTTGGATGCTTGGTAGAGGTCATATGCACCGGCTGCTACGCTTGCAACCGTACCAACGATACCGCCAACTTTAGCCGCTTTGCCTGCTCCTTTCAGGAAACCTCGCAGACGGCCACCGCCAGATGGCGGACTCGGTGGTGGCGGTGGATTTGGTGGAGCTGGACGACGAATACGATAAGGATTGTCACGCGATCCCCTTGGGCTTGGGTTCGGGTTAGGTGGATTTGGTGGAGTGGGACGGGGACCATTAATACGTATACGTCGTCTACCGCCACCGCCTCCCGCTCCCCTACGCCCTCCACGACGGTTTCGTCTACGGCGGCGATCTCTGTCTTGGTCGCCCCCATCGCCACCACCATCACCTGCCCCGCCGTCTCCGCCACTAGACACAGAGCCATTTATATAGACTTTCGTAGCGTTAACAGTCATGGAAGCGATAGAGCGTAAACCGCCAATACGATCATCGACAGGGTTACGGTTTCCACTCAATTGGCGTCTAATACCGCGTCCGCCCATCCGCTCCCGTATTCGGGCAGCTCGTTGGGCTGGGGTTTCTTCAGGTGGTGGAGCTGGAGGTTCAGGAGGTTTCCGTCGAATCCAATTCCAACCGGCTTTGACTCCTCTGCCTGTGGCATTTGCCCCCGCTTTTCCCTTCTCTCCTACCCATTTAGCGGCAGTTGAAAGATCATCGTTGAACTTCTTTACTCCTTGTGCAAAGGCCCATAATTTTTTAGCTACCAGTACAGCAGCCAACCCGATTAAGGCAGTATTTATGGCTTTAAAATGATCTTTATAGAAGCTAGTCGCTCCGGTTATCGCACTGGTTATTCCAGTACCGAGCGCTTGAATGTTGTCCTTATTCTGCACTAGCAAGGCGTTAAACTCCTTAAAAGCTGGAAGGGCTGCCTGAGCAATGTTGGTTCCAATCTCTTGCATTTGCAAGCTCATTTCAGCGCGAGTTTGCTTCATTTCAGTCATTGGGTCAGCAGCTTGCTGCTTACGAAGCAAATTATCAGTAGTGCCCTTCATGTTTGGTGCTTTTTGAAACGCTGTTCCGAACGTCTTCAGGATGGAATCAGCGTTGTCTTCACCAGCGCCAGAACCCAAAGTTACAAGGGATTGTTTTAGTTGGCTCCGCGTTTGACTAGCCAAATCACCAACCAATGCGGCTATGGCTCCTTGCGCACGCTGTTTGTCACCTGAATTGATATCGTCTGTGAAAGCCGTCGCCTGACGTTGGGCCTCATCCTTCCCTGCCCCACGACTTGTAAAGTAATTTGCCATATCCCCTGTATTCAGAGCTTTGACACCAAACGTCTCCTTGAAAAAGTCGGCAGGCTTGTCGAAATTAAAGGCCCCACCCTTCACCGTCTGTGTTAGAAAATTACTCATTTGCTCTGAGTCGGTGCCGCTGCTGGAGAAATATGGGCTGTATTCCCAAAACGTATCGAACAGGTCCTGTTGTTTGTCACCTACTTCCTTATAGGCATACATCATTGAATCTGCCACTTGACTGTAGGATTCTTTAAAACTGTTCGACGCTTGAGACAACGCCCGCTGTACTTCCTCAGCTCCGGCATCCGGGCGAATGTATTGGATTTTAGCAGACGCACTTACGAAGTCACTCATCTTGGATTTGTCCTGTACTAGAGGAGCTGCATCGGCAAGTTGCCGGGTTCCTTCTATACGATCTGGAATAATGGCCTTTTTAACCAAGTCATCCACCGTATTAAGACTCTGTTGACGAATGTTCTCGGGCATGTAAGCTGCACTTCGCGCCGCCTCACGGCTGTAATCGGACACGCCTCCAAACATAGAATCACTCACACCGCTACCGAGCATAATCCCGCCCGCCAAAGCTGCCAAGGCTGAAATCTTGTCAGATACCTGGTCAACGACTGGACTTATAGAATCCTCAGCACGTAATTTCACATTAGCATCACGAATGCTGCGGATATCCGCGTCTGCACGATCAGCAGAACGCCTAAGATCATCAGCTCCAGCACGCGCCCGCCGAAAGATATCATCAAGCTGGATTTGATTCATACGCCGTACTTCATCGGACGCGCCATTGATCCGTCTGCCTAGATCGTCCGCAGATTCCCTCGCCCGGCGGCTACCGGATACAAAATCATCAAACATGTTGCCCGAAGCCCGGCGAAAATTCATCAGATCATCGTGAGCGCCCTGAAGCATACGACGCATATTTCGGACAGCGCCGGTTATCATATCCCGTGCCTCAAATGGCACCGTAACTGACGTAGTTGCTATTGTTCCCACCCCCTTCCTGTTTCGACATGGTTATTTCCTATTTAGACGGGCCATTTCTTCCTCAGCGATCATCGAAGCAGCCAGGCAAAAATAATACTGGCGCTGTTTGTCTACTTCATATGGCAAGACCTCAGAAGGCAGCTTTTTCTGGTTCACCCAAAAGTGAGCTATCCAGCTTGCTTCTCCGTCTCGCTTAATGAGTTTTTTGCTTCTTTTAGCAATTCTTCCTTAGTTTCTTGGAAGTTACGTACCGCCTTGCTGAGGATTGCATAATGGTCTGGGTTGCTGAACATTCGTGGCGGTAACTCATTCTTGTTTATGCAACTATAAACTTTTAGAAGCTCTATGTTGTTCCAGTCGAAGTCATGCTCCGTCGCCCGCACAATCATAGCGTCGATCTCGTTGAATGTTTCCTTTGGTGAACCATCATCATTGAATGCCACATCATAGCAACGGCGGATGTCCATTGTGGTCAAACGACGTACAGACCATTTCTCGCCGTCCACCTCTACCTCAAGTTGTTCCGGCTTTGCCGCCGCTGCGCCAGTCGCAAGATATTTTTGTAATTTGTCACTCATTGTGATTCCTCCAATTTATTAGTCTTCTTTCATCAAAACACAGGTATTTTGAATAATCACTGCATGTAAAAAGCCTGCAAACTACTCCTATTGGAGTCAGTCTACAGGCTTAAATGATCTAGGAATATATTATTTTACAGTAATGTAATACTCAATTTGCCCCGATCCATCTGGTAGATCAGCCACAACCAAAGCGCTTCCAGGCTTCAGACCAACTACTAGACCATCAACATTGAGATAGATTGGGTTATTGTCCCCCTGATCCCCACTAATCCAAAAACTTGAACCAGTCAGATACCTCGATTCGCCTACTTTAAGAGTTAATCGACTGATAACTGCGTTCGTAGTAACCCCTTGCGTAATTGCGGCTTGAGAATCTGGAGCGGCGGCGGCAGCCGGAGAAGCAAATGATGTCGATCCTAAAGAGAAGCATGCTGCAACAGTTAAAAGTCCAATCAATAGTTTCTTTTTCACCTTACATCATCCTTTCATATTTGGAATACACACCTATTATATAGAATATATATCCAAATATAAATAGCTTTTGGTAAAATTATCGCTAAATTTTCGAATGTTTTATGGGCTACTTCATGGATGAAATAACTTGTAAAACTAATATGAATATTCATATTTTTTTAGACCATCTTTGCTAGAGCCTATCAACATTGCGGAAAAGAACCCTTTGTTCCACTTAAGCCATGTAATCCGGAAACTTGTCAACGAAATCGAAATCCGTTGCTGTACCCGACAAGGTAATGTCTATACCATTGTTATCATCAATTTTCGCGACAAGAATATCTATTTCCTCATGAATGTGAATCCCTGTGATAAGGACACGTTCCGTGTTGCCCGTGATACGGTCGTCCAAGGAACCTGTAATACGAGGAAGAAACATTGTACGACCTGCTTTAAAGTCGTCCAGCAGTCGGTACCGCAATCGCGATTCAAGTTTTGACATGACAATTTTAACTGAAATTTCGTATCCTGTGAGTTGCTTCGTTTTAGCCATGCGCCGTGCTCGAACAATATCCAAGTTTTCAGGTTTCAGCAGCACTTCCACTTCCTTGACTGTCTGGACATCCTCACCATTATCGTCTTGTAAGGACAAATTACGTCCAATAAGTTCGCGTTCCATCTATTATTCCACCTCCCAGTCAGTATAGAAAATTTCGATAGCATCCAATGGCTTGGCGCCAAGCTTGAAATATGCATAATCATTTTCACTTGTCTTATCAGGGTTTTCTGCAAAACTGAATTTGTCTGCAATGGCCTTCTGCTGAGCACGGATTTTGAGATATTCCAACACAGCAGCAATAAACATGCCGCGGCCTTCTTTGTCGTTATCCAGCTTGGCCTTCCAACGCTTGCCCGCTTCGTAGATATCGTTCATTACTTGGTCAATCGTAGCGGATACGCGAATCTTCCCAAAGTCCTCACGCTCATTTGGTCCGATCGTGGTCAGAGTGTTGATGGCCTGCTCGATAACGTAGTCGTAGCCGTCACGCGTAGCCATCAGCGTACCTTCTGCAAGTCCTTTCAGCACTTCACTATGACTCCAGTCCACTTTTGCCTGCGTCATCGGAACTTTGATACCTGTAAATGACTTATTAGCAGGTGTACCCGCAACCAGCCCAGCCACCCATGCAGCCCATTCGACGGATGTGTAGGTCTTACCGTTGGTGTGATCGCCAGCAAGAGAGCAGTTAATTACATAACGGGCATTCATGGCGCGACTACGTGCGGTGTGCGCCTCAATGTCGCCGTCCGTAGCTGCCGGGCCAGCGACAACCACCGTCGCCAGCTTATGACCCTTATCGCGACGATCTAGCAGCCATTGTTTGGCGGCAGCTTGTACAGCCGGATCAGTTGCAGACAAATAGATGGTATCGAACGTCAAGCCGTACACGCGGTTAAAGATGCGATTCCAGTCGGTAGCCGCCAATGTGGCCGTGCCTGTTGTACCGCCATCCAGTTTGGTATAAGCCGTATCCGCAAGAGCAGTCGCGCCAGTATCTTTAAAACGGATCATAGCGGACTTTTTAAGAGCTTCCACAGCAGCGGCCTTGTCAGCCACTAGATACGTTTCCGTTTCATATACGCCCTTGGTGTCGCGGACTACGATCTCCTTCTTGGTGTCATCGATAAGAGCCGGACGCACCATGTATTCGAAGTCATTGCCTCGTGTCCCTGGATAACGTGCCTCAATAGTGTAGCTGTCAGCGACAGCGACAGATGCAGCCTTTTCTTCCCCGTTTGTAACCCGATAGCCGATAACAGTCGCCCCGCTTTCGGCAGCAAGCTCCAATACATCAACAAGCTTGCCGGACTCCTTTAGGCGCTCCGAATCATTAGCCATATCTACGGCTTGGTTCGGTGCGCCCCATTCGGCCTGATAGGGAATGAGTACGCGGCCAGTTGTTGGAACAACCCGAGACCGTGCCTTTACTAGCAATTCAATGTACGCGCTGGACCTAACCCGCTGAATTGTCATTTGGCGTTTCCTCCTTTGGTTTTTTCACTTGTGGTACTTCTGGTTTAACAGACACAGAAGCAGGGGCTTCCTTGACCGGATGCAAATACGCAACCAGTCTTTGCTCCACTTCTGCCCGCGAAAGTAAAACGTCAGCTGCGCAATCAAAAAGAGCGCCCGCAATCTCGTAAGGCTCTGCCTTCAAAACTGCTGCGCTCTCAATCCATTCTTGTTTGGTCCGCTTCTGTAGATTATCTTTGTCGGAATAAACTTGTTTTTCTGTGGTCATCAATGTGACTCCTCTCTTACAAAATAAAAAAACACTGCTAGAGAATACGCAGCATTTCTTATACGACTCAAACTATTTTGTATATTTCTCGATGTCATCTTCAACGTAGGATTGTCTCTTATAGTGATCCTCGTATTGGTTAACGTCATTTTTCAGTTTGACAACAGCACCCCAACCAGAAAAGAAAGCTAGGAGTAAACCGATCAGTGCATAGGCGACTGAGAAAAAATTCAAATAAAAGTTTAAAACAATACCACCAAATATTAAACCTAAAAGCCACAACACCCATTTTGTGCTCTTTTTCATACAGTATCCTCCTCACAAAAAAATCCTGAATTACCCATATATGTACCACAATACATACGATTCACATATTAAAGGGTTTCAAGATATTAGAGGAATAAAATGCTGGGCTCATTGCTGTCACCTTAATTTGTTTAGTGATTTGTTTCGGTTGGGTAAGACTAGCACTCTGATCAAGTTGTTGAAGTCTCTATATAAAAATCATTGATCTTTTCTACTGGCTGTTTCTCTACCCTGAGTAGGTAAGAGTACCGGAAGGTGATTTCGATCCGATCCTTTTCCGAACGGGTGCGTGGCGGCTCGATAACCAGCACAATCCCAAAACGCTTGGAAGCAACGTTGAACCGCTGCTGCCGTAAGTAGAGGAAAAACGTGTCAAGATCAAGCGGTATAGGTTCCCCCTCGTCCTGTTCGTCCGCTCGTTCCTTGTCATAGTGGAATACCAGCCCCACATCTTCAATGATCCGATCAGCTCGCGGCGTATGAACCTTGTCCGATACAAGATCCGTCTCGATAAACACGGCAGGCAGTTTAAAATCACCAGCCAACCATTTAGACCGATCTCGCAAGATAGAGAGCTCAGGATACACTCGTCGCACAATTTCGGCCCAGGCTTTTAAACCAACATCCATCATCACCGCAACATCCTTTCAAGCTCAACCTCTAACCGCCGCATGATGAGTTGGTTCATCCCTCCCTCAAGGTGCTCCACAGCAATATCAAAATAATGCCTGCCGATGAAGCTGCGCGGCTTTGCCATAAACCCAGTCTTGGCAGACGGATCATAGACAAATGAGCCGCCACCATTCCAGTAACCCGGCACAAAATGTTTCTTCTCAATGGTGTAACCATCATTGACCAATTGTGCATAAGGCAGGTTGGAACCAAGCTCCAGCGTGATCGCGTTACGGTCTACATCCCATTCCCATACGTTGTTATCATCACCACGGGAAAAGGACTGCCACATGGCCCCGGTGTCGATCAGATCCTGTCGGTCGATTTCATCAATGATCAGGTTGAGCAACGTTTCCCCGGCTGCCTCCGCGATGTTACGTAAAATACGTTCCATCCCTTCATCAGCTATCCTACGGAATCGCCGGGCCAGTCCATCAAAATCATGCACGGTCATTTCCCTTCACCTCACATGTTACAAGCAGCTCACGCCAGTAACGACGCGGAATGGAGTCAATCACGAGGTATCGACGGCCTAGCAATACCACTTCGTCACTCAGCTTAATGTCGGCTGCCAGCGGCACTCCTACCGTCTTTTTGACGATATATATTACTGGCTTAGCATCCGCTTTGGCTTCCGTCGTAGTTGTCACGACAAAGCATTTTACGTCAGTTATCTTACCGGATTTCCGATCGTCGAACAGGTCGTCATCATCTCGTTTTTGACCAACACGATACACGGCCAATGGTGTTTTAAAACGGTGGTTCATAGCACGTATGCGGTGATGTTACCATCATCCGGTCCAGTCTGTTTTTTCACCCAAAGAAACAGGATAGCGTCCACATCAGCATTACCAGTTGTTTTGCCCTCCACGGCCTGCCGAGTGTACGTCCAAGCACCATCGCTCTCGGATGCATAATTACGCGCCACGGATGCAAGATATTCCTCGCTGTCCTGTAGTGCCAACCCCTCAGCCAGCTTGGTCCAAGCTAGCATAATCTGCTTATCAGGTTCGGTCGGGAAGGGAATTGGCAGATACAGTTCAATACGTACTTGCGCGTCATCAATGTATTGCTGTAGCAGCTCAGCCGGTGCCTCTTGGATCGGGGTTACCCGGCTACGCTGTTGGAGGATTGTTGGCGTCAGCACTTTTACCGTCAGCCCCTTCCGTTTTCGACGGATCACCCGCAGGTGGCGTATCATCGGAAGGCTTACCACCACCACGCAAAACGGTGATCAGATCCTGTGTATTCATGTTGCTAAATCCCTTAATCCCGGCAGCCTTAGCCTTATCTTTTAGCTGGACGAGGGTCAGGTCTTCCAGCGGAATAACCTTTTCTTCCTTGATATCAAAATCCGAGCGTTCACGAAAATTTTTAACCACAGATTCACTATCAACCAGCACCGGGACCTTGGCCGGGAAGCGGATGCCGTAAAGCATCAAAGAGGTGTTTTCTCCTCGATATGTGATATAGGCCATTAAAATTCCACCCCTTCGACGTATGCCACCGCTCCCGGCTCTTCGAAGATAGAGTCGTAATCGGAATGGATAGCGTAGAAACGCTTGTCTGCATAGATGGCCTCTCTGCCCTCGGTAGTTTTACGTATCTGCATATCGTACGTATTAACCAAGACAAAGTTCTGTTGATACGTAAAGATGATAGCTCCCTCTGGCATATGAGCTACTTCCTCAACCTCATAGCTGTTTACTTTCTTCACTCCGCCCATGATTTGCAATTGAATGGATGCACTGGTGTCCTTCTCAGCCAAAGCCTGAAGTCGCTTAGAAAAGGTATTCGGGTGCATAAAATACTTGAATACACCACCAGTACGCAGACGGGTTGGAATCGCACGTTCCAGTTCAAACAATACACCCTTTTTCTGAGGGTCTTTCAACGTCGTCCAGTCAATGTAATTGCCTTTGGTCTTCGCATGTTTCAACCAACCGTTATTCATACTTAGGAAAGCATAATCCGGGTCAGTATTCGGCGTAGCAGTATCTCCGTTAAACCCAATATCCTGCATATTTTCACCATAGTTTTTGGTCATGGCTGCCATAATAATATCCTCACCGTTCTGACCACGCACACGAGCGGTTTGACGGATAAATTCCTCGGTGATTTCGAATGGCAAAACAACTGGCTCTACAGCATACGGAACTTGCGGTAATGTTGGGGTAGGCGTATTGTCAGCCATAATATTTTCTTTTTTGCTGCGCAGGTTACGGCCAGTCACACCGATTTTGTCAATTGTACCTTTAGAGCTGAGCTTATTAATCGTACGAATCCCCTTTAGAAACTCCGTAGACTCATAAGCCATTTCAGTAAACTTGTCCACCTGTTGGTAACTCAGAGCGGTTTGATCCAACGTGCTCGTTATGGTGGATTTGATGATTTGTCCGTTTGTTCTCATATTTGCTTGTCTCCCTTCTTGGTATTAAAGCAGGCCGCCGAAGCTTACGTCGCCAGTAGATTTTTGAATTTCGTCTACGGTACCACCTTGAGCGGAACCACCACGGCTGTTCTTTACAACTTGTACGTCAGTAGCCAACGCTTGAACTTGCTCAGTCAGCGGTGCCAACGCCTTAGTAATCGCATCAGTCAGCGCGTTTGCTTGCGGTTCAGCAGGTGGTTCTGTTCCCGCTGGCTGCTCAGGTTCTGCCCCTTCTTGTTTCTTTAATTCAGTAACTTGCGTCGACAGGGCTTCTACCTGCTTGGCGATTGGAGCCACGGCAGCCTGTACAGCCTTTGCAATATCTTCAGCGTTCAAATCGTCTTCCTCCTTGGGCTCCGCTTCTTCAGCAGGAGCAGTTTTTGTTTTTAATTCGGTCAATGCAGCAATGGCATCATCAATGTGCTTCAGGTTGCCGGCAGAAATCTTTTTCCCTGCTTTAGCAATCTGTTCAGGTGGGCTTCCGATTGCCTTTACAATATCCTCTTGAACGAGCACTTCCTGAGCGATGTCCACAAAGTCCTGAAGGGCTTCACGGATTAATTCAGGGTCGCTCTCCATGCCGCTCTCCCAACTATCCCAACGAAAAAGAACCGCATTCAAGGCATCCTGAGCAGCCCAAAATTCGCGGTTCTTACGGTTCTTATTGTATTTGTCAGCGACTGCGCCTTTCTCAATCAATCCCATTGCGCCGAGCGCTTTAACGATTTTACTCAAGAGCCCCTTGGATACCTCCCCGTCTTCCTTGATCTCTTCCCGTTTACCAACACCCCACATAGAGAAGCCAGTAATCTCGCCTTTCTGAATATCGTCCCAAGTGTCGTCATCCGTTACCTTTACCCCGGCCACCCAGGAGCCTTTAATAATAGTTTGTTCACCGATCTCCATGTCACAAGGAGCAATATAGGATTCGACTACATAGCCTTTGTCCGTATCCAGGTCATGCTGCTTGTCGATGTTGTAGGTATGCTGTTTTTCCATGAAGAGATGAGCGGCCTTCTCAATTTCTTCCGCATCCATCTGATCCCCATGAGCGTCAGCCACGTCCGGCTGATATACCACACCGATTACAACCTTCTTGGCATCGTCAAACTTCGCAATCTGTACTTGCTTCTGGATGGCATTTTTCCCGGCAGCTTTGATGATTGCAAAGGGAACACCGTTGGCTCCTTTATCAACCAGCGAAATATGTGTAATCTTTGCATCTTTCAATTTAAAGGTCATATTCTCTTTCACCTCCCCTCATATGTAATCGGTCATAAGCATCCGTAGTTAGTGATCATCTATAACTATTAAATTCTCATGAATGATTACATTTTTTTCTGATATGATGGGACAAAACTACAAAGGAGTTGCTTTATCATGGCAAGAATAAGAAACCTAAAAGCAGTTAGCAAGCATATCAACAGACACGATCCAGTAGATGCTGAATACACCATACAAACTGTTAAAGGTGAAAATCTGATCAACCTAATCACATATGGTTCTGACAAATGTAAAACCAATGGTACAAAACAAACACTACTTTTTGATGAAAATATTGCATACCAGCTATATAAAATTTTTCAATCAGTGTACGGGTTTAAGGACTAATCTAACACTAACTGCATAGTGCAGCGGCAGTTTACAATTTCCTTCGCTTCACCAGACGGATCACCGGGATACATCAGTTTGCTGTCCCCCACTTTAAATGGCTCATCGAGCGGGACCACCTGACCATTGGCCTTGCGATGGCTCTTACGGGTACGTGTACCGCCAGCAGCGCGCCATTTCTTCCCCTTAGCAATTTTGGATTTCTTCCAGCCTTCCAGCTTGCCGCCATTGGCCGCTGCGGTGCTCATGGTACGTGATACCCGCTGCGCACGCTGCATACTAAATGGACCATCTTCCCCGCTGGCAGCCTGTGCGCTGACCTCTTGCACCAACAAAGCTCGTTCCGAAGGTGTAGCCCCTTCCTCAATGGCTTTGCCGAAGCTGCGCAGCAACACATCCGTAGATGCTTTGTTCATGTCGGGAACCAGCTTCTTGAGCTTCTTCGCGAAACGGCCAGCAGCCTTGTTGCTGGTGCTCCAGACCTTTTCTTTGTCCAGTGCCACCAGTTCCGTTTCACCGGCCAAGTGAAATAATGGCTCGAAGGCTTCCTGCACAGCCTGCTCAAACAGCTCCGCGAATACATCCGTGGTATGCAAGGCAATAAGCACCTTACCCAGCTCCCCGATATCACCCAAGGCATCCTCGCTTAGTTCCGAAATGGCATCATGAAGGGCTTGCCCCTGTAACTCCAAAATCTCAATGATCTTGTCCTCACCCTGCTTGTACAATTCCTCAAGTACCTTACGCTCAACATAGCTCAGCTCAAGACTATCAAGAAATTCGTCATCGTCAGCTTTGGCAATCAGCGCCCAACAGGACTCACACATGCAAAGCGGCCTCCTTGTCAGCCTGTTTTAACAAGCGTTTGGCAATCGTAGCGATACGATTCTGCATGTCGTCTGTGTCTGTGTCAGGCTCTGGCTCAAGCAGTGCTGGCTGACTGGCTGCGAGTTGGGCAATAGGTGTATCAAGGTATTCCTCGCTGAACTTGGTTTCGTCGATAGTCGTACCAAGGACGTCTTCAGCAATCGGAATCAGATCCCGAACCAACATAATCCCACGGTCTGCGATAAAGTCCAGCATAGCCTTGCGATCCGCAGGGTCTATAATCTTCGGCCCTCTCAACACGGCACGCACTCGGAAAATGTCCATAGCCGGGAACAGGCGTTTATTAAATATCTCTGCCATAATCCACTTGCGGTATGGCTCAAAAACCTGTTCCTCTGCAAACCGTAACGCAGCGTCGGCGGTCGCCCTATTGTAATCCGAGCTTTGACCAACCAAGATCGGCGGCAACCGGAAGGCAGACAAGATATCAGTCTTCTTTTCCTTGCCATACTCCAGAAAGAGCGCGTCTTGTTGTAACAGGTCATTGAGCTTGTCCAACTTGATCTGCACTTTTTCAACCTTTTCGTCCATCGGGCCGCCGGTCTCTTCCCCTTTTGCCTCCAGATAGAGAATACCGCCTTGAGAATCGGAACCTTTCACCTTTTTAAGCAGCTCCATTGATTGCTTTGTCAGGCGGCCATTCGTAACGGTTAGGAGCATAGACAACATACGTCCGTTGCTGAAGTAATTCACATTCAATTCCTCAGCTTCCCGGCTGCCGACTACACCAGGCGCATTGCCAAACCAGCGCGGCTCCCCGTAGGGACCGTCATGGCCGATGCGAAGCGGGATGATCTGATTTTCCTCTTTACCTTCATCTGCCTCCGTCCCAAACAGTCGGAACCACACGACAGATGTATTTCGCTTCATAGCATAGCGTCGTGCGTAAATCTCCTGTGAAAATTCCTCTACTTTTTTTGTAGAGCTGATTCGCCGCTTGCGTTTGATAGTCGCCTTGTTGCTTTCCTTCGTACAGCGGACATATTTCGGGTTCATTCGGAAAATGGTCGGAAACTCAGAACCTACAGGCCAAGCTACCTCGACATGAGCCATCCCCGTACTTTCCAAATCGTCAATCAACTGGCTTATGATTTCGTCCGGGGTATCCTCCAGATTACAGGTCTCAAGGAACTTCTCTGCCTTATCCCACTCGGCCTTGGCTGTTTGATCACTCTCGCCCGGCAAATACTCTAGGGCAATGCCATAACCGGCTATATTACGCTTGTACGCCTCAATGCACTGAGGTATGATATTTGAGTTTTTGACCAACAGCTTGCAGGAAGCAGGGTCATTGCCGAGTGCGAAGGATAATAGACCATGAAGATCGTACAGATCGTCAAACAAATCCGGCAATTGAGCGCTGGAAGGTATATGCCGTTCGTCGTCCGCCTTGCTGATCTGAAACCACTGTGCATTTCCCTCACTCATTGTTTAGATCCACCCCACTCCCTCGTTATAATCATCACGGGACTCAGCCCGTTTTTGCTGTTTCTTATTGAACCATTCAAACCATTTATCAGCTACTTGTCGCACCTGCAAGGCAATGGAGTACGCAAGAATTCTATCGTCATGGCACCCACTGTCTGCCTCAGCTCTGCCATTCTTGTCTATTAACGTCATGCACTCGCTGTACAGTTCGGGGCAGTAGATATCATAGAGCTGGTCCCGAATCGCTTCCTTGAAGTCGCTAATCATGACTGGTCGGGTCGCCTGGTTGGTATTCCAGCCTAAACTCTTCTTGTGCATGAACAACAGCGGATAGTGGCAAGTATTAAAGAGTGTATTCAGCACCGATTCACCAGTATTGTTATTCTCTACGGCCAGCAGGGCGGTATTGTAATACAGTCCCAGCGTGTTCAGCTTCTTGCCATACAAGTCGGTGTCCCATTTGCCATGCAGAGCTGCGCACATTTCCCCTGTGCGCTCCTCAATGACGTAAGCAGCATCATAGTCACCGTCTTCCTTACCCTTGGCTGTATCGGCAGCCAACACGTACCGTTTACCTTGTTCTGGCTGTCGATACATAACCAGCTCGCCAGAAGGCGCCGGGATGATCTTGTTTTTAACAAAATCAATTTCGTGTCGGCTACCAATAGCACTGATTCCATCCCGCAATTGTTTGATAAATTTGTTATCAAAGATGCCTTCACCAGATAACAGAAAGGCATCGTCGGGCTCAGAAGGATACTCCTGGTCAAACTGCCGCGGATCGCCGCCGCAGTCGTTCCGAATGGTATACCGCCGCCACTGCAATTGTTCATCGTCCAGACCATATTTTGCTTGCAGCTCCCTTTCTTCTTCGGTTAACTCAAAGCCTGGCGGAACTGGCTTGCGATAGTCAGGCATTTCGAACCACGCAAAAAAGAGCGGAGTAAAATCACTCTCGCCCTTAACGGCTGCATCCCACATTTTTTTGAACTCTTCCATGCCATTGGCGGTAGATTCGATCACACCCAAACTGCCCGGCTCTTTGGACAGAGCTGCCAGCAGGGACAATAGATGCTTCTTTTTCTTCTTGGCTGGCCAGAACGCCACCTCTGAAGCATGCAGGTAATGGATCGTGTCCGAACGGGCAAGCACCCGACTTTCCGCAGTCTGTACAGTGATCTTCGATTTCAAGCCAGGATTCTTCCGGCGGTCCGCTGTCCGAATCGTTGGATTTTCAAAGGTGAGTTTCTTAGCATTGTTCTTTCGGCTCATTGGCTTGATGATTGCCGGCACCTTTTCATAATAGAACTGGAACATATCATAAAGGTTGCTAGAAGCATCAGAAGACTGCGCGACGATAAAGGCATTCTTGGCCTCTTGCAAGGACGTGAAATAATAGATAAGTGCTTCCGTGACAGTGGAAAAACCCATCTGCCGGGCTTTAAGGATGATAATCCGGACAGGCTTGCCAGCTTCGATCTGCCTAAATACTTCACGGACAAATGTCCGTTGAGCATCATTGAGCGTCAGCGGCATAATGCGGCCGCTCTTCGTCTTGATCTTCAAAAAGCGCCAACAAAATCGCTCGAAGTCGGATAAAATCTCTTTCAGTTCATCCAGTTTTTCAGGCCGATCCCTTAGCCGCCGCTTAGCTCTTTTTCGATGCTCCTTAGCAAGAGTAATTACCATTCGTCGTCATCTTCCTCATCGTCTTCGTCGTCTTCATCCCCTTCCGCGCCGCCATAGCCTAACAACTTACGTTTCTCCAGCTCCAGCCGTTCGCGAGCAATCTCCAGCTTTTCTTCCTCCTGCTGCAAGCTGGCAATAAGGTTAATAACCCGAAGCTTTTTATCACGGGTTTTGACCAATGCTTCTTCCTGTTTCAAAATCTTATCCAGCTTGGAAGTAGTGACGGTCGTAATTTCCGTGACCTTCATACCTTCGGTTTCAACAGACAGATTGATCTGCTTCCCTGTCTTCGGGCTAGTGTAAGGAACCTTGTCCTTGCGCTGGTGCAGCTCCTGTTTGATCTTCTTTTCCTCGTCGGTCAGGCCAGCTTCAAGCTGCTTGACTCGGCGCATGTGCCGTCGCTCTTGGATAGACAGCATAATAAGCTGTTCGTTGAGCTGTGCCAAAGGAGAAGTATCAATCTGATCAAACAGCTCTTGCTCGTCTTCCTCCAAGGCATCCAGAAAGATAGTTTCATACATCCCTGTCTTGAGGGCCTTCTTGTTGCGATAGGGACCGCCCGGCCCACCACTATTCCCCTTGGCGTTTTGGTTACCTGGGGGAGCACCGCCGCGATTGCCAACAGCATTTTTGTTCCCCTTTGGCGCTCCCCTTGGATTAGGAGTGTTCCCTTTCGTTCCATTTGGAACGTTCCCATTGGACGAATCAAAAACGTTCCCTTTCAATTGATCCTGCCAGCGGTCCATAGACTTCCATTTGCGTACCCTTCCCTCAGGAATAGAAAGAGCGGCGGCGATGTCTTTTAGCTTCATCGCTCCGCCGCTCTCCAGCCACATCTGTTTTGCTTTGTCCCGTTCAGGGCTCCGTTCTCTCGCCATGTTACACAATCACCACCCCCAACAAAAAAAGCGAGCCTGATTGGCTCGCTTCCCCAGCAATTATATTTAAAAATTCGTATTAGTACTAGTCCGAACTCCGAGCTTTCCAGACATGGAGCCAGAACCACTACTTAAACTAACATAAAATTTCCCTGCGGACCACGCCTTGCTTGAATTTAATATTTCATCGAATGTTTTACCCGGTTTTACTGTTCCACTGTACTTTTCCGCACCAGATACACTTCCCTGATTTACGGTAAAAGAGATAGTAGTGTTTCCTGTATTTCTCAAGTACAGTCTTACATATCCATATCCTCCTTTAATGTCAAAATCAGCAGAATCATTAAATCCAGCTACTGGACGATCGACAATTTGTCCATCAGTAGCTTGTGGAGTAATGACATGGTCACCTGTGGGTGTAGTAGCTGGAGCTTGAGTCTCCGTAGTGGATGTATTTGCGGAAGTACTTACAGCATCCGAATCCGCAAAGATCGCACTGGGTACAGCAATAGCTCCCCCTATTAGACCTAGTGCCAAAGCTGGTGCAATAAAATGTTTTTTCTTCAAAGCTTATTCCTCCTATATTTGTATATTAAACTACCACCTCAGTCTACTAAAAGATTCCATGTTTTTAATTTTCCTTACAATATAATCATAATGTTGTTTAATAAATCCATATTTATGAATCAACTAGCAAGATTATTATGTGCTTCTACAACTCATCCTTTTGAAGCTTTATATCCAACTCAATCAGACGATCCAAGTCCTGGACCGTTTGCATTTTTATATTTCCAGCCTGCAGGTCTTTGACCCACTGTGCGATTCCTGCTTTGACAATCTTCCGGTACTGCGCCTTGGATTCGAGGATTCCCTCGACGATCTCTATCTCACGTTGTAATAGTGCATCTTGGTGTTCGTTGTCTGTTCCCATTGTCGTATCCCTCGGCTTTCCTATATACTGGAATGCGAGATAGCGGATGTCTGCAAAATGCCACGCGTGGCGGGCCGCTATCTCAGCCGGGGGATACCCTGGATGATCAGGAGGACGTTACAGCGTCCTCCTTTTTATTTGGATACGGTTTGTGAAGTTTTTGAATCTTACGTCGCATCTTTTTGTTAAGTGGCATCAGATACTTATGCTTCCCAGCCGTGTAATACAACTCAGCATTAGCATCAAGGTTGTTCCTGATCCATTCAATACGTTGGCTACCAGTACCGTATTTGGAATGTATCGATTTGGGATGAGTCTTCTTCCCTTTGATGATGAAATAATGTTCACCATCAGTCTTTCCCTCGTAAATCCAATTGGTAGCCTGATAGATCCCACCATGATGATTTTGTTCAACGTCGGCATAACTCACAATCAATTCAACGTTGGGAGACTGCTCCTTCAGGAATCTGAGGGCTTTGGCAAGAATCTCCGATACAAACGATTGATGCTTGGTCAAAGCAACCCGCGTCAGTTCGCAGCATTCGCGTTGCGTCAAGCCATACGGGGAACCAATATTCTGCGTAGCACCTCGACTGAAAATGACTACCCCAATAAATTGCCCATCTTCCCAAGCGCCGACCTTTACCGACTTTCCTGCTGGCAAGCTGCGACTGTAGTGGAAGTTCTCACAGGCAAACTTTGCAGCTGCATGTGTTGCCCAATCAATTTTTAAATCAATCATGTTCAAACTCCATGCCGCAGTGCGGACACGTCACCAGTCGTGAGCTTAGCACGCCAAGATCACCTTGGTCTTCTGCTGTCCCTGCCTCGAAGTTCGGTATCTCGATTTCTCCAAGCATTTGTTTGAGGTCCACTTCATCGAAACCCGACAAGGAAATGTCTTCCCCTGCCTCCTGCAATTCAACAAGTAATTGCGTCAGTGCTTCATCATCCCAACGGCCCGACACTTTGTTGAGGGCAATGTTAAGCAGTCGTTCCTGTTGATCGTC